>NZ_JACSKM010000021.1:0-7695 GCF_018617615.1 Exiguobacterium sp. s189 | reverse complement strand
CGTGACCAGAAGCCGGAAGGCTTTTTCTGGCTGGCGCATCGGACGGTCGACGCCAAGCACAATTTCATCGTCGATGTACACGTCACACCCGGAAACGTGTCGGACAGCACCGTCTACCTCGATCGGCTCGACCATGTCCTCGAACGTTTCCATTTCCCGCTCGAGGCGGTCGCACTCGATGCCGGTTACTTCACGACCGGGATCGCGAAGGCGCTCGTCGAACGGGGTGTTTTCGGGGTCATCGCCCGGAGGCGTTTCGGCGGGAAGAAAGGAATGTTCCGCAAGACCCGATACACGTACCTGCCGGAAGAGGATGCTTATCTCTGTCCGGCGCGACAGCGCCTCACCTATCAGACGACGGACCGCCACGGCTATCACCATTACGTGTCCGACCCCTCCATCTGTCAGAACTGCCCGCTCCTCGAGAAGTGCACGTCCAGCCGGACGCACCGAAGGGACATCACACGCCACGTCGATGAACATTACCGCGAGCAGGTGAACGAGAACCGCCTGTCCGCGTCTGGGAAATCCCTCTACCGACTGCGGCCGCAGACCGTCGAGCGCTCGTTCGCCGATGGGAAAGAACTCCATGGGCTCCGTTTCACCTTCTACAGGGGGACCGCGAAGGTCCAACGCGCCAATCTGGTGGCAGCCACCGCACAAAACATGAAGAAGCTGGCCAACCTGTTGGCCAGAAAGGACTGTCTACATAACATTTCTTCAATCTTTTGTCGGACAGAACGCCTCAAGCTCGTTGAACATAAAAAAAGACGAACCAAATCGCCATATGCGATTTGGTTCGTCAACAGCCTGAAGTCGCTCAACCGAGCGACTTTTTATTGTTCGTATACCAGTTTCTTCTGAAGGCTATCTTCGCTGAATACCCATCCAGTGAATGAAGACAATACATCATTCGACTGTTCGTCTACGATGACGACAGCGACGAACGGATACATATTTTTTGAGAAATAACGTAAGTTCGTGAAACGATATTCAATCATTCCGTTATGGCGTGTCACGGTATACGTGTGAATTTTTGAAAACTCGAGGAACGCTTGCAAATCAGCATTTTTTCGAGCTTCGACGAAATGAAGATCTTCTTCCCCAGGCATCGGTTTGTCGCGGAAGCGACCACACTCGATGACTTTCCCTTTCTTCACTTTCACGGCTCCGAGACCATCGCGGAAACGGACGGCAACGTGCCAATCATCCCAACCGATTCCTGGTGAGATAAATAGTTCATGTGCACCGGCAAAGTGTCGTGCCACAGTAGCGAGCGCACGGTTACGCAATTTAAACTGAATTGCATAGTAACTAATGACAAGCGCAATGAGCAATGCAAAAATAGGGACAGTCGCACCGGTAATCATCCATAATGCATATGCACCGTAATAAGCAGAGAACAAGTACGGATCAAACGTTCCGATGACACCCCAGCCAATCCACTTTTTCGAAAATGGCTGTAGCGCTTGCGTCCCGTAAGCGTTGAATAAGTCGACCGTGACGTGTAACAACACAGCGATTTGTGCCATGACCCATAGGGAGGCGGGATTGACGCCAAGCACCGTACCGATGACGGCACTGACGATAATCGGCCAAGCAAGCAGTGCGGTGATTCCGTGTGAACGACCGCGATGCTGGCGTAAATACGTACTATTTCCTTTTAACTTAAAGACGGTGTCGAAGTCTGGTGCATGCGAGCCGACGAGAGCCGTGGCTGTCATGGCCAGAAACATCTGTGCATCACCTGACACCTCCGGGCTGAGCGTCGCGATGGCACTTAAACCAAGTCCCATACCAATGTGTGTCGCAGTATCCAATGTGCTTCAGCACCTCCATCAATATATACAAAATCACGTCATCTGTTCTTAATAATCATACAATATTTTTAAAACGAGGGGAAACACAATGCTTAATCTTGATAAATTGTTCACAAATTATAATATTCATCAATTCAATGAGGGATTGGTCACGTGGTTCAATCGTGAAAAGCGTGATTTACCTTGGCGTCATGCGAAAAATCCATATCGCGTCTGGGTGAGTGAGGTCATGTTACAACAGACGCGGGTCGACACGGTCATCCCATATTACAACCGTTTCATGGAACGATTCCCGACACTTGAGGCGCTCGCTTCCGCCGAGACAGAGGAGGTCGTCAAGTATTGGGAAGGTCTCGGTTATTACTCACGCATCCGAAACTTACACGAGGCAGTCAAAGAAGTCGCTTCTGTTTATGATGGCATCGTCCCCGAAGAGAAGGAACGTTTCGAAAAATTGAAGGGAGTCGGCCCTTATACGACGGGAGCGGTGTTGTCGATTGCTTACAACCAACCGGAACCAGCAGTCGATGGGAACGTCATGCGCGTCATGTCGCGACAATTCGGGATCTATGACGATATCGCCGTACCGAAGACGCGTAAACTATTTGAACAAGTCGTTCGTCGTTTGATGGACCCGACTCATGCTTCTGATTTTAATGAAGGCGTCATGGAATTAGGGGCGACGGTCTGTACACCGAAAAATCCGATGTGCTCGCTTTGTCCGGTCCAAGACACCTGTTATGCGTATGCCCACCACGTTCAAGATGAGCTGCCGGTGAAAACGAAAAAAGGAGCGGCACGTGTCGAAATGTATGACGCGCTATGTATCGAAAAAGATGGGAAAGTCGCCTATGAACAACGACCAGAAAAAGGACTGCTCGCTGGGATGTGGCAATATCCGCTTACCGAACGAGGAACGGGGGAACAGGTAAACGGAACTTATCTCGGGCAAGTGAAACACGTCTTCTCCCATATCGTTTGGTATATCGATTTATATCGAGTCGATACGCTCCCGACCGATGATGTCGTTTGGTTAGACGCCTCAGAGCGCGAGGTGAAGACGGTTTCTGTGGCTCAACAAAAACTAGAACGATTGGCAGGTGGTGAAAGTGAGACGATTTGATGTAGAGTCGACATACGATACGGCGGTTGATACGCTATGGGATCTATTACAGGATGCTTCGCTTTTGACGAAGCTGACAAAGTTTCCTAAAGTACGTCTAATGGGGGATGGTGCCTCGGTCGAAGGCAATGAAGTGAAGTTGTTAATAGGGGTCGGTCCAATAGAATTGCCCTGGAATAGTGCCATCTCGATTTCAGGAAACAGGGCGTTCTGTGATCAAGGGAAGACACTGCCGTTTCCGTTCAAACGGTTCACGCACGTGCACCGAGTCGAGTCGCGTGACGGAAAGGCGGTCATGATTGACGAAGTGACGTTCGATAGCTATGTTCCGAACATACTCGTCGAATATTTCGTGCTTCGTCCGATGTTTCAGGAACGGGCACGGGCCTTCCAAAAAACACTAAATTCATGAAAATAAGAGATTTCCTTTTTCATTGGTTCTGAAAGTCGCTATAATTAAATATGAGAATTGTATAGCATCACAGCGGAAAGGAGGAGCTTATGAGCTTATTTCCCAAAGCAGGTAGCAAAATCGAGATACAGAGCTACAAGCACAACGGAACTTTGCATCGCGTTTGGGAAGAAACGCTCGTCCTTCAGTCGTCAAAAACGGATATGATCGGATTCAACGACCGCATCATGGTCAGTGAATCAGACGGTCGGCAATGGAGAACGCGTGAGCCGGCAATTTGCTACTTTTCATCTGAGTATTGGTTCAATGTCATCTGTATGATTCGCGAAGACGGGATTTACTACTACTGTAATCTAGGTTCGCCGACTACATTTGATGGGGATGAACGTGCCATCAAATATATCGATTACGATTTGGACATCAAGGTGTTCCCGGATATGTCGTATACGATTTTAGATGAAGATGAATATGAGCGGCATCGTCGCGAGATGAATTATCCGAAAGCGATTGATCGAATCTTGAAGCAGAACGTGCAAGAACTGATCAACTGGATTCGAGGACGGAAAGGTCCGTTCAACCCAACATTCGTCGATGAATGGTATCGCGAATACGAAGCACGTTACCGGAGATGATTCCTCATCTCCGCTTTTTTTCTTAATGAAGGAGGAACTATGGGTAGTATTAAACGTTATCTGCAATTTGTTAAACCTTATAAAAAACAAATTGCCCTAACGATTTTCGTCGGGATTTTAAAGTTTTCGATTCCGCTCGGATTACCGTTACTTTATAAATATGTCATTGATAATTATTTAGGTGATGATGCGCCGAGACAGGACTATACGACGCTTGTCTGGTTATTCAGTATCGTCTTCTTTGTCTTCCTCGTTCTCAAGCCACCAATTGAATACTTGCGTCAATATTTGGCGCAGTGGGCCGCGACCCGTGTCTTGTTCGATGTACGGAACAGACTGTTCGATCACGTCCAGAAGTTGTCGCTTCGCTTTTATTCAAACAATAAGACGGGGCAAATCATTTCGCGGATCATCAACGACGTCGAACAGACGAAAGACTTCGTCATCACCGGCTTGATGAATATTTGGCTCGATATGATTACGATTTTCATCGCTATTGGAATCATGTACACGATTGATCCACAACTCACACTGATTGCCATCTTACCACTTCCGTTCTATGCATTTGCGGTCCGTTATTTCTATGGACGGTTGCGTCGCTTGACGCGTGAACGCTCGGCAGCGCTCGCTGATCTTCAGGGACATTTGACGGAACGTGTGAACGGGATGGCGGTCATTCGAAGTTTTGCGCTAGAGCCTTATGAAAACAAGGCGTTCGAACAACAGAACGGCGGTTTCTTGAATGCGGCGCTTAAACATACGAGTTGGAACGCCAAAACGTATGTCGTCGTTTCAACCATCACAGATATCGCGCCGATCCTCATCTTCACAACGGCGTCGTGGCTCGTTATTCAAGAACAGGTAACGCTCGGTACGCTCGTTGCGTTCATTGCTTATATTGACCGTCTCTATGCGCCGCTCGGACGTCTCGTCAACTCGGCGACGACACTCACGCAGTCGGTCGCTTCGATGGACCGTGTCTTTGAATTCTTGGATGAGACATATGATATCGAGGAGAAACCGAACGGATTCGTCCCACTGTCGACAGCAGGTAAAATCGATCTTGAGCATGTGAGCTTTTCGTATGAGCAGGACGGGACACGGGCATTGAACGATGTGAACCTTCAAATTCGTTCTGGGGAACGCGTAGCATTCGTCGGGATGTCCGGTGGCGGAAAGTCCACACTGGTCAGTCTGATTCCACGCTTCTATGACGTGACGGATGGAAGTATCAAAATCGACGGGGTCGATGTACGTGATTTCAAATTGCGTGCGCTCCGTGACCAGATTGGAATGGTTATGCAGGATTCGGTCCTCTTCAGTGAGTCGGTCGCGATGAACATCCGCATGGGGAATCCGGATGCGACGGATGAAGAAGTCATCGCAGCGGCGAAGGCGGCTAACGCCCATGAGTTTATCTCGAAACTACAGGACGGATATGCGACACCGGTCGGGGAGAAAGGTGTCAAACTTTCCGGAGGACAAAAGCAACGACTTGCAATCGCGCGTGTGTTCTTGAAGAACCCTCCGATTTTGATTTTAGATGAGGCAACGAGTGCACTTGACTTAGAGAGTGAAGCGATGATTCAAGACTCGCTTGCTCGTCTGACGAAAGGGCGGACGACGTTAATCGTTGCCCATCGCTTGTCGACGATCACCGACGCCGATCAAATCGTCGTTGTCGAGAACGGACAAATCATGGAGACAGGAACGCACGAAGAACTGATGCGTCGTCGTGGTGCCTATTATGATTTGTATATGATTCAAGATTTAGCCGTAGTTGAATAACGAAAAAGTCGAGTCCGTATAGGGCTCGACTTTTTTAGTGGTCTAAAAATCGTTTACGCACATCGGGGGAAGGGAGCGTGCACACTTCCTTCTTCCCGAATAGACGTGTCCGATGTTTGGCGAAGAGATCATATCCGCGATCACGAATCCATTTAGGTACGAATCGGATGAACCGGAGCAGGCGCCAACGGCCATCAAGGTGCTCGGCAATCCGAATCGCTGCGTCTGATTTCAAGTAAGGAACACCTTCTTCAATGTAGACGATACTGTCGACTGATTCTGGGATTCGGTGTCGTGCTCGATACGAATGACCGACTTCGCTTTGGAGCGATGCGAAGTGAATCGAGGCATGTCGGTCGTGACGAATAATGAACTGGACACTGGCATCGCAAAAGTTGCAGTCTCCATCGAATAACACAATCGCAGGCAAGTGCTTCGCCTCCTTCATCGTACTGTTTTACCGTTTTGTGTTCATGTTAAACGTCAAGCCGCGAGTTGGCGAGCAGGTTGCATCTTATATAGCGATACATAATACAAGTAAGCACCGAGGGCACCAAAGATAAAGATATACCCGCTCATGAAGATAGGACCGATGAACGCACCGACGACGATACCGGCTGCCGCGACGAGTTTGGCACCATGGAACGTCAGGCCACCGAATGCAAGATAAGAAGCGCGTCGCTCAGGGTCGAGCAAATCGACTTGTTTCACTTGTCGAATCGGAGAGTAAAGAAGCTCACCAATCGTAAAGATGATTGCAAGTGCGGCGAGAACGATGAAGGAATTCATTGATGTGATGGCGGCATAGGCCGTCACGTACAATGATAATCCGACGAAGAAGACGGCTTTCTCTTTAAACCGCTTGACGAATGCGGTGACGGCGAACGTGATGGCGACGACGAGCAACGTGTTTTCAAGTTGCATAAAAGCCATCATGCGTACTCCGTCAAATGGTATTCCGAAAATTTGTCGACTTTCAAATGACTCGGCTAAATGGACACCGATGTAATTCGCCATATGAAACTCGGTCGAAAAGACGAGCATACTTCCGAGGACGAAGGTGATCCAACGGCGATCGCGCAACGCGATTTTATAGTTTTCGATGACCCCGTGAATCGGATTTGACGGAGTCGAACGGTTCCCAGTATACGTATCGACCAAATAACGTTGAAGTACAATCGTCGTGATTGTAAGAACGATTGTCATGCCGATGAAGAGAGCGAAGCGATGGTCTCGATAAAAGGCACCTCCAAGCATGACCCCTCCTGCGATAGCTAAATTGACGAGCCAATAGTCATATACATAGATGGCTTTTCGATTCGACTCTTCCATTGAATCGATGACGATTGCCTCGAGTGCCGGATAGTTCAACCCGTTCGACACGGCATGCCCGAAGTAAAGGATGGCGACGACAAGTGCCCAGTTATTCGATGGGTGAATGGCGACGGTCATACCAAGAAAACAGATGATTTGAATCACCTGACCAATTTGTAAGATAACCTTCCGATTGAACCGATCGGAGAAGTACCCACCGAATAGGCCGGTCAAGTAGCCGACAATAACGAATGACGTCATGATGATTCCAGCGGGCACTTTACCAAGTTCTTCTGAAAAATAGAGTGCCATGAATGGGAAAATGGCAGAGCCGACGATCCGAATACAAAATCCGCAAACGAGTCGCAAGCGGACGTTTAATGGAAAATCCTTAAATTTCATATTGTGAGCACCTCCTTGGTTCTACTGTAATGGGGGACGGTGCTCGATAAAAAGAGACACTTTTGCTGAAGATGTCCCCTTTTAGGCAATAAAAAAGAGATGCTCGCGCATCTCTTTCAGCTTGTTGACAAATAAGATGTTCGAACTCGTCCTTCCGGCGCCCACGCTTTCCGCAGGCAATCCCGGAGCCGCATCGCGACTCAG
>NZ_JACSKM010000003.1:0-354663 GCF_018617615.1 Exiguobacterium sp. s189 | reverse complement strand
GCAGGCGATGCTTACTTTTGCTGCCATCAACCTGAAAAAGATGGCGCGTTGGATGTGGAAGAACACCCAACGCGCCACCCGAAGGCTCGGTCAGAGCGCCTCATGGCCCAAAATACGACAAAACGCCCGTTTCAGACGAAATGAAACGGGCGTTTTGTCTACAGTCTGAAAGAAGGCGATTATTCGCCTTCTTTTTCTATGGCTTTAAATTGTTCGACTAAGCGGTCGATTTGTGGGGGTAAATCCCCGAGTGAACCGTTGTTATTGACGAGAAAATCGGCCTGATGCTTTTTCTCCTCAATCGGGATTTGAGAGTGAATCCGAGCGAGCGCCTCTTCTTTCGTCAATCCATTTCGCTCCATGAGACGCATCAGTTGAATCTCTTCGCGACAATAGACGACGACAGAATAATCGACGAGGTCGAGCATTGTCCCTTCAAATAAGAGAGGAATATCAAAAATGACGACAGACTCGCCGGATGCTTCATAAGCACGCATCTGTTCCTTCATCTCTTCACGAATCGCTGGATGCATCAGCTGATTGAGATGTTGACGCTTCGTCTCATCATGAAAAATTTCACGCCCTAGCGCGGGACGGTTCAGGACATCGCCGTCAAAACATTTTGGAAATGCCGCTTTTACGCCCTCAATCGCCTTCCCTCCAGGTTCGACGACCGTCCTCGCAATCAAATCGGCATCGATGATCGGAATCCCCTTTTTCCGAAAAAGTCGAGACACCGTGGACTTCCCGGTTGCAATCCCACCCGTCAATCCAATTTTCAACATAACGCCCACTCCTTAACGTTGTTGACAGTGTGGACAATAATGCGTACCACGACCGCCTAGTTTCATCTTTTCAATTTCTTGTCCGCAACGACGACATGGTTCACCGGCTTGTCCGTATACATAAAGTCGTTCTTGGAACGTTCCCGTTGCTCCGTCTGGATTCGTATAACTGCGAATCGTACTACCTCCACGTTCAATGGCCTCATTTAGCACGGCTACCGCTTCAATGCGTACACGCTCCACTTCTTCGTGCGTCAAACTAGCAGCTGGTCGTGTCGGATGCACACCAGCACGAAACAATGTTTCATCTACATAAATATTCCCTAATCCAACGAAGATGGACTGATCGAGAAGCGCCGTCTTGATAGCGCGTGTCTTCATCCGCTCTAGACGCTTATGCAATGCATCAGTTGTCACACGCTCGTCAAACGGTTCATATGCGAGCAGTGACAGTGGCGGTGTCGTATGAACCGCCTCATTCGTCCGCAACTCCATCGTTCCAAACTTCCGCACATCATTATAATGTAGGGTCGATTGGTCCGTGAAGTTGATGACGACATGCGTATGTTTAGCCGGTGCTGTGATTGTCTCATATGGAAAGAACTTCCCTTCCATCCGAAGATGGGAGACGAGATATCCATTCGTTAATTTAAATAAAATAAATTTCCCTCGACGTTCCACATCTGTAATGGTCTCTCCGACCAAATGATGGACCCATTCTTCTGGCTCGAGTCCCCGAATGATTTTAGGGTCAAGCACATCGACAGACTGAATCGTCTTTCCGGAAACGGCAGGTCGTAATCTGCGACAAACCGTTTCGACTTCTGGTAATTCTGGCATACTGATTTCCTTTCTATCTTCTTATTTCGTATCGAACCACGTCGTTCCAACGGCTCCATCCGCACGTAACGGAACATCGAGTGTCACCGTATGTTCCATCGCTTTCGTCACTAATTTTTCTAATGCTTCCATCTCTTCAGCCGGACCTTCAAAAATCAATTCATCATGTACTTGTAACAACAACTTGGATTGAAGTTGCGACGATTGAAGCGCGTGGTCGACGTCAATCATCGCTTTTTTGATGATGTCGGCTGCCGTTCCTTGAATCGGTGTGTTGATGGCCGTACGTTCAGCGAATCCACGCAAGTTGAAATTACGAGAGTGAATGTCCGGGATATTACGACGTCGTTTTAACATCGTCTCGACGAACCCATGTTCACGAGCCCGTTCAATCGCAGCATCCATGAACGTCTTCACTCCCGGGAATTGTTCAAAGTACGTATCAATAAACGTTTGTGCTTCTTTTCGTGTGATACCTAGGTTTTGTGAGAGCCCATAATCACTGATGCCATATATGATTCCGAAGTTGACGGCTTTCGCCTGACGACGCATGAGTGAAGTGACTTCTTCATTTGCGACTTTGAACACGTTCGCCGCCGTCGACGTGTGGATATCCTCATCATGCAAAAAGGCTGCCATCATTTTCTCATCTTGTGACATATGCGCCATGATCCGAAGTTCAATCTGTGAATAGTCGACCGCATAGAGCACCCAGCCCGGCTCGCTTGCGGTAAATGCCTTACGGATACGACGCCCCTCCTCTAATCGGATCGGGATGTTTTGTAAGTTCGGGTTGACCGACGAGAGTCGTCCCGTTTGCGTCAACGTCTGCGTGTACCGAGTATGAATCTTGCCATCTTCCTTCACGACTTTCTGCAATCCTTCTACATAGGTCGACTGTAGTTTCCCGAGTTCACGATAATGCATGATTTTCTCGATGATCGGATGAAGCGGCGCCAACTTCTCAAGGACATCCGCCGCAGTCGAGTAACCCGTCTTTGTCTTTTTAACAGGGGGAAGCGCTAGTTTCTCAAATAGGACGACCCCTAGCTGTTTCGGCGAGTTGATGTTGAACGGTTCGCCGGCCAATTCATGAATCGTTACTTCAAGCGCAGAGAGGCGCTCACGAAGATCTGCCTCCATGTGCTGAAGTGTTTCCACGTTTACATGAATGCCTGCCCATTCCATCTCGGCTAACACTGAGACGAGCGGTTTTTCAAGTGCCTCATATAATTCCGTCTGTTCGTTATCTTTCAGTTCTGAAGTGACACGTTCAAACAGCGTCAAAATCGCATGTGCTTTCTCCGTGAGATGAGAGTGGAAAACTTCCTCATCAGGGACTTTTATTTTTGCGCCTTTCCCATAAACTGCTTCATCTTCTTCAAGAGGGTATGCGAAATGAGAAGCAATCGAGCTGAGTGACGTTCCACCAGATAAATTCAACAAGTATCCGGCAACGAGTAAATCTTCATAACCGCGAAGGGATAGGTGATGTCGCTTCAACTGAATGATTGTCTGTTTAGCATCGAGACAAATCGTCGTCTTCGATTCGTCTTCAATCCATTCCTTGACTCGTGCATCTTGTAACAGTGTCACGTCACCGACGGTCACGCCACGATCTGATGCGATTGCAACCCCAACGATGTCTTCTTCGAAATAGTCATCGTGTAGTTGCTCAAGAAACAGGACCGCTCGAGACAAATCTTGTTCAGAAAGGTCGATGGTTGGCCGTACTTCTTTTTCGACCGTTTCTTCTGTAGAGCTGTCCGCTAATTTACCGATCAACGACTTGAATTGAAGTTCCATGAACAGAGGCTTCACGACAGAAGCATCATAAGGTTTAAAAACGAGATCATCAACGGTCACATTAAGTGGCACGTCTGTATAAATCGTCGCCAACTGTTTTGACATCTTCGCCTCTCGCTCATTGGCTTCCACTTTTTCTTTCTGTTTCCCCTTTAGTTCATCCGTATGTTCGTAAAGGGACTCGACGGTTCCATATGTTGAAATCAACTTGAGCGCCGTCTTTTCCCCGACACCCGGGATACCTGGAATGTTATCCGACTTATCCCCCATCAACCCTTTTAAGTCGATCATCTGAATCGGTTGTAGTCCCTCATAACGTTCCTGGAATGCCGTTTCGTCCATTTTTTCGACATCTGTGATGCCTCGCTTCGTCAAGTAGACGGTCACGCGATTATCAATCAGTTGCAGTAAATCTTTATCTCCTGTCACAATCGTCACTTGATTGTATGATGTATCCTTGGAGAGCGTGCCGATGATATCATCCGCCTCATATTGGTCGAGTTCTAAGACTGAGATGCCGAACGCCCGACAAACGTCACGCACGAGCGGGAACTGTTCGCGTAATTCTCCAGGTGTCTTTTGACGCCCACCTTTATATTCTGCGAACGTATCGTGCCGAAACGTTTTCTTCGATGCATCGAAAGCCACGGCGAAATGAGTCGGTTGTTCATCTTCCATCAATTTCAATAACATCATCGTAAATCCATACACCGCATTCGTATTTCTGCCTGACGCGTCCGACATCGGAGGCAGTGCAAAAAACGCACGATATGTTAAGGAATTCCCATCCAGGACTAGTAATTTATTCATTCAATCGACCTCCATTCTTCTCTTCATTCATCATACCATACGGGTACAAGCGTTCGAAAAAAAAGACCCTTTTCTACGAATAGAAAAGGGCCAAATTCTCGACCGTGTGGAGATGAGCACCGATCGAGTCACGAGATGATGAAGAGGTCTCATTCATAAGAATAGCAAGGTTTTGTAAAGTAAATATGAATGGAATAGCAAGGTTTTGTAAAGTGACTAAGAATCAGCGGTTAAGTGGGATTCAAACCCGCGGGAACGTGATGGTGAACGTCGTCCCTTTGCCCTCGACGCTATCGACATCGATTGTCGCATGATGGAGATCGATGATGTGTTTCACGATAGCAAGACCTAGACCCGTGCCACCTGAATTTCGGCTTCTTGCTTTGTCAACACGATAGAAGCGCTCAAAGATTCGACTGACTTCTTTTTCAGCAATCCCGATTCCATTATCCTTCACGCGTAACTTGTACGCATCCTCATTCGCCTCGACGGAAATCTCGACACGACTTCCTTCCGGAGAATAGTTGATGGCGTTCGCGACGAGGTTCATGATGACTTGTTTCATCCGATTCAAATCGGCCTGTAAGACGGCCGTCCCATGATGCTTCGGCTCTAGATGAATCGACTTTTTGTCCGCTTTCTGACTGAGCAAGAGACATACCTCATCGACGAGCTGGTTCAAGTCGACGGATACCAGTTCCATCTGGAAATCATCACGTTCTAATCTCGACAGCTCAAGCAAATCTTCAACAAGCATCTGCATCCGAGTCGCCTCTTTTTGAATGATGTCTAAGAACTGGTCGCGGAGTTCAGGCACTTCTTTAGCCCCGTCGAGTAATGTCTCACTAAATCCACGAATGGAGGTGAGCGGGGTCTTGAGTTCATGACTGACGTTCGCGACAAAGTCTTTCCGCATCTTCTCGAGTCGCTTCAGCTCCGTGATGTCATTAAATAATAATGTCGTCCCACGAAGCATTCCCGTATCACTGAAAATCGGTGCAGCAGACACCATATACGTTTTCTGATTGAAGCCAGTTCGAATCGACAGCTGACGACGATGAACTTCTTCCGTCAAATACACGTCTTCGATCAGAGTCTCAACATCAGGACTCGGTAACATCCCGTGATAAAATTGTCCGATCGACAAATCATCGTATTGGAACATCTCGCGATACGAACGGTTGACTAATGTGACGATGCCTCGCTCGTCCACGAGAAGGAGCCCTGCCCCCATATATTCGATGAGTGATTCGAGTCGTGCTCGCTGAACCGATTCTCCGAGTGAAATTGACTCCAAATTTCGGGCGAGGACATTGATTGATCCAGCGAGACTTCCGGTTTCCTCGTCATTTCGCAGTTCGTAAACGCGAGCCCGATAATTCCCATCGGCGAGTTCCCGCAAAACGATCGTCGCCTCATCGATCGGTCGTATAAATTGGTTCGTCAGATGCTGAAGGACGAATAGAATGATGAAAAATGAAAAGAAGAGCGCGAGCGCAATCGTTAACCAAATTCGATCATACACGCCTTCAAGGTCTGACACGTAACGGATGAACGTTAAATAGACCGTCTCCCCTGTCGCAAGTTCAATCGGTTTTGTGAACTGAATCAACTCATCTTCGTCTGCTTCACCAAACGTTCCGTCTTCAGGCACCAGACTCGGTTCAATCTTATAATCGATTGACCCGACACGAAACGGCGTCCCGGCGATGACTTCATTCCTGCTATTGAGTAGCAAAATGTCAAAGCTACTCCCGTCATCGATTTGACCGACATATCCTCGAATTTCGTCTAGCTCTCCTCCTTCAAGGTACAAAGCGGCGAGCTGAGCATCCTCTTTCAAGCGGTCACGTTCAGAATCCAAATAAAAATCTTTAAACAGTTGACCGAGCACGATGCCAAGCGTCAAAAGTACGCCCGTGACGAGAAGGATGAGCGTCGTCATGAATCTAGAGCGATACGTCTTCATTCCGAAGTCGGCTCCTCCATTTTATAACCGAGGCCACGAATCGTTTTAATATATGTCGGCTTCTTCGTGACTGGTTCGATTTTTTCACGGAGATGACTGATATGGACATCGACGATTCGCGTGTCACCGACGAAATCGTAATTCCAAATAGCGGATAGCAATTGGTCTCGTGTCAGCACACGTCCTTTATTTTTAGCCAAGTATGCTAACAGTTCAAATTCTTTCGGAGTCAATTCGAGACGTTCGCCTTGTTTGAACACTTCGTAGTTCGAAGCGACAATTTTTACGTCACCGATTTGAATGACATCCTCGTCTACCGCAGTTTCTTGTGGCGCCGAGCGTCTCAGAATCGCTTTGACACGTGCCACGACTTCGCGCGGACTGAACGGTTTCGTCAAATAATCATCTGCACCGAGTTCAAGACCGAGGACTTTATCAAACTCATCGTCTTTTGCTGTTAGCATTAAAATCGGCGTGTTGACTTTTTGTTGACGCAGTCGTTTACACACTTCAAGCCCATCCATTTCCGGAAGCATCAAGTCGAGCACGATTAAGACGGCATCTTTCTTTTCAGCCAATTCCAATCCGGTTTTTCCATCATGCGCAGTCTCCACCTCGAAACCAGCTTGTTCTAAATTAAATTTTAATAACGTCGCAATCGATACTTCATCGTCGACAACAATTACTTTATCAGCCACACTACTTCCTCCTCTTAATCCATCAAATGTCACTCTCTATTTTACAAATCAAAGCTTGAAACGACCAACCTCAAAGCAAATCTTTACAAAAACAAAACAAATCCACTTTTAGTGTAGCATGCACCACATGATGGAAACCGCAAAAAAGTGCTTCCCGCAAGATTGCAGGAAGCACTTTTACTTATAGGACGCCCAATACGGAGCGAACAGAGTCTGCAGATCGCGAAAGCGCCGCTTTCTCTTCATCCGTCAGATCGAGCTCGAGTACTTGCTCAATACCATGTTTTCCAAGAATGGTCGGAACACCTAGATACAAATCGTTAAATCCATACTCGCCTTCTAAATAAGCAATAGCTGGTAAGATTCGACGTTGATCCTTTAAAATCGCCTCAACCATTTCTACGATTGCAGCAGCTGGCGCATAATACGCTGATCCATCACCTAACAGTTGGACGATTTCACCGCCACCTTTTCGTGTCCGCTCGACAATTTGCTCGATTCGCTCATGTGGTATGAGTTTTTCAAGCGGGATGCCACCTGCGTATGAATAACGCACGAGAGGCACCATATCGTCGCCATGTCCACCAAGAACGAATCCAGATACATCTTTGACTGAAACGTTTAACTCTTGTGCGACAAACGTCCGGAAACGAGCCGTATCCAGTACACCAGATTGCCCGATGACGCGTTCTTTCGGGAAACCCGACTCTTTGAACGCCGCATAAGTCATCGCATCTACCGGGTTCGTCAAGACAATCAAAATCGCTTCCGGCGAATAGCGAGCGATTTCTTTGACGACGGAACGCATCACGTTCGCGTTCGTCGCAACGAGATCATCTCGACTCATTCCAGGCTTACGCGCGATTCCCGCCGTGATGACGACGATATCCGAATCAGCCGTATCTGCGTAATCTGATGTTCCGGTAATCCAAGCGTCAAACCCTTGAATTGGTGCTGTTTCTTGCATGTCGAGCGCTTTCCCTTTCGTCGGTCCAACTTTTTCTTCCATATCGAGTAGAACGACATCCCCTAGCTCACGTTGAGCCAGATACAGTGCAGTGGTTGCACCGGTGAAGCCACTTCCAATTACAGAAATTTTG
This sequence comes from Exiguobacterium sp. s189, assembly GCF_018617615.1. NCBI lineage: Bacteria > Bacillati > Bacillota > Bacilli > Caryophanales > Exiguobacterium > Exiguobacterium sp. s189. The sequence continues at coordinate 346,655 of NZ_JACSKM010000003.1, read as the reverse complement.
TTACGACGAATCATGAGCTCTCCCCCTCAATTGGCGACTTATTCGTTTGAATTACATGTTTTTGATCAATTCATCCGCGAATTCAGAACACTTCACTTCTGTCGCGCCGTCCATGAGACGTGCGAAGTCATATGTGACAACTTTCGAAGCGATTGTTTTCTCCATTGAGTTGATGATGAGGTCAGCCGCTTCGTTCCAGTTCATGTGGCGGAGCATCATCTCACCAGAAAGGATGACTGAAGATGGGTTTACTTTATCAAGACCTGCGTATTTCGGAGCTGTACCGTGTGTCGCTTCGAAAATTGCATGTCCTGTGATGTAGTTGATGTTCGCACCAGGTGCAATCCCGATTCCACCTACTTGTGCAGCAAGTGCGTCTGAGATGTAGTCTCCGTTCAAGTTCATCGTCGCGACGACATCGAACTCACGTGGGCGTGTCAAGATTTGCTGGAGGAAGATATCAGCGATCGAATCTTTAACGATGATTTTCCCTTCAGCTTCTGCTTTCGACTGAGCTTCGTTCGCAGCTGCTTCGCCAGACTCTTCTTTGATGCGGTCATACTGTGCCCATGTGAACACTTTGTCACCGTATTCAGCTTCAGCGAGTGCATAACCCCAGTTTTTGAATGCGCCTTCTGTGAACTTCATGATGTTCCCTTTGTGTACGAGCGTGACCGATTTGCGGTCGTTCGCAATCGCATATTCGATTGCAGCACGGACGAGACGCTCTGTCCCTTCAGAAGAAACAGGCTTGATACCGATCCCTGATGTCTCTGGGAAACGGATCTTGTTCACGTTCATTTCATCTTGCAAGAATTTGATAAGTTTTTTCACTTCGTCGCTTCCTGACGCGTACTCGATCCCTGCGTAGATATCTTCTGTATTTTCACGGAAGATGACCATGTCTGTATCTTCAGGACGTTTTACTGGTGAAGGAACACCTGTGAAGTAACGAACTGGACGAAGGCATGTGTATAAGTCGAGCTCTTGACGAAGCGCAACGTTCAATGAACGAATTCCACCACCGACCGGTGTCGTAAGTGGTCCTTTGATTGCAATCAAGTACTCGCGAATTTGATCAAGTGTTTCTGTCGGGAGCCACTCACCTTTTTCGTTATAAGCTTTCTCCCCAGCGTATACTTCCATCCATTCGATTTTCTTGTCGCCGCCGTATGCTTTTTCAACTGCAGCATCGAATACACGAACAGCCGCGTTCCAAATATCAGGACCTGTTCCGTCACCGATAATGAATGGTACTGTCGGAACGTTTGGTACGTTCAATACACCGTTTTCAACTGTAATTTTTTGTCCTTGTGTCAACATAATGAATCCCCCTAAGTACATTACTGTAGGTCGACGCGTACGCCGACCTACGTCACTTGTTAGTTTACCAAACTTTTGTCTAAAATGTGTCTCGAATTAACGTTCGTTCACAGGAACATATTTACGGCTTGTTTCACCGACATATTCCGCACGTGGACGAATCAAACGGTTATCCGCATATTGCTCGAGAATGTGCGCAATCCAACCTGACATCCGTGATACGGCGAAGATTGGTGTGAATAAGTCTTCTTCAAGACCGAGCGCATAGTATGTTGATGCCGAGTAGAAGTCGACGTTTGGTTTCAATCCTTTTTCTGTTTCAACGAGATGATCGATTTTCTCAGACATCTCATACCATTTCGGCTCGCCGATTTGAGCAGTCAACTGGCGGCTCATTTCTTTCAAGTGCTTCGCACGTGGGTCGCCGTCTTTATAGACACGGTGACCGAAGCCCATAATTTTTTCTTTGCGTTCGAATTTACCACGTACATATTCTTCAACGCGGTCGACCGAGTCGATCTCATGAAGCATTTTCATAACTGCTTCGTTTGCACCACCATGAAGCGGTCCTTTGAGTGCTCCCATCGCCGCCGTCACACCAGAATACATATCAGAAAGCGTCGCCACACAGACACGGGCTGTGAACGTTGAAGCGTTCAATTCATGGTCTGCATGAAGGATAAGTGCTTTGTCGATTGTCTTCTCTGCGACTTCGCTTGGTTCTTCTCCATTCAACATGTATAAGAAGTTTGCTGCATATGAGAGACCTTCTTTCGGAGCGACAGGTTGCTCGCCTTTACGTAGACGTGCGAATGCCGTCACGATTGTAGCGACTTGAGCTTGGAGACGAATCGCTTTACGCATATTTGCCTCGTCACTCATGTCTTCAGATTCTTCATCATATAGAGCAAGTTGTGAGAGCGCCGTACGAATCGTCGCCATTGCATTCGCTGATTTCGGTGCACGAGCTAACGTATCAATCACTTCTTCTGGCAACGTCGCTTCTTTCACGAGTGCCTCTGAGAGCGCTGTCAATTCCTCTGCATTTGGTAAGCGATCATTCCACAATAAAAATACAACTTCTTCAAATGTGGCGTTGTCCGCTAAATCATCAATGGTATATCCTCCATAAGTCAATTGTCCGTCAATAATTGAGCTGACTTTTGAGGCTGCTGCCACAATACCTTCTAACCCTTTTGTCGTTGACATTCATAACTCCCCCTCAGTCTTGTTTGAAAGTGGTCGACCGTAAAAACAGTCTGTGTATAGGGAATAAGGATACGGGACGGGCTTTTCCCCTGCATTCACCCAGTCTCCGTTTACCCTGTCCTTTATATAGTATAAACAATTTATTGCAAAAAAGAAATGTAAGCGGCTTCAGTTGTCAGAAAATATCAAAACCATTTTTCAATGACTTGATATCCACCTAAAATCAAGGCCGCAATTCCAGCTCCAATCAACGGTCCAACAGGTACGCCTTTCATGAATCCGACCGCTAGAATCGTGCCTGCGAGAAGTGCCGTCGTGACGACCGGGTCGACGCGCATCAATTGAACGCCTTGTGCCGCTGCTAAAGCTACAAATATTCCTGAACCAAATGCAACGATTCCAACTGGGCCACGAATACTATTCCACAATTCTTTAAAACCGATATCACCGGTTGCAATCGGGACGAGTACGGCAATGGTAATAATCGTCACACCCCAATTGATTCCTTTCGATGCAAGTGTCGGAAATAATTGATCACCAAACCCTAATGCTTTGATGATAAGTAACGCACTGCTCGCGATAATGATTGACTGGTTTTGTGCAATGACGCCAATTAGCACCAATAGAATTAAAAATAAATATGCACTCATACGTATTCCTTTCTTCGAACGGAAAAAGAACCGACCTTTGTAGAAGGCCGGTTCGATTGTCGTTCAATTATGCGTTGTAGATTTTACCTGTGAGTGGGTCGATTGAAATCATCTGACCGTCACGAAGTGAAGTTGTGGCTGTATCCACACCTACGATGACTGGCTTACGGAGTGATGGTCCAACGATACCAGCGTGGCTTGTCAATCCGCCGTCTTCCGTGATAATTCCAGCCGCTTTTTCGATGGCAGGCATCATTTCTTTATCTGTGAAAGGCGCGACGAGAATCATGCCGTCTTTCGCTTTCGCGTTTGCTTCTTCCGCATTTTTTGCGACAACGACTTCTCCAACGACACCGCGCTCACCGATTCCACGTCCGTCTGCGAGAGCATGACCGACGATGTGGACTTTCATCATGTTCGTCGTACCAGCTGTCGCTGCAGGAATACCAGCTGAGATGACAACGAGGTCACCGTCAGTGACGAATCCAGCGTGACGTGCTGCTTCTGATGCTTGAACCAACATTTCATCCGTGTTGTTTGGCATCGTCTCAGCAACGATCGGGTATACGCCCCAAACGAGGTTCAATTGACGAGCAACGCGCTCTGATTCAGTGACTGCAATGATGTTCGCTTCTGGACGGTATTTCGCCGTACGAGCCGCTGTGTATCCTGATTGTGTTGGCGTCAAGATCGCTTTCGCGTTCAAGTTGATTGCTGTGTGAGCAACCGCTTGTGAGATTGCATCCGTTACCGTATGCTCACTGCGCTTCTGACGATCTTTCAACAAGTTTTTGTAGTCGAGCATGCGCTCAGTGCGTTCTGCGATTGCAGCTTGCATTTGGACTGACTCGATTGGGTAGTCCCCTGCAGCTGTTTCACCAGAAAGCATGACTGCATCTGTTCCGTCCAAGATCGCGTTTGCTACGTCAGATGCTTCCGCACGTGTCGGACGCGGGTTACGTTGCATCGAGTCGAGCATTTGCGTTGCAGTGATGACCGGCTTACCGAGGTCGTTACACTTCTTGATGAGTTCTTTTTGAACAGGTGTTACTTCTTCTGTCGGGATCTCGATACCGAGGTCACCACGAGCAACCATCAAGCCGTCAGAGATTGCCAAGATTTCTTCGATGTTATCCACACCTTCTTGGTTCTCGATTTTCGGGTAAATCTTGATGTGTGACGCGTTGTGTTTTTCAAGAAGTTGACGAATTTCTACCACGTCAGACGCACGACGTACGAACGATGCTGCGATGACATCGATGTCTTGTGAGATACCGAACTCGATGTCCGAGATATCTTTGTCTGTGAGGGCAGGAAGGTTTACCTTGACGTTTGGCAAGTTAACACCTTTCTTCGTCTTGATGATTCCTTCGTTTTCGATCACGCAACGGAGGTCGCGGTTCGGAAGTTTTTCAACGACACGGAGTCCGATGAGACCGTCGTCGAGCATGATGTGTGAACCGACTTCTACGTCTTCGTAAAGACCTTCATACGTTACAGAGAAACGATCTTTCGTTCCGACGATTTCTTCGCTTGAAACGATTGTGACTTCTTTTCCTTTTTCAAGAAGAGCTTTTCCATCTTCAAACGTATGTGTACGGATTTCTGGACCTTTCGTGTCAAGAAGGACTGTGACCACTTTCCCAGCTGCTTTCGCCGCTTCACGGATGTCACGGATACGTGCACCGTGCTCTTCATAGTCACCGTGTGAGAAGTTGAGACGGGCAACGTTCATTCCAGCTTCAATCATTTCAGGAAGACGCTTCTCAGAAGCCGGTCCAATCGTACATACAATTTTCGTTCTACGCATAATATAAAAACCTCCTAGGGGATATAGTGCAACTTACATACAGAAAACGGGGGGCCATGGACCTGATCCCGTCTCTGCAACTTCTAAAATCAATTAGATTGACAATTGGTTGACGAGGTCAATCAATTGCATATCGATTGTGTGCTTGTTGTGGTCGAGCGCCTCATCGATATCAAGATCCATCATCTGGTTATTACGGATTCCGACGACGCGGCCCGCTTTCCCTTCAAGAAGAATCTCAACAGCGTATGCACCCATACGACTTGCAAGTACACGGTCTGCAGCAGTTGGGGAACCACCACGTTGAATGTGTCCGAGAATCGTAACACGTGTCTCCGAGTTCGTCTTCTCAGCAATCAATTTGCCGATTTCTTCAGCACTTCCGGCACCTTCAGCAACGATGACGATCGAGTGCTTCTTACCGCGGGCAATCCCGTGATTGATACGTTCCACGATTGCATTCAACTCTTCTGGACGTTCTGGGACAAGAATCGACTCCGCACCACCAGCGAGACCAGAATAAAGTGCGATATCACCAGCATCGCGACCCATTACTTCAATCACATACGTACGTTCATGAGATGAAGCTGTGTCACGAATTTTGTCGATTGCGTCAAGCGCTGTATTGAGCGCTGTATCGAAACCGATTGTCGCATCCGTTCCCGGAATATCGTTATCAATCGTACCAGGAAGGCCGATTGTTGGGAATCCGAGTTCCGTTAATTTCTGAGCTCCGCGATAAGAGCCGTCTCCACCGATGACCACGAGGGCATCGATATTGAACTTCTTCAACTGTTCTACTGCTTTTGCACGTCCTTCTTCAGTTCTGAATTCAGGACAGCGTGCAGAGCGAAGGAACGTACCTCCACGTTGAATGATGTCGCCGACTGATCCAAGGTTTAATTCGACTAAATCACCTTCGATTAATCCTTGGTAGCCGTTATACACACCGTACACTTCAAGACCTTCGAAAATCGCTTTTCGGGTCACGGCACGGACAGCAGCGTTCATTCCAGGAGCGTCTCCTCCACTTGTTAATACCGCAATACGTTTTAAATTCACGTCACTCACCTCTTATGTGTTTTAACGAAATCTGAAAATAAAATACCATGTCTGACCTTTGTTTTACAACACAAGTATGTGAAAAAAATGCATAGGGTATCCTACAAAGCAGTCACTTGATGAATGAATAACTCTATATTCAAAGCCATTGTTAACGTTTTCACTCACTAATTGTGCCAATTTGATGATATTTGGTCGCACGTCCTTGAATGAGTTGAGAAGTCGACAGATCGAGCAACTCGTTCATGTGCTGTAATAATACAGGTTTCAAGAGTGATGACTGTAATGACACATCGACATGCGCGCCCCCATACACTTCCCCTACAACTTCATCCACGATCCCTAGGTTGAACAAATCTTGTGCTGTAATTTTCATCGTTTCTGCTGCACGCTCTGCTTGTTTGGCATCTTTCCACAAAAGTGCCGCTGCACCTTCTGGCGAGATGACCGAGTACGTACTATTCTCAAGCATCAACAATCGGTCGCAAACACCAATCCCAAGCGCACCACCAGAACCGCCTTCTCCAATAACGACGGAAACGATCGGTACTTTCAACGTCGCCATTTCAAACAAGTTTCGAGCAATCGCTTCACTTTGACCTCTCTCTTCAGCGGCTTTCCCTGGATAAGCCCCTTTCGTGTCAATGAATGTCAAAATCGGACGGTTGAACTTCTCGGCTTGCTTCATGAAACGTAGTGCTTTTCGGTATCCCTCAGGGTGTGGCATCCCAAAATTCCGCTTCATGTTTTCTTTCGTATTCCGACCACGCTGATGCCCGATGATGGTCACCGGAACACCTTCGAATGTCGCAAGTCCCGATACGATTGCCGCATCATCATACCCGTGTCGATCGCCATGGAGTTCCATGAAATCTGGGAACATGTGATGGATGTAATCGAGTGTTGTCGGACGTTTCGGGTTTCGCGCCAATTGTACGCGATCCCACGGTTTCATATTCCCATAAATATCTTTTTCTAATCGGTCGAGCTTTAACTCCAGGTGACGAATCTCACGTGATAGATCAATCCCTTTTGTTTCGGCTGTCTCACGCAATTTGTTTAGCTGTTCGGTCACTTCTTTGATTGGGTCAAACATGTCGAACACCCCCATCGTGTAATCCGATCATTTTCTTCAAGAACGAACGCATCTGCTCACGATGGATGACCGCATCTAATTGTCCAGACTCGAGTAAGAACTCTGCCGTCTGGAAGTTTTCCGGAAGTTTTTCCCGAATCGTCTGTTCGATGATTCGTCTTCCCGCAAATCCAATAAGCGCACCGGGCTCTGCGACGTTTAAGTCGCCAAGCATCGCAAAACTTGCTGAAACCCCACCTGTCGTCGGATGTGTCAAATAGGCGATGTAGAGAAGACCCGCTTCATCATGTTCTTTTAAAGCGATGGACGTGTTCGCCATTTGCATCAAACTGACCATCCCTTCTTGCATGCGTGCGCCACCTGACGCCGTGAATAAGACAACCGGGAGACGACGTGACGTCGCTTGGCGAACAGCAGAGGCAATCGCTTCCCCTACGTAAGCACCCATCGACCCCATTCGGAATCGAGCATCCATCACGCAAACGACGAGAGGTAGTCCATCGATCGTCGCTTTTCCGCAAACGACCGCTTCTTCAATCCCTGTCCGTTCACGGTCTTTATTCAACTTTTCTTCATAATCAGGAAAATCGAGTGGATTCGCTTTGACGGAAGGTCCCGCAAACCGTTCGAATGAACCTTCATCGACGAGCATGTCGATTCGTTCCTGTGAATGAAGCGGAAAATGGTAGCCACAGTCACATACCTTATGATTTTCGTTTAACTGTTTCGTATAATGCATATATTTACAAGATGGGCACTTCGTCATCAATCCCTGTGGAGCGTCAATTTTTGGTTCTCGTTGACGCAACGGCATATATCGTTTCGGTTTCTTGAAAAAAGCAGTCATCGCTTCCCCCTCGTTCATTCCGGCATCCCCATTCCACGCCACGTCTCGACAAAACGTTTACGTTCTTCGAGCGTATATAACTCCCCAACATCTAGTCCTTCAAAAAATCGGTTCACTTCGCTCCAAATCCTGATGAACAACTCATTCTTCAATTGAAAAATGAGTTGCTGACGAAACGTTCGATCCTCTTCGATCACTGCCTCTAATTGAGCTAGTCGCTCCTTCGTCGGCTCTACTTCCGAAAACGCCATTCGCTCTAACAGTTTGAGCATTTCGATGATATCGGTCGCTTTCGTCTGTTTCGTGACGATGAACTCCGACAAAATCTCGATGTAGCGATGTCGGTCCTGTTCACATAGGAAAGTACCCCCGCCGCGCCTTGTCTCGACGATCCCTAAAAAGCTCAATGCGCGTAATGCTTCTCGAACGGAGGCACGACTAATGGCTAGCGTCTCCGCAAGTTCACGTTCGGATGGAAGCCGGTCTCCCGGGACCAACGAAGATTGGACAATTAATTTTCGTATCTTTGAAATATTCTCGTGAAATGTGGATGCGTGTTTTTCATGCATCTGACCGTTCAACTCCCTTATTTGGATCACTTATCAATTTTAAGTGGTCAGACCAATTAGTGCGATTATATCACTTTTTAGGACTTGGTACTAGTTTCTGGACCAACCATTTTATGATCGATTCGTTTTAACACAACATTTTCTTCTCCGAATCGTCTTTTCGCCTCTGCGACGTACTCCTCGTTCGGGTTGATTGAAAAAGCGGATGCCAGTTGTTTCACTTCTTTTGAATCCGTGAACCGACAGACGACCGGAACGTCACCCTGTGCACGCTGAATCCAGTCTTCTAGTTCAGAGAATCGATCTAACGTGAGCCTTACGAACAAAGCTTGACCATGTAATGGGCGCACACGTTCGACAATCAATTGTTTACGTCCATCCCGTTCGTTCGAATGAACTTCAAGCAATAAAATGTTACCCACATAGAGGGAGCGACTGAATTGAGCGAAGGTTCTAGGAAAGACGACGACTTCTTCTTGTGTCATCCCATCATCCACCATCATGACACCCATTCGTTCTTGTTTTTTCGTCATGAACGTACGCACGTCATCCACATACACGACTACATACCCGTTCGTCCCCTGCATAACGTCTTCAATCGTGGAAGGCTCGATGCCCACGTCAGGAATCGACGTAAGCGGAGAGTGCACAACCCATGTCCCGAGTGCTTCCCGCTCTTCTTCAGACCAGTTTGGCTCTTTCGCTTTTTTCTGCTTAAGCCCGAGTGATGACAGTTCATCTGGTAAGAAGTGCGTGCCGGCCTCTTCACGTAAACGTTCGACTGCTCCAAACGCACTCGTCCGGTCACCGTGATACATACGGTCAAGCGCCCCAGCTCCTAGCAAACGTCTTAACTTCAGTTGATCTTTATTCTTCCATTCCATCGCTTCCTGAAGAGTTCGGACGTCTTTCAGCTGTCCGTTCAGCTCGATGAGTCGTTCGACGTCTCGTTTCGTCAGTCCTTGAATCGCTTTAAGCCCAAGACGGACGCCAGGACCTTCGAGTATCGCTTCTGCATGCCCGTGCAATACGTCGGGCGGATACACAGGGATTTTGTCTTTACGCAATAGTCTCACGAGTTGACTGGTCTTCTCCGACGTCACGACATGGAAGACACGTGGATAATGCGCTTTGACGTAAGCCAATCGATAACTGATCAAACTGTAAGCGACCGCATGAGAACGGTTAAACCCATACCCTGCAAACTTTTCAATCCAAGAGAAGATTTGCGACAAGACATCTCGGTTATTTCCTTCAGATTGACGTAAAAACCGCTCTCGTTCTCTTTCAATCGTACCGGTATCTTTTTTGGCAATCGCTCGTCTGACCAAATCAGCCTCGGCATACGAATATCCACCCAGTTTTCGAAGAAGTCGCATGACCTGTTCTTGATAGACGAGCACACCATACGTCGACTTCATGATTTCTTCGACGTCCGGGTGAATCGGTTGATACGGCATCCCATGTTTTCGTTTTGCATACGTTTCAATAAACTGCATCGGCCCTGGTCGATAGAGCGACATCGTCACGACGATATCCTCAAACTCCGTCGGCTTGACTTGACGCAGCGCCTGTTTCATACCAGACGACTCAAATTGGAAGATCCCGTCCGTCTCTCCTCTTGCTAATAATCGGTACGTCCGGGCGTCATGTAAAGGAATGGTCTTCAAGGAGAACATCGCGTCACTCTCGCGGACCAATTCCTCCATTTGACGAAGGCGACTCAAGTTTCGGAGCCCGAGCAAATCAATTTTGAGTAGCCCGATTTCTTCCAAATCCTTCATATTATATTGGGTTACATGCTCATCAAGTTCAGGTTGGAGCGGTGTCACGTCTTCAATCGGCTGACGACTGAGTACAACCCCAGCAGCGTGTACAGATGATTGACGCGGCAACCCTTCTAGCTGTTTCGCAATCCGAATCAACTGTTGACGCTTCTGGCTACCTGCGAACCATTTCATCTGCTTAGGATTCGCCATCAACTCGTCCAACCCACCTGATTTCACTTGTTTACTTGCAGCCTGCCCCTCTTCTAACGTCATGCCGAGCGCCCTCGCGACGTCACGGATGGCCGCCTTTGCCCCAAAGGTTGCGAGTGTACCAATTTGCGCCGCATGAGCCTCCCCATATTTCGATAGCACGTATGAAACGACTTCTTCCCGACGCTCATCTTCAAAATCTAAGTCAATATCCGGCATCGAGACGCGTTCCGGATTGAGGAACCGTTCAAATAGGAGACCATAGCGAACTGGGTCGACTTCTGTAATGTGCAGTGCAAAACTGACGAGCGATCCGGCCGCCGACCCCCGACCTGGACCGACCTCGATCCCGGACTCACGGGCGAAGCGGATGATATCTTCGACAATCAGGAAATACGAAGAAAACCCGGTTTTGGCAATGACGTCGAGCTCAAACTTCGCTCGACCGATATACGGCTCTTTCATCAGTTCCATCGCTTTTAACCGTTCACCGACCAGCCGCTTCAACTTTTGATCAGCATCCGGTAACTCTGGAATCGCGCCTTCCGCTTGTGGAAGATGCTCGAGTTGAATCAGTGCATCAAATCGCTCAAGCTCGCCTAATTCTTCTGAAGTAAACCAGTCGTTCATCTCGCTTGGTAGCCGGACATGCAGACCTTTTTGACGTACATCTTCCTCTGACATCACTTCGCCTTCTCGAATGGCAGAGATTGCCCGGAAACCCTCCACATCTTCAGGTCGCATATATCTCGTTTCAGGGACCGGAATCAGTTGGACGGCGAGTTCTTCTTTCATCATGCGAAGTTGCTTTAACAGTTGTACCTGTTCTGTCGTCTGCGGTGCCGGGAGACCGAGCCATAGTCTGTTCTCGTCTACAAAAGACAGCAGTTGATGATAAAGACGACGTCGATGGACCGGGTCGCTCGCTTTCCAGTTTTCCGGTAGGACAATGAGGGGCATCGTCGTACGTTCATCGATCCCGCCTTCCTTGATGGTTCGGTATTGCTCTTGTAGTTCTGCTTCGTTCGATGCATAAGCAAGTACCGACACATCGAGCCCGTCTAGTCGAAGGACGGTTCTCAGTCCGATGAGCGGCTTCACCCCATAGCGTTTGCAGTAGGATAGAAACGACGGCACACCATAAAAGGCATCGTCTGCGATGGCGACCGCGCGACTGCCTCGCTCTGTCATCTGCATCACATATTGTTCTAGTCGAATCGTGCTTTGTAGTAAGCTATAAGCAGTTCTGACATTAAGATGAATCATCTTCGTCCTCCTCTCTATTTAATGATATTGTCAAACTCAATTCTCCACTTCTCTGATACAATAATTATAGACAAAACTCACGACAAAAGGGGGCAAAAGCGTATGATTATCAATCGGGGACAAATTGCGCGCGATAAGTTAGAAAAATTACAGAACGGTCAAACCGTCTTTGCGGACAGTCCTGAAATCATCGACCGACTTCGAAAGTATATTGCAGAATATCAACTCGACGTCGTCGAAGATGTGACCGACCGCGGCACATGGTTTATCCCACAAGAAAACGGAGACAAATGAAGAGAGCTGACCGCGGTCAGCTCTCTTCATTTTCTTCAAACGTGAACTCTCCTGCCACTTCATTCAAAGCAGCAATAACGTCATCCATTTCATCCCACGTATCAATCGTGGCACCTGACGCCATCGGATGGCCACCACCACGGTAACGCTTCGCCACTTCATTGATGACAGGTCCTTTCGACCGAATCCGGACACGAATCTCTTCTTTGTTTTCGACAAACATGACCCAACATTTCAATCCTTCGAGGCCAGAGAAGCTATTGACGAGTTGCGATGCCGCTTCCGGGGACGCATGGAACGTCCGGAGCACATCTTTATCAATCTTCACATACCCGACGCCTTCTTCTGTGACATTGACGTGCTGTAACACGTACCCTTGTAACTGTAGCGTTGCTAAGTTGGTCTTATACATGTGTCGGTACAGTTTGTTCGTATCGATGCCTTTGTCAATCAATCTCGAAGCAATCTCAAACGTACGTGCCGTGGCATTCCGGAACTGGAAGCGCCCCGTGTCACCTACGATACCGGCATATAATAAGAAGGCCGCTTCTTGATCGATCGGATAATCCCAAATGTTCGCCAACTCCACAATCATCTCGGACGTCGAACTGACCGTGGTGTCCACGATTTGTGTCATCGCATACGGGTCTTCATCAGGGTGATGGTCGATTTTAATGATTGTTTTTCCTTTTAACGCATATGGTCCATCGATTCGTTCCTGATTCGCTGTATCTAGAATCAAAACGAGCGCTTCCTTATACATTTCTTCCTCAACGTGTTCCATCTTTCCTAAAAATTCAAGATCGGGCACCATACCGCCGACTACATAGATCTTTTTATCCGGATGAACCGACTTTAAAATACGTTGGAGCCCGAGCTGGCTCCCCAATGCATCCGGGTCTGGTCTGACATGTCGATGAATAAATATGGTGTCAGCCGCCTCGATTTCTGTTTTGATTGAATCCGCTTTCGCCCATGCCCACATGATGATTCCTCACTTTCTTACACACTATTATGGTATGATGATAACAGATTACGAGAAAGAAAGGGGTTCCTTCACTTGCAACTTGTCATGATTGGACTCATTTTGTTCGCGCTCGGAGCGTACCTTGTCTTCAAGCGTCGTGCTTTTTTGACAAAGACGCCAAACCGTAAAGCCTTGTTCAATACACAAGCTTTAATCTGGTTAAGCTTATTCCTCGCGCTATTCGCCGCGAACCAAATGGTTGGTGGATTCGGTTTAAATTCATCGGTCGGTTGGATTGTCAGTATCGTCATGTTGATCGTCGGCTTAGGCAATGCGGTCGTTGGATTTATCCGTTACCGGAAAATCTATCCGCTCGCCGCAGAAGAACCGACGAATACGCCTTCATAAAAAGAGCACCCGCTACTCATGTAGCCGGTGCTCTTTTCGTTACCGATCAATCAACTGTGCCGTGACAAGCGCCTTGGCGACAAGTTGTGTACCTTGTGTCATTTCTACGTCGACTTTCCCGAACTTCCGCCCAAGATCGAAGACGTTTGCCGACACTCGAATCTGACTCTCAATCTGAATCGGTTTCATGAAGTAGACGGTGATGTTCTCGACCACCAAATCCCCTTTTTTCATATGACGCAGACTGCGCGTCGCCCCTTCGACTAACAAAGTCGTCAACACACCTGATGACGCGGTCCCCATATGGCTCGTCATTTGCGGAGCAACCTCGACAGTGAACGCCGTACCGTTCGACGCGGGATCTTCTTTCAATTGGTTCGTGATCATGTTGTCGAACGTTTCTCCGACTTGCGGCTGACGATTCGCAAGCTGCAACGCCTTCAACACATCTTGACGACTGATGATTCCGAGCAAGCGACCATAATTATCGACGACAGGGAGCATCTCAATCCCTTCCCATACCATCTGGTGCGCAGCGTTGGTCACGCTCGTCTGAACGCCGACCGTAATCGGGCTCTTTGTCATGACTTTCTCGATATCATAGTCGTGCGATTTGTCGATGACATCTTTCGCAGTGATCACCCCGACCACCTTCATCTGCTCATCGATGACCGGATAACGATTATGCTTCGTCCGCTCATTCAATTCGTGCCAACGTTTCACCGTGTCATCCGATTTCAAATAAAACGTGTCATGAAGCGGAATGACAATGTCTGAGACAAGAAGAATCTCTTTCTTGATAAGTCGATCATAGATGGCCCGGTTAATCATTGTTGCGACGGTAAAGCTATCGTAAGAAGTCGAGATGACGGGCATATCATACTTATCCGCCATTCGTTTCACTTCATCCGTCGTATCAAATCCCCCTGTAATCAACACGGCCCCGCCGGACTGCAAGACGAGTTCATGCGCCTTCTCCCGGTTTCCGATGATGACGAGTGAATCGACATCGATATAACGCATCATCGCTTCCAATTTCATGGCCCCGATGACAAATTTAGATAACGTCTTATGCAAACCATTTCGTCCACCCAACACTTGTCCGTCGACGATATTGACGACTTCGGCAAATGTCAGCTTCTCAATATTCTCTTTTTGTTTACGCTTGATCCGAATCGTCCCTACACGCTCGATGGTAGAGACGAAGCCCAGGTTCTCAGCTTCTTTAATGGCCCGATAAGCCGTACCTTCTGATACAGCTAATTCTTTGGCAATTTGGCGGACCGAAATTTTTGACCCAACATCGAGTGACTCGATATGTGCTATGATCTGTTCATGTTTTGTGGTCATACGCGGAGTCCCTTCTCTCAATACATTTTCTACTCTTTCTAGTATACTGTATCAGTCAAACTTGTTCAAACTGTACTAATCAGATTGCAACATTTCCTTTCTGTTTTCGAAACAGCTATAATAGACGAGTAGTCAACGTAAGAGTGAGAAGGGAAGGGATTCATCTTGAATCAACGCACCAATCAAATTGCACAATCTTTAGCGACGAAAGGATTAGACGCGGCATTCGTCACGTCAAAGGCATCTGTATTTTACTTCTCGGGAGTATACGCAGAAGCACACGAGCGGCTGATTGCCATCCTCGTCCTAAAGAATGGGACAACTGCCATCATTTGTCCTGCCCTTGAAAAAGGAATTGTCGAAGCGAGTGACTGGTCAGGTGAAATCGTGACGTACATGGACCACGAGAATCCATGGGATAAAATCGTCAAGTTGTTCCTCGATAACCAAATCGTTCCTGAGCGTATCGGGATTGAAGGCGAGCATTTGACATTCAATCGTGTCGAGCAACTCCGCGCTGGTTTTGCCGGATTGTCGATTATCGATTTGACAGACGAACTCCAAACGTTACGCATGATCAAATCACCGGATGAAGTACGTACAATGAAACGCGCCGCTGAACTTGCAGACATGGCAATCGAAGCAGGAATTCGTTCACTTCGTGAAGGCGTGACCGAGCTCGAAGTCATCGCGGACATTGAATATGCGATGAAACAACAAGGCGTTCGTGAAATGTCATTCGACACACTCGTATTGTTCGGTGAAAACAGCGCTGACCCTCACGGTGTACCAGGCAACAACCGTTTGAAGAAAGGCGATTTCGCCTTGTTCGACCTCGGTGTCGTCTGGCAAGGGTATTGCTCGGATATCACTCGAACGGTCGTCTTCGGTGAAGCGAGTACGAAACAACGTGAAATTTACGAAACGGTATTACAAGCAGAAGAAGCAGCGATCGAGATGGCGAACGTTGGTACGACGCTCGGAGCGATTGATATCGCAGCCCGTCAAGTCATCACGTCCGCTGGATACGGTGAGTACTTCACGCACCGTATCGGTCATGGAATCGGAATCGAAGTTCATGAACATCCATCGATGGCGGCGAACAATGACATGACAGCTCAAGTCGGGATGACGTTTACGGTCGAACCAGGTATTTATCTACCGGGCGTAGGTGGTGTCCGCATCGAAGATGACCTCGTCATGACAGAGAGCGGTCCGATTACGTTGACGAGCTATCCGAAAACACTTCAAGAGATTCAATAAGAAAAAGGTGGGGTCCAAGGACCTCACCTTTTTACGCACTCTTCAATAGAACAATCGGAACATGACGTCGCGTTGCGGAACTTCATAACGTTCCATTTTTTCTAGAAATGTTCGCTTGTCATAAGGCACAGCCCGCACATCAATCTGCATCCTGTTTTCCCCGTCTGACAAAATCGCGAACCGCGCAAGTTCATCTCGTGCGACACCGAGCGCACCTGGATTGACGTACCGCTTCTTCTCGTCTTGGAATAGGTGAACCGGGTGGTGATGCCCAAATAAGATGACATCCCCATCGTATTCTCCATACAACCGTTGCATGTTTTCAAGTGTCGGCTCGAGAATATCATGGAATGGTTCTTCGACGATGGTGGCTTGACGCTTTTCGCTTGGGATGTGGTAATGGATGCCGAATGCCTTTTGACTAGCCAACTCACCCGTGATCGTTCGCGGAAGAGACTCAAGGACATCCACATATCTAGATTGAAGATGACGCGCGACCCACTCATGATGCGGTCGCGTATGCGCATAACTTTCTGGATGACCTTGTCCGGCTAGTAGCGAAACGACCGCTTCATCATGATTACCTGAAATCATGTGTGCCCCGCGGTCAATCAATCGCTCCATGACCGCGTTTGAGTCCGGCCCCATCGCAATCATGTCACCGAGTGACCAGATGATGTCGACCTGCTCTGTATCTAGCGCATGAAGGACTGCCTCTAGCGCCTCTAGATTTCCGTGAACGTCAGTCACAACCCCAATCTTCATCGCTCTCCCCCTCACTTTCGATACTGATGGACCACGTTGACCCCGCCGGTCACATCGATGACGGCGCCCGTAATCATATCTGATTCCTCATGTAATAGGAAGGAAATGAGTCGTGCGATATCCTCTCCAGTTCCGTGTCGTCCGACTGGAGTCCCTTCATCGATTTCCGCCTCCTCGATACGCATCTCTTTTTGAGATCCGACGATGTTTCCTGGATTGACCATGTTTGCCGTAATCCCAAAAGGCGCTTCCTCAAGAGCGACCGATTTCGTCAAACTGACGAGTGCCGTTTTTGCTGCCGCAAACGCTGAACGGTGAATCCATCCGGGAGCCGATGCACTTTCCGGAAACCCGTATGAGATGATGCGCCCGAAACGATTCGAGCGCATCGAAGGAATCGCGCGACGCATCAACCAAAACGAGGCAGACAGGTTACCTGTCACCACTTCATCCCACTCCTCATCCGTCAATTCGACGAGCGGTTTCCGTTCAAAAATGTATGGACCCGCATTTAAAATCAAAGCATTCGGTTCACCAAATCGCTCGACCGCTTCCTCATAGGCCGAGAGCAGCTGTTTGCGATCCGTCAACCCTGCCTCGATCATATGTATCCGCTCATGTTCCCAATCAATCGGATTCCGCTGTAGAATACTGACGTGCCATCCATCTTGCAAAAGACGCTCTGTCACGACACGGCCAATCCCTTTCGCACCAGAAGTAATCATTACATGTTTCATCGTCCAACCTCCTCCGCCTTATTTTACCCGTTCTTTCACGTGAATTCCAAACTTGGACATGTCGTGAACAATTCCATGAAAAAATTCACTCCTTTTCATGACGAAAAAGCGTGAAATTCGAAAGAAGTGGTATACTATATATGTAAGCCGAACGTATATTTCGAGCGAAAGGTTGGGATTTACATGGCAATTGTATACAAACACATTCTATCTGCCGTTGACGGCTCTAAAGAGGCGGAACGTGCATTTGAGACCGCAATCGATGTCGCCATTCGTAACGAAGGGAAACTGTATGTGGGTCACGTGATTGACACGCGTACATTTGCGACAGTTGAAGCCTACGATCGGACGATTACGGAACGCGCAGAAACGTATGCTAAAGAGTTACTCGAAGATTATGTGAACCGCGCGAAAGAACGTGGTGTGAAAGAAGTCGAGACCGTCATTGAATACGGTTCTCCAAAAGTGACAATCGCTAAAAAGATTGCTCCTAACCATGATATTGATCTTATTATTTGTGGCGCGACTGGGTTGAACGCTGTCGAACGCTTCTTTATCGGAAGTGTTTCAGAAAGCATCGTCCGCTATGCGAAGTGCGACGTGCTCATCGTCCGTCAATAATCATCTATTCTCGAAAAAGGGGTCTTGCGCAATCGCAAGACCCCTTTCTTTATTACAACACCTTGACCGTAACCGTTTTACGACCGAATTGAATCGCCGCACTGTGCGAATACATTAAGATGTCGATTTTATTTCCTTTGATGGCGCCGCCAGTATCTGCAGCCGTATACGTTCCTAACAATTTGCTTCCTACATATACTTGAACTTTCGTTCCAAGTGGAATGACACGCGGGTCGACCGCGATCACATTACGTTTTTGTTTACGAACGTCCCAACCGAGAGCCGTTTTCCCAGAACAGCCTTTGCAATAAGGTGTATACGCCGATGCTTTCATCGTGTACGTTTTGCCGACAGACTGTTTCTTCGCTCCTGTTGTCGTGACATAACTTGTCGCAACCCATGCTTTTTTCTTTTTATAATAAACTTGTGTCCAGGCACCTTTTGAACCTAAACGTTGTAACTTTTGACCTTTGTTTAACTTGCCTAAGATTTTTGTACCCATTCGTGCATCTGAACGGATATTTAAATCGTTCACTTTACTGACGACATAAACTTTATTTGAAGAGGCAGCTTGCACTTGCGATTGTGGCAGGAAAAGCGTTGAAACTAAAATCGTAATTAGCATCATCCATCCTAACTTTTTAAGCATGCAATCGTTCCTCCCTTAGTTCAGATTGTGTCATCGATGATTTGTACATCGAATGTTTCGTCCAGATAACTATATGATGAAATATGTAGCAGTGCCGTTACACTTACGGTTCATTTAAATGTCACGAACGTTACAACTTGATGTCAAAACAACCGATTATTTGTTTTAAATTGCACCTTTGAAACGAAGTAGAGATATTTATATAAATACTCATCCAATATATGGTTCTTTCATGACTCAAATGTTACAAAATGATATAAAACATGCACCTAATGTTACAAAGAGAAAAATCATTTGTCCCATTCATTCTCTAGCACGTTAGGAAAAAAGGCTCAAAAAAACCCACGTTACGCGAAGTAACGTGGGTTTGAGTGATCTTATGCGTGCTCTTCAACGAGGTTTGCAATGCGAACCGTATCGCGCGCGATGACCAATTCTTCGTTCGTCGGGATGATGATGACCTTAACCGGTGAGTGTGGGTAGTTGATGAACAACTCTTTGCCTCGTGCACCATTGTTAAGTGAAGGATCCCAGTAGACGCCCATGAATTCAAGACCACGGAGGATACGCTCACGGATGACATCCGAGTTTTCACCGACACCCGCCGTGAAGATGATGGCGTCGACACCATTCATTTCAGCGGCATATTGACCGATGTAACCGTGAATACGGTTTGAGAAGATTTTGAGAGATACTTCTGCACGGTGGTTTCCTTCTGCAGCCGCTTGCTCGATGTCACGTAAGTCACTTGAAATACCAGAGAGACCGTAAACACCAGACTCTTTGTTCATGACGTTCAAGACGTCTTCAGCAGACTTCCCTGTTTTTTGCATCAAAAATGGGATAAGGGCTGGGTCAAGCGAACCTGAGCGAGTTCCCATCGTAATTCCTTCAAGCGGTGTGAAGCCCATTGTTGTATCAATCGAACGACCACCTGCAACGGCAGCGATTGACGCACCGCTACCGAGGTGACATGAGATTAAACGCAAGTCTTCGAGCGGACGACCGAGAAGTTCTGCTGCACGTTGTGTCACATACTTGTGACTCGTTCCGTGGAAACCATATTTACGTACACCGTGCTCTGTATAGTATTCATACGGAAGACTGTACAAGAAGTTCTCTTCTGGCATCGATTGGTGGAATGCCGTGTCGAATACCGCAACTTGTGGAACGTTTGGCAAGATTGCTTGGAAAGCACGAATCCCAGTCAAGTTTGGTGGGATGTGAAGTGGTCCGAGCTCTGTGAAAGACTCGATGTTTTTCATGACTTCGTCGTCGATCACAACCGAATCCGCATACAACTCTTTCCCGTGTAACACACGGTGACCTACGCCAGAAATCTCATCGAACGATTGAATGATATCAAGTTCGATCAGTTTCTCTAACGTCAATTCAACCGCTTCTTTGTGCGTGTGAAGTGGTGTGACCACGTTGAACTTCTGTCCTTCACCGTACTTGATTGTAAAAATTGCATCTTCTTTCCCTACACGCTCAACCAATCCAACTGCGAGCAACTCTTCCGTTGGCATCTCGAGTAACTGGAACTTGAGCGATGAACTACCAGCATTGACTGCCATAATTTTCGTCATGTCATACACCTCTTACCTTTCGTTTTAAACGCGTTTCTTTATCTGTTCAATTTAAAACTGATAACTGTATCATAATGAAGATACTTGATTTTGAATACCTTTTTCAAGTATTTTGTCTATTATTTTTGCGTTGTTTTGAACCAATCATCAATCTGTTTCACTACGTTGGCAACCGCTCGAACGTCCGTGAACGACGGAAGCTCAACGAATAAGGCTTGTTTCGGACGTGTGACGCCTTCCCCTACTTTTTGAAGGAGCAACAAACTTTTCGCATAGCGTTCATCTTTGAACATCGTCGTCGGAAGTTGGATCACACCTTTGACAACCGCTTCACGGTCCATCCATTGTTTTAATTTCCCTTCATCATCTTGTTCAAACAAATTGTTCGGAATGACGAACAATCCGTGTCCACCCGGTTTCGTATGACGGATCGCCTGTTCCATCATCAAGAAATGAGAATAGGCATGTCCTTCATTACGTTTCATGTCGTATTCGGCCGCGACTTCATCATTTGGGTAGTAACCGATCGGTAAATCCGCAAGTGACAAATCACTCGGTTCGACAAACAACGGGGCGAGCGCGTCTTGATGGAAGTATGAAACCGGCTCTCCTAATAAATTGCTGATCGAATAAGAGAGACGAAGCAACAATTCATCGACTTCGACCGCTTGTGCCGTTGCTTCTTTCAATTGCGAGAGGACCGCATGTGTCAACGTGCCTGTGCCGCTCCCAAGATCGAGAATCGTCGCACCATCTTTGAGGAGCTTCGTTGCCAAGTAGCCCATGAACAAACTGACCGCATCCGGAGTCGGTTGGTTGTTCGGTGGGAGTTGCGTCGTTTCTTCAAGCACGAGTAGACTGACAGCTTTCCGCACGTCATCCATCTTCTCATTTTCGATGTCGACATGGTCAAACACTTGCACGAGTGCCTCAATCGGTAATACATCAAGGTCGTTGACAAGTTTTTTCGCTTCTTTCTTCCAATCACGATACAGTTGTTCAAAACGTTCCATTTTCGTTCATCCTTTCCATACAAAACCGGCCCCCATAAGAGGACCGGTCGGTTCACGTACTAGTGTAAGCTATTTTAATCAATTTCGCCAAACGAATCAATTCGCTTGTTCGAATGCCTGAAGCGCTGCTTCAAAATCAACTTCGTCCGTCATTTCATCCATATACTGAACGTACTGGACGACGCCGTTTGAATCGACGACGAACACAGAACGGGCGAGAAGTCGCATTTCTTCGATTAATACGCCGTATGCTTTAGCGAATGATAGATCACGGTGATCAGAGAGCGTGACCACGTTGTCTAGACCCGAAGCTGAGCACCAGCGACGTTGTGCGAATGGGAGGTCGTTCGACACAGTCAAGACCGTTCCGCCAAGTGATGATGCTTTCTCATTGAATTCACGCGTTTGTGCGTCACATACGCCTGTATCAATTGAAGGAATGACACTGATCAACTTTTTCCCCGGATAGCTTGCTAATGTCACTTCTTCTAAAGCTGTCGTCAACACTCGGAAGTCAGGAGCTTGGTCTCCCACTTTCACTGGATTTCCTTGTAATGTCACGTTGTTCCCTTTAAATGTTGGCATGAACTCATCCCCTTTGTTGTAGTTACCTTCTCATCATATCGATGAAATTGAGCCTTTGACAAACTTCCTGCTTTTGGCTCTGTTTCAGTTTTCCCTATATTGGTTGAAGGAAACACGTTATAATAAGGGGGACACCATTGACAAAGGGGATGACTCAGATGAGAAATAACGTCTATTTGTACCATCGTAACGTCAACGAATTCACGAAAGAAGTGAAGAAGCTAAAAGAAATCGGGGAAAAACACGGGTTTAACATCGTCAATCAACCAGAAGATGCGAATATCATCGCTGCGGTTGGTGGAGACGGCGCCTTTTTACAGGCTGTTCGCTATACAGGTTTTCGTCAGGATGCTATCTATGTCGGATTCGGACGCGGATTGAACGAGTTTTATTGTGACTTTGACATACATAAACTCGATGAAGTCGACCGCCTCTTCTCGGACAACTCGACGCGAATCGAAGAAGGTCTCGAAGTACGCAAATATCCACTTCTCTCCGCATCAATCAACGAATCGACACCGCTTCTTTGTTTAAATGAAGCTTCTATTAAATCGAGTATCATCAAATCACTCGCGATCGAGGTATATATCGACGACTTGCACTTTGAGACATTCCGTGGGGACGGAATGGTCGTGTCGACTCCGACCGGTTCGACCGCTTATAACAAATCGTTGAGCGGCGCGATCGTCGACCCACTCATCCCATGTATGCAAGTCAGCGAGATCGCTTCGGTCAACAACAACCGTTACCGCACACTCGGCTCTTCCTTTATCGTCCACGAATCGCGCAAGTTATCACTTCGCATCGTCGAAGACGGAAACGATTACCCGATCATCGGTATGGATAATGAAGCACTTAGTTTGAAGTACACGGACCGGATCGACATCGAACTTTCTGACAAAGTCATCAAGACGGTCAAACTTCGCACGAACTCGTTCTGGCATAAAGTACAACGTTCATTCTTCTAATCAAAAAGAGGAGCCAATCGACCCTATTTAGGATCAATTGGCTCCTCTTTTATTTACGATGTGACGACTTCCGCCTCATATACCGGTTTTCCTTCGACAACCGTCATGACTAAACGATTGTGAAGAATCTCCTCCCCTTGTAATTGGAAGAAGTCCTCGTCCCACACGGTGAAGTTTGCGTTGTAACTTTGAATCAATAACCCGTTTCTTCCGTGCGTACCCGTGGCGACATGAGGTGAATACGTAAAGCTACGAAGTGCCTCATACATCGATAGACGCTCACTCGGATTTAACGTGCTCGAACCCTTAAACGACTGTCTCGCCACCGCTCCGAACAACCCTTTCCGAACATCGACGGATGAAATCGGGGCATCACTTCCCCCTAACAATAATGCTCCCGTATCAAGAAGTGACTTGAAGCGATACACATCATGAACGCGTTCATTCCCTAACCGTTCAAACAACATATCTAAGTCGTCAGAAAGAAAGACCGGTTGCGCATCGATTAGAACAGGCAGGGATTTGATACGCTTGATCAGTGAATCGTTCAATAAGGAAGCATGGATAATGCGGTCCCGCGTTCCTTTTTTAGCTGGATATTTCTCAAGCAGACTGACAAACTGTTCGACGGCCGCATCCCCAATCACGTGAGCCGCCACGTTCATCCCGTACGTACGCGCCTTTTTCACGAGTGCTTCCAAATGATCCGGTCGGTGCACTTCGATTCCTCGCTGAGCCCGGTCATCGGCATACGGTGCTGAGAGCAGCGCTGTCCTTCCACCGAACGAGCCGTCTACGAACAGTTTCATCGCCCCAAAGTCAAATCGTTTTCGTTTTGTCATCGCATCATGTTGAATGACACGGTCCACAACTTGTTCATGAACGAGAAGATGCGCTTGGAATGGCAATTCATCTAGCACGTCCTCATACGCTTGAATCGTCTCTAACGGGTCACCATGATAAAACAAGTCCTCGGTGTGGGCACCGACAATCCCGTGTGCGAACAACGAATCGATGGCACGTCGGAGTGAGGCAGCATTTTTCTTTCGATTCCCACTCAATTCTTTATATAAGAGGTCGAGCGCGGCATCATATAAGACACCGTTCAACTTCCCTTCCTCATCCCGCCCGAGCTTCCCGCCTTCGATGACCGTGTGATGAATCAAGCCGAGGCGCTCGAGTCCTTTCGAGTTCACGACCGCCACATGACGGCAGACACGCTTCAAGACGACGGGACGATCCGAAATGACTTCATCAATCATGTCTCGCGTCGGCATTTCACCGAGTAATCGATCATCAAATCCTTCTGCGACCACCCATTCATCATCTGACCCTTGTTGTTTCATCGTCTCAAGTAATTCTCGAAGGTTGGTCGCCTCGCTTGCATCGACACGGTCTAGCGCTTCCCCGTAACCAACAAGGTGAATGTGCGAGTCTGTGAAGGCAGGATAGACACTCTTTCCTTCTAAGTTCACAATCTCTTCAATCCGACCGGCGTATGTACGACGGAGATGACCCTCTTCGCCCATTTTTAAGATTCGTCCATGCTCCACGAACATGGCCCGCATCATTTCACCCGGTTTATTCAACGTATAGATGTTTCCATTAACCCATAACGTACCCATCTGACGATTCCTCCTTGATTGAAAAAAGATTGACGTCTACGTTTTTCCCGTTTCCGTCAATCTTCATGCATCGTTTATTTTTTTAGTAGTTCTTGCTGTTCTAACCCTTGATCGACGCGTCGACGAATCTCATGCGCGCCATCTTCTTCGAAGCGGCCGAGCACACGCTCACCGATTTCAACGGCAGTACCATACTCCCCGTGTAGAAACTTGTTCTCTGCAAGCGTCAAAGCGATGTGTACTTCGTTGTCACGACGACGGAATCGGTTGGCGTATTGTAACAACTGTTCAGCATACGTCACTTGACGAATCAGCGCATGGACACGGTCGCGGAAGTGATCCATCATTTCTTCTACATCATGACTGAGTCCGACGATATAGGTCATATTGAATGGCGCTTTATCGAACTGTTCATCTAGAGACTGGACGCCTTTTTGAAGTTGACGTAAGTCGTTGGATAAATCGTTCGGGACGACAGGCATCGCGCTTTTCGCCAGAAGGCGGCGGTGCGCAGACAATTCTTTCTTCCACGTTTCGAGCTTATGGCGTACTTCAAGTTCTTCTTTACGTAACGAATTCGTGTCCTCGATGAATCGCTCATGCATGGCATTGAATTGATCGAGCGAACGTTTCGCTTCTTGGACTTTCGATTTGATCATGCTATACGGCAACATTTGAGCGACGAGCGCTTGCTCGATATCGAGTACGTTCGCCGTGAGCGTCGTCCGTTCGCGTTCTAACTGCTCAAACTCCTCGCCGACGCGAGCATTGATCTCATAGTTACTGACGAGTCGAGACATTTCTGTTTGCAGGTTACCCATGATTTCGGAAGACTGACGTTCACGCTCCTGAATCGTCGCAAATTCCTTCTTCACATATTGGCGTGCATCGACTTCCGTCCGGAACGCTTCAAACAGCTGGTCGATATCGGAACTCAACTGTTGCATGTCCTCTTCGAAATGATCGAATTCCAATCGTTCGATGCGAGCCATCAGTTCCTCGCGACGATCTTCCGCTTGATCGATTTCTTCCATTAATCCGAGCGGTTCGAGCGCATACCCATCCATTTGCATTTCTTTATGTCCAGCCCGTAACTGTTGAAGTTGTTGTTTCAACTCCACTTGGACCGTACGTACGAATTGCGGAATGATCCGAATCAATTCACGGATATGACCGACTTGGTCCGATAAGGCTTGTCCAGTCTCGAACGCCTCAGAGACTTGACCGACCTGTTTCAAATTGATCATTTCACTGCGCTTCGCCTCAGCGGCGGCAATCTCTTGCTCGACGAGCGTATACGTCGGTCCGAACGCATGATTTTGTGAGTTTAATGTTTTGCGGAACTGATACAATTCTTTCTCGTCTTGCTTTACGATGTCCATGAGCGAAGTGTGGTGTGTCGTGAACTCATCCATCTCATCGAGCATGGCGTGTACCATCGTCTCGAGTTCTTCGATGAGTTGTTCTGTCGCATTCAAGTCCGCCTTTACTTTCATGAAGCGATATTTGTCCAAGTCTTCCTCGGCTCGGTATAACGCTTCATCGATTTGACCTGCATGCACACTGACCAACTCATCCCAAGATTGATGCCAACGATCGAACTTTTCTTTCGTTTCCCCTTCCATTGGCCATTGCTTAAACTTCTGAAGTTCAACCGGAATGCTCGCGCTGAGCACACTTTGTTTTCTCATATCTAAGTCATCGATTTTTTGGTAAAAATTCCTTCGAATGAGCATA
Organism: Exiguobacterium sp. s189; assembly: GCF_018617615.1. Lineage (NCBI taxonomy): Bacteria > Bacillati > Bacillota > Bacilli > Caryophanales > Exiguobacterium > Exiguobacterium sp. s189. Next base: position 320,273 of record NZ_JACSKM010000003.1, on the reverse strand, counting down.
CTCCCCAACATGCCGCCTAATACGACGACGATGATTCCAATGATTAACCCATAAATTCCGTAATCCATCTTTGTCACAACCTCCAAGCCGCTTTCGTGGACTTATGTACCTTATATAAAAAGAAGTATTTTATAAGAATAGATATACCTAATCATATTATAGAACCAATGATTTGCATAGGTTTTCCAATGGTTTCAGTGGAGATTGTTCATTTTTTCGGAACTTTCACGCAAGACAAATTCGAATTTTGCGTGTACCATAATGCTAAATTCTAAAAACAAGAAAGATGGAGGGGATTCAATATGTTCCAAACAACATCCTATTCAGGTGATTTAGCTGCCGGTTACGATCTATTAAATAAACAACTCGCCGCTCTATTAGAAGGTGAAACAAATGCTGTCGCCAACCTTGCTAACGCAAGTGCTTTACTAAACCAATTTTTAGATCGAATCAACTGGGTCGGCTTTTATGTGACAGACTCTGAGAATAGTCTCATCCTCGGTCCTTTCCAAGGTCTTCCGGCTTGTGTGCATATCGCATTCGGAAAAGGCGTTTGTGGAACAGCGGCGTCTACACAGGAAACGCAGCTCGTCGCTGACGTTCATCAATTCCCAGGGCATATTGCGTGCGATGCGGCTTCGAACTCTGAAATCGTTGTACCACTCGTACGAGACGGGAAGACAATTGGCGTCCTCGATATTGACAGTCCAGAATTCGATCGTTTCTCCGAAGTCGATCGTGTTGGACTCGAACGTTTTTGTGAGACGCTACTTCGCTTTATTTGATTGACAAGCATTTACTTTCATCGTATACTCATCTTTGTGCATGAAATGACGATAGCAGTCATAGACAAACGTATCCACCTTTCGGGCCTCGACTTAGTCGGAGGGGCATCTCGTAGCTTCGCTATCAAGTGAAGGTGCTTGCACCTTGAAAGGGGCGTTACTCGTCTTTGACACCGTTGTTCTTTTGTGCAAAATACATGAACAACAAGGAGGAGTCCAATCATGGCTCGTTACACAGGTCCAGCTTGGAAACTCTCGCGTCGCTTAGGCATCTCGCTTAGCGAAACGGGTAAAGAATTAGTAAAACGTCCTTACGCACCAGGTCAACACGGAAATGGTCGTAAGAAAATCTCAGAATACGGTCTTCAGCTTCAAGCGAAGCAAGCACTTCGTCACATGTACGGAGTGAACGAGAAGCAATTCCGCCGCATCTTCAACGATGCTGGTAAAATGCCAGGCATCCACGGTGAGAACTTCATGTTCTTGCTCGAATCACGCCTTGACAACCTCGTTTACCGTTTCGGCCTCGCTCGCACACGTCGTGGAGCACGCCAACTCGTCAACCACGGTCACATCACAGTTGACGGATCACGCGTAGACATCGCGTCTTACCGCGTAAAACCAGGTCAAGTTATCGCAGTTCGCGAAAAGTCGAAAAACGTGAAAGCAATCGCTGAAGCTCTTGAAGTAGCACCAGCTACAAAAGACTTCGTATCGTTTGACGCTGAGAAACTCGAAGGTACATTCGTACGTCTCCCAGAACGCGCTGAACTTAACGACCAAATCAAAGAGCAACTCATCGTCGAGTACTACTCACGTTAATGCTTTTAATCCCCTTCTTCGTGAAGGGGATTTTTTATTTCTTCAGAATTTCTTGTCGAATGCGCCCCATCTGTGTATCGAGGGCATCGGCCATCCGTGACGCCTCAATGAGTTCTTCTTTCGATGACTCCGGTACTTCATGCTGATATTTATATTGAAGCTTATGTTCCGTCGCCGCCCAAAAATCCATAGCAAGTGTACGAATTTGAATTTCAGCCGGTACCCAGATGATCCGCTCGGCCAAATAAACTTTTGTCTTCACGATGAGATGTAAACTCCGATACCCGCTCGGCTTCGGATGTTCGATATAATCTTTGATTTCAATGATGTCCAAATCATCCCGCGTCTCTAAATGACGCAAAATCTCATAGATGTCATCACGGAAGCTCGTGACAATCCGAATCCCCGCCACATCATGGACGTGTTCCCAAAGTGCAGACACCTCTAGAGGTAAGTCTTTCCGCTTCATTTTGCGCACGATGGACGGTAACGTCTTCATTCTCGTCTTTACGTGTTCAATCGGTGAATAACCGAGTCGCGTCTGCCAATCCAAGTCAATGATCCCGAGATCGCTCTCGAGCTCCGTGATCGCCATTTCATAATATCGAAAGTGTTCACGCCATTGATGGAACTGGTCGCCGAAAAATTCTTCAATCTCCATCGCCATCCCTCCTATCTCCTCATTTTATCAAATCCGAATAACATAGAATGTACAAAAAACGTCCATTCCCCAACAGATAAGGAACGGACGTGATGATTATACGTGACGAATCACAAAGTACTTTTTCTTACCGCGACGAATGATTGTGAATTCACCGAGCGTGTCTTCGCGCGTGACGACTTTATCAAGCGCTTGTTCGCGTTCGCCGTTCAAGTAAATCGCTCCGTTCGTCACATCTTCACGTGCCTGACGTTTCGATGGTGAAATCTTCGCCTCGACGAGGAGGTCGACGATGTTGCGCTCGCCATCAAGCTCGAATTGCGGCATTCCTTTGAAAGCATCTTCCATGTCTTCAGGTTGAAGCGACGTCAAATCTCCGCTAAAGAATGCTTTCGTGATGCGTTCCGCTTGTTCAAGTCCTGCTTCACCATGGACGAGCTTCGTCATCTCTTCTGCGAGACGGCGCTGCGCCACACGCTTCTCAGGTGCTTCTGCCACTTCAGTTGCAAGTGCTTCAATCTCTTCATGCGACATGAATGTGAAGTATTTGATGAACTTGATGACATCTGCATCGTCGACGTTGATCCAGAACTGGTAGAACTCGTAAGGTGACGTCTTGTCAGCGTCTAACCAGACCGCACCGCCAGCTGTCTTCCCGAACTTCTGTCCGTCCGACTTTGTGACGAGCGGAACCGTGAGACCGAACGCTTTTTCTGAATGACCGAAGCGACGAATCAATTCAAGACCTGCCGTGATGTTACCCCATTGATCACTTCCACCGACTTGAAGACGACATTTCTCTGTCTCGTATAGTTTCAAGAAGTCGTAAGATTGAAGCAACATGTATGAGAATTCTGTGTACGAAATCCCGTTCTCCATGCGTGAATCGACAGAATCTTTCGCAAGCATGTAACTGATTGGGAAGTGCTTCCCGATGTCGCGAAGGAAATCGATGATGGACATCTCTTCCGTCCATTCGTAGTTGTTGCGAATCGTGATCGGGTTCTCCCCTTCAAGTGGAAGGAATCGGCTCAACTGATCTTTGATGCGGTCCGAGAAGAGTTTGACCGTATCTAACGTGTTCAATGAACGTTCATCCGAACGACCTGACGGGTCTCCAATCATACCTGTCGCCCCACCGACGAGCGCGATGACCTGGTGACCTGCTTGTTGGAAACGTTTCAGCGTCAAAATTGGGAGCAAGTGCCCGATATGAAGCGAGTCAGCTGTCGGGTCAAATCCCGTGTACAACGTCGTTGGTTGTTTCAGTTGTTCTTTCAATCCTTCTTCATCTGTCATTTGGTTGACAAGCCCTCGAAACTCTAAGTCTTTTAATAGTTCCATCTGTTCCACTCCTTCAATTGACATAAAAAAAACGTCCCTTCTCATATGAGAAGGGACGGAGATTCCGCGGTACCACCCTACTTGTCGCAATTTGCGACCGCTTGAGCGAGAGATAACGGTCTCGAACCGGCCTAAAGGCACGCTCTGAAAGTGTAATTCATCGTTTGGCATTGGCTAGTTCACAGCAACCACTAGCTTTCTGGACAAGAGGCCCACCGACTACTTCGCTTTCTTCATCGCGTCATGATATTGTTGACTATGCTATTCATTTTATAAGCATCGTTTTCTACTTGTCAACTCCATTATCGAAACTTGCACGAGACTTCGGTTTCAAGGTAAGGTGTAGGTTGAATTGTGCTATAATCGAATATATTACTGTCTAAAATAGTTTTACACCATATTAAGGAGGCTGTCATGCTGCAGAAGATTCGAGACTTATGGAATAATCCGACGTCCATGAAAGCACGTCGCTATGCCAATGTGATCTATGATGTGTCTTGGAACGTCTTACTCCTCACCATCATTTCTGTTGTACTAATCGGATTTTTAGGTGCCGGAATCGGTGTCGGATATTTCGCATCCCTTGTCAAAGATATGCCGACCCCTGCCTATAAGACGATGACGTCACAAATCAATACGTACACGTCGACGTCAAATATTTATTTCGGGAGCGGAGAACGTATCGGGAACTACACGACCGATGAAGTACGCATTCCAATCCCCGTAGAAAAAGTATCACCCTATGTGGTCGATGCGCTTCTTGCGACAGAGGATGTCGAGTTTTATGAACATGATGGTGTCGTGCCAAAAGCGACGCTTCGTGCCATCTTACAAGAAGCGACAGGGTCAGAGGATCGCACAGGTGGTTCGACCTTGACGCAACAATTGATTAAAAACCAAATGCTGACGAATGAAGTATCGTTCGAACGGAAAGCAAAAGAAATCCTACTTGCCCTTCGTCTTGAAAAAGCAATGGATAAGGATGAGATTTTAAATGCCTACCTAAACGTCGTCTCATTCGGTCGTAACTCGATGGGACGTAACATTTCAGGAATCGAAGCCGCTGCAAACGGCGTCTTCAACACATCTGCTGAGAAATTGACGCTTCCACAAGCAGCATTTTTAGCAGGTATTCCGAAAAACCCATTCTTCTATACACCTTACTATCAAGGTGGGGTCATTAAAGAAGATGTGTCAGGTGCGGTCAACCGAATGAAGACCGTCTTGAACCGGATGTATGTCGCTGGGAAGATTACACAAGAAGAGTATGACGCAGCGTATAACTATGACATTACGCAAGACTTCATGAAGACGCAGTCGAAACCACGGGATAAGTATCCGTACGTTATTGATGAAGCCGAGCTTCAAACACGACAAATCGTCACAGACTATTTGATTAAACAAGATGGAATCAATGTGAACGACCTTGAACCAAAAGAACTGAAAGAAATTAAATCTAGCTACGCAAAACGTGCTCACAACATGTTACGGCAGGGCGGGTTTAATATTCAACTGACACTTGATAAAAAAATTCATGAAGCGATGCAACAACCTGCCAAAAATGCAGGGAACTTCGGACCAAATCAGTACGTTAAGGAAAATGACAAAACATATCCTGAACAAACGTCTTCCATCATGATTGAGAACAAAACCGGAAAAGTTCTTGGATTTGTGGGTGGTCGTTATGTAAATGGTAAGCCGGATGATTTGAACAGAGCATTTTACGCAAACCGACAAATCGCTTCCACTGCAAAACCAATTCTAGTCTATGCTAGCGCAATCGAAGCTGGAATGATTACACCTGCTACACAAATTATAGATGAAGAATACTTCTATAAGTTTGATTACAGTAATCGAAAAGACCCTGTTAATAACGAAGGTAAGACATATCGTGGTCCAGTTACTGTGCGCGATGCGCTTAAACTTTCTTTAAACGTTCCTGCCGTTAAAATTTACGAAGAACGTAATCAAATGATGGCTGATACTCAACATCTTGTCGATATGGGAATTGAAGTATCAGATGTTAACCGCAATGCCTCATCGATGGCACTTGGGGTAGGCGAAGTCACACCAGTTAAGTTAGCCTCTGCGTATGCGATGTTAGCTAACTACGGAGAACATGTTGACCCATATCTCGTCGAACGCATTGACTATCAAGGTGAAACGATTTATGAGGCAAATCCAAAGAAAACACGGATATACTCTGATCGCACATCATACCTTGTCGTTGATATGCTTCGTGATGTCTTCACATCTGGTACTGCCACTTATGCAAACTCATTGTTCAACGTGCCTGGCGACTGGATTGGGAAAACAGGTACAAACAACGATCGAAAAGATTCATATTTGATTGGTTCAAATCCTGAAGTGACTCTAGCAGTATGGTCTGGCTACGACACACAATTGGCAACCATGCAAAATGGTAATGGGTATGGTCAATACTATCAACGGACGCAACGGATTTGGTCAGAAACGATGAATCTCGCGTATGCAGCCAATGCTGATGCTTTCAATGTCAATGCCCGCTTCAAACAACCTTCTAGCGTAACTGCGAAAGACTTCAAAGACTCTGGTTCATTCTCTGAGAAGAAGAAAGTAGAAGAGAAAGAAAAAGAAGAGGAAGAGAAGAAGAAGGAAGAAGAGAAGAAACGAGAGGCGGAGGAAGCGAAAGAAGAGGCTGAAGAGAAGAAACAAGAAGCCGCTGCCGATGCTGCCGCTAAGAAAAAAGCTGAAGAAGAAGCTAGAGCAAAAGCTGAAGCCGAGGCCGAGGCAAAGAAAAAAGCCGAGGAAGAAGCGAAGAAGAAAGCTGAAGAAGAGGCTCAACAAGAAGCCGATCAACCAGCTGAAGAGAACACCGATTCAGACGGTGCATAAACAAACGGTCGACACATCGCGTGTCGACCGTTTTTTGTATATCTTAATCTTCCATCGTCGAGAGGTCACCTGTCTCAAGATTCAACTCCCAAGCTTTTAAGACGCGACGCATGATCTTACCGCTTCGCGTTTTCGGCAACTTGTCTTTGAATTCGATTTCACGTGGTGCCGCATGCGCAGCTAATCCTTCTTTGACGAATTGCTGGATTTCTTGTTTTAATTCATCCGATGGTTCGTAACCTTTTCGAAGCGCAATGAATGCTTTGATGATTTCACCTCGGATTGGGTCCGGTTTCCCGATGACACCCGCCTCAGCGACAGCCGGGTGCTCTACGAGTCGGCTTTCGACTTCAAACGGACCGACGCGTTCTCCAGCCGTCATAATGACGTCATCCACACGTCCTTGGAACCAGAAGTATCCGTCTTCATCCATGTAAGCCGAGTCGCCCGATACGTACCAATCTCCCCAGAAATAGCTCTCATACTTCGCGTCGTTCTTCCAAATCTTCCGCATCATTGATGGCCAAGGCGTCTTGAGTGCCAAGTTCCCCATTCGGTGTGGCGGAAGTGGTTGACCGCGGTCATCCAAAATGGCAGCTTCGCACCCTGGAATCGGTTTCCCCATTGAACCAGGTTTGATGTCCATCGTCGGATAGTTACAAATCATCATCGCGCCGGTTTCTGTCATCCACCACGTATCGTGGATGCGGAGGTCGAACGCCTCGTGCCCCCAACGAATGACTTCAGGATTCAACGGCTCACCGACCGATAAAATGTGTCGTAGTGACGACAAGTCATACTTTTCAAACGCCTCATCGCCCGCGCCCATGAGCATCCGGAACGCCGTCGGTGCACTATACCAGACCGTCACACCGAATCGTTCGATGACCGAATACCAGAACTCAGGGTTGAATCGTCCCCCGACGATGACGTTCGTCGCCCCGTTCAAGAACGGCGCAAAAATCCCGTAGCTTGTCCCGGTTACCCAGCCCGGGTCAGCGGTGCACCAGTAAATATCGTCCGGCTGAAGGTCAAGCACCCATTTACCGGTCATCATATGTTGAATCATGGCATTATGAACATGAAGGACTCCTTTTGGCTTCCCTGTTGATCCAGATGTATAGTGTAAAATCAGACCGTCTTCTCGATCGACCCATGTTAATCCAAGTTCTGTCGTCGCCCCGTTCGCCAATTTCCGATAGTCGAGCACTTTCTCCGACTCTTCGACATCGTCACCGACGAGCAGAATCGTCTCGAGGTGTGGCAACTGGTCGACCGGTACACGCGGCAACAATTCTTTCGTCGTCACGATCACTTTTGCTTCAGAGTCGAGCAATCGATCGTGTACCGCCTGTTCCATGAACGCCTCAAACAACGGTCCTACGATGGCACCGAGTTTGATGGCACCGAGTAAAATAAAATAAAGTTCTGGTTGACGTGGCATAAAGATAAAGACACGGTCGCCTTTCTCCACACCAATCGACTTCAGAACATTTCCAGAACGATTACTTTCTTGCTTCATATCCGCATACGTGTAGCGCTCTTCCCGATCCCCATCGAAATAGAGCAATGCCACTTTCGTCGCCAATTCACTTTCCGCATGACGATCGATTGCTTCGTATGCCAAATTGACCTTCCCCGTTAAGTTCCAAGAAAATAAAGCTTCTGCTTGTGTCCATTCAAACGACTGACAAGCCTCTTCATACGACGCTAATTGATGTTCCCCTGTTAACGCTTTCAATTTTTCCATCGCTAAAGATTCGCCTCCCCTGTACAGATTGGTATAACCACTTTCAGTATAGTGTTAAAATTATGACAAATCAATGAATTTCCAATTTCATCAAAACAGGATGATTCCTACTTGATGAAAGCGCTATAATAAGAGGTGGAAAAGGTGGTGACCCAATGGAAAAACAATATCATTCAAAAGTGTGGCAGACCTCACAAGGTGACGTCACGATTGACGGTCCGGTTGCGCCCGACGTGTTGCAGACGTATCGTCTTGATGAAGGATTGACGGCTTTTCGTGAACCAGAAGATCAGCACGAGGCTCTTGTCGATATTGCTGGGTTGAAAGAAGGAAGAATTATTGTCGCTAGACAGGATGATCTCGTGATCGGTTACGTGACATTCCTCTATCCTGACCCGTATGAGCGTTGGAGTGAAGGAAACGACCCATACATCCTTGAACTTGGGGCAATCGAGGTGAGTCCTCGCTTCCGTGGTCAACGCATTGGGAAACAATTACTTGAAGTATCGATGATGGACCCACATATGGATGACTTTTTGATTTTAACGACTGAATATTATTGGCACTGGGATTTGAAAGGTAGCGGACTCTCGATTTGGGATTATCGAAAAGTTATGGAGAAGATGATGAATCACGGTGGACTTGTCTTCTTCCCGACAGACGATCCTGAAATCGCCTCTCACCCTGCCAACTGTTTGATGGCTCGCATCGGCAAAAACGTGCGCCAAGAATCAATTGACCATTTTGATTCGCTACGGCTTCGCCGGCGATTCATGTACGACTAAGGAGGGATTTCATGCTAATCGAACAGATGATGAATCGACATGTCGTGACGATTCAACCGACCAATACGATTGCTCATGCCGCCAAATTGATGCGCGAGCATCGTGTCCGACATTTGATTGTGACTAATCCGGCCCGCCAAGTCGTCGGGATTGTCGGACAATTCGAGATGAGTGGTGCAACGAGCGTCTTTCATCCCGAAAGTGAAAATGCAGACTTTCAAAACCCTGTATCGAGCATCATGCGATCCGAGGTACCGACAGCGCATCCATTCGACTTCTTTGAAGACGCCGCAGCTTTGTTTTACGAAAACCGGCTAACTTGCCTCCCGATCGTCGAGCGAGGGAAGCTCGTCGGTGTATTAACAGAGACCGATTTATTACGTTATTTCGTACAATTGACCGGCGCACTCGAACCGAGTTCACAAATTGAGATCCTCGTCGAAAATACGACCGGTACACTCGAAAAAGTGACCCGACTCCTCGCCAAAACGAACGTCAATATCATCAACGTCTTCGTTCATCCGACAAGTGATCCGTATAAACGCATCATCTCGTTCCGTGTCCAGACGATGAACCCGCTCCGAATCATCGAACGGTTGAAACGTGAAGGCTATGATGTCCTCGGTCCGGAGATGTCGCGATGAGACCGATTTACATATTTGGCGAAGACGAGACGTCTTATCGCTTTCATGAGGATCATCCATTCAATCCGCTACGGCTGGAATTGACGACGTCACTTTTGATTGCAGCCGGAAAACTTTCCAAATCGGAATGTGTGTCTCCTCCACTCGCCTCGGTTGAAGAGTTAGCGCTCGTTCACGACCTCGATTATATCGAAGCCGTCCAAACTGCGGCTGCGGGAGAACTTTCTACGCTGAAAGCGAATAAGTTTGGGCTTGGTACGGAAGACACACCTATCTTTCCGACGATTCATGAGGGAGCCGCTCGGCTTGTCGGCGGGACGATTCATGCGCTCGATTTGGTCGCGAGCGGGAAAGCGGAGCGCGCCTTTCATGTCGGCGGCGGTTTACATCATGGCATGCGACGTAAAGCATCCGGATTTTGCGTCTATAACGATGCAGCTGTCGCCATCGCACATGTCAGGAAACAATACGGATCGCGCGTCCTTTATGTCGATACCGATGCGCATCATGGAGACGGCGTTCAATGGCTCTTCTATGACGATGATGACGTGATGACACTATCGATTCATGAGACGGGACGTTATTTGTTCCCAGGTACCGGAATGGTGACAGAACGAGGAAACGGTAAAGGATACGGCTACAGTTGGAACGTACCGGTCGATGCGTTCACTCAAGATGATTCTTTTTTGACGTGCTATGAGACTGTCTTGCGCGAAGCGTGCGAATGGTTTAAACCCGATATCATCTTGACCCAAAACGGTGCAGACGCCCATGCCTTCGATCCGCTCACCCATCTGGCATCAACAATCCGGACGTTTGAACAAATTCCTCAGATTGCCTCACGTCTGGCAGATGAATATACAGATGGCCGTCTCGTCGCCCTTGGTGGCGGCGGGTATGACTGGTATCGTGCCGTGCCACGTGCTTGGGCTCAAGTATGGGCTGGATTAACGAGAGAGGCACCCTATTCTGGGGATATCCCGCAAGAGTGGATTGAGAAGTGGTCCGGTATCGCTGGTCAACCGTTGCCTACTCGGTGGGACGACTCACTTTATTCGTTTGACCATATCCCGCGACGTCAACAAATCGAAGAAAAGAATTGGGAAGTCACGAAACGAGCCTTTTGGCCGTTTATCTCAAATGACCGAAAATCAATTTATGTATAAAAATTAGCCTCCCCTTCCCTCACATGATGTGACGGATGGGGAGGCTTTTCGTTAGTCTTGGCGAAGCGAATCACGACGCTCAATCCGGTGAGGAAGCACGACGTTTTTCTCTTCGATTTCTTCTGCGTTCAAGATCTTTGTCAAGAGACGCATCGCGACGGCTCCGATATCGTACATCGGTTGAACGACAGTCGTCAACTTCGGACGAATCATCGTCGCGAGACGCGTGTTATCGTGACCGACGACTTCAAAGTCGTTCGGAACCGAGAAGCCTGCATCTTGAATGGCATGAATGACACCGAGGGCCATCTCATCAGTCCCAGCAAAGATTGCTTTCGGGCAATCGTCTCGCTGCAACATTTTTTGCATCGCTTCAAGACCTGATGCGTATGTGTAATTCCCGAGAATCATATCGTTGTCGTGGAACGGAAGACCTGCATCTTCGAGAGCACGACGGTATCCCGCGAATTTCTTCTCGCCATTGATCTGTTGCTCGAGTGGTCCAGTGATGAATCCAACACGGTCATGTCCGTGGTTGATCAACATCTGAGTCGCATCATATGCCGCTTGCTCATAATCGATGTTGACGGCCGGGAGGTCATATCCTTGGTTCAACGTCGCTGCGAGAACGATTGGAACCGGTGATTTTTTGAACTCTTCGACGAGATCTTCATGTAAGCGTCCACCCATGAAGATGATGCCGTCCACTTGTTTCCCTAATAGCGTATTCAATAAATGAACTTCCTTGTCACGACTTGAATCCGAGTTTCCAAGGATGATGTTGTATTTGTACATCGTCGCCACATCTTCAATGCCTCGTGCCAAATCAGCGAAGAAAATATTTGAGATGTCCGGTACGATGACACCGACCGTCGTCGTTTTCTTACTTGCTAGTCCACGCGCGACGGCGTTCGGACGATACCCAAGACGGTCAATCGCATCTTGTACTTTCTTGCGTGTCGTCGGTTTGACGTTCGGGTTTCCGTTGACAACACGAGAGACGGTTGCCATGGACACCCCGGCTTCTCGTGCGACATCGTAAATCGTTACGTTGTTACTATTCATAAACTACTCCTCCTACAAGTCCTGATTTTCAAAAAGTTTTCATAAAACGTCTTAAAAAAGGAAGACAGGTATCTGTCATCCATTTACCCTGTCTTCATGCGATATAAAACGTTTCCATTTGGAAAGCTTACTTTTTCACCAAATCAAGTTGGGGAAACTGGACCGTCAGTCCTTCCACAAATTGATCGAATTGATCGAAATCCAATTGTTGTTGCGCATCCGATAATGCAATGGCAGGATTCGGGTGTACTTCGACCATGACACCGTCTGCCCCGATAGCAAGTGCCGCTTTCGCAGCCGGCAACAACAAGTCACGACGACCTGTCGAATGGGTGACGTCTACCATAACCGGTAAATGCGTCTCTTGTTTCAAAATCGGCACTGCCGTGATGTCTAACGTATTGCGTGTCGCACGCTCATACGTCCGAATCCCTCGCTCGCATAAGATGACTTGGCTGTTCCCACTCGCCATAATGTACTCTGCCGCATAAATGAACTCTTCGATTGTAGCGGATAATCCACGCTTCAACAAGACCGGTTTGTCTGTCTTACCGACTTCTTTCAACAAATCAAAGTTTTGCATATTCCGGGCACCAACTTGAATGATATCGACATATGGCAAGGCCGACTCGACTGCACCTGGTGTCATAATCTCCGTGATGACACGTAAATCATGACGATCTGCCGCAGCCTTCAGCATTTTCAACCCTTCAAAACCTAAGCCTTGGAAGTCATACGGCGATGTACGTGGTTTGTATGCCCCGCCTCGCATCACTTTCACTCCAGACAACGCGAGCTTCTCTGCGACGGCGTTCACTTGTTCGAACGATTCGACGGCACATGGCCCCGCAATCAGCTGCGGACGTCCATTCCCAATCGTCACGTCCTTCACATGGACCAACGTATCTTCCGGTTGACGTTTACGCGAAACGAGTAACGTCTTATCCCGGTCTTCGCCTTGTAGTTCAGCAGACGCTTTGAATACTTCTTTAAAAATATGTTGAAGACGTGACGTTTCGAACGGTCCTTGATTCGAAGCTGCGATGAAATCGAGCATCTCTCGTTCCCGGACCGGGTCGTATCGTTCGACGCCTTGAAGACGTTTGATTTTTCCAATTTCGACGGCAAGTGCACCACGCCGACTTAGCAAGTCGAGCATTTCATGGTTCAATTCATCCATTTCTCGACGTAATCGATTCAATTGATCTTGTGGACTCATTCGTTTCCCTCACATTCTTAAGCCGTTCTTTCCAGAAACCTAATTATATCGAACTTTGTGCGCTTTGTCATAAGGAAACCTTCTACGTCACAAAATCACCAAAAAAGGACCGAACGCATTCGGCCCTTTTACATCATTCTTCTTTTTTAAGGTCTTTCTTCAAATCATTGAGTTCTTCTTTCGACTCATCATCGAGCATCTCATTGACAGGTGCTTCGAGTGAATCGTCTGACTCAGATTCAAGCGATGAGTCCGTCGTTTCTTCTTCAGCCGCGCGGTCCATCTGTTCTTTCACTTCAGATTCCGCTTCTGCGACAAGTTGATCCGCTTTCTCCATCGCCTCTTCGATTGAGAGATCATCCTCGTCCATCTGTTGTTTTAACTCGGCCGCTTCACGCGCCTTATCTTTCACGATATTGAGGACCGGTGCCGCTTTATCGCTCGCCACTTTAATCCACTCACCGACGACTGGCTCTGCCTTCTCACGCATTTCCTTTGATTTGACAGTCAATCGTTCACGCGATGTAGATGTCTTTTCGTCTAGGTATGTTCTTACTTCCCGTCCGCTTTTCGGTGATGTCAATAGTGCGACAGCCGCTCCGACGATCCCTCCGAGAATGACACCCGTCAAAAATCCACTACTTGATTGATTCTGTTCTGTTGGTTGTTTTTGGTCTGTCATGTGTGAGTTCCTCCCCGATGTATCGTTATTTGATTGTATCGTCCGTGTTAATCATGTCGGGCGATACAGGTGCTTCCTCTTTCTTTTCGCGTCGTGTACGACGACGTGGACGTTCTTTCGTAGTAGATGATTCTGGTTTGTTTTTCTTGAACAATTCTACCGCGACCGATCCCCATCGAACCGCTTGAGCAATCTGTTCTTTGTTTTCATCCGCTGCCGAGTGGACAGAAGTTGAGACGGTACGGACCGATTCAGTTACCTCGTTCAGTGATGTACCTAATTCATCGAGTGCATGGGCAACAGGTGCGAGCAACTCTGTTTTTTCTTCCACGTTGTCGATGAGACGGTTCGTCTTATGTAAGAGCGCCGTCACTTCCATTGTGATTCCGTCGAGCTGGCGTTCTAAGTTTTCTGTCGTATTGGCGACGCTACCGAGTGTACGGTTTACATTCGATAAGACACGTGCCAAGAAGATGACGAGTACGACAAACGCGAGGGCTGCAATCAGGCCAGCGATGCCTCCTAATGTGATCTCCATTCAATCCATTCCTCCTATTCAATCGTTTCTTGTTTCATTATAGCACCATTATGACTGAAAAGATTTGCTACAACCGTTTTCGCCATTCGGTCTGATTATTCCTTTACCCGTTTTTATGTTTTCGATTACACTAAAATAGAAATTCATAAAAATAATTAGGGGTGGTCGTGTGAGAGATCCAAGAATTACACAATTAGCAGACGGTTTAATCAATTATTCCGTCAAGTTACAACCGGGGGAAAAAGTACTGATTGAGAATTTTGGCGTAGAGGAATCGCTCGTCGAGGCACTCGTCGAAAAAGCATATGAGGCCGGCGGACACCCATTCGTCTTGTTGAAAGAGAGCCGCATCTTACGCAAATTGTATACGGGAGCAAGTCGTGAGCAACTCGAACTCATGGCTGACATCGAACGGAAACAGATGCAGGCAATGGATGCGTACATTGGCTTACGTGCCGGTGATAACATCAACGAACTTTCTGACGTGCCGAGTGAGCAACAAAAACTCGTCGGTGCCACACTCGGTAAAATGCACACGGAAGACCGTGTCAAAGGGACGAAATGGGTCGTACTTCGTTACCCTTCTCCATCGATGGCACAATTGGCAGGTAAATCAACAGAAGCGTTCGAAGACTTCTACTTCAATGTATGTACACTCGACTACGGCAAAATGGACCGTGCCATGGACGGATTGGTCGAATTGATGAACAAGACAGACCGTGTCACATTGAAAGGACCAGGAACGGACCTCTCGTTCTCTATTAAAGATATTCCGGCAATCAAGTGCTCTGGTCAAATGAACATTCCAGACGGTGAAGTGTTTACGGCACCGGTAAAAGATTCGGTCAATGGCGTGATCACGTACAACACGCCATCTCCATACCAAGGATTCACGTTCGAGAATGTAAAGTTGACGTTCAAAGACGGCAAAATCGTGGATGCGACGGCCAATGATACAGAACGAATCAATGAAGTGTTCAACACAGATGAAGGAGCTCGTTATGTCGGTGAGTTCGCAATCGGTGTGAACCCGTACATTCAACATCCGATGAAAGATATCCTCTTCGATGAGAAAATTGACGGCAGCTTCCACTTCACGCCAGGTCAAGCGTATGACGATGCCTATAATGGCAATAATTCGTCAGTTCACTGGGACCTCGTTAACATCCAACGCCCGGATTATGGCGGTGGTGAGATTTGGTTCGATGATGTCCTCATTCGTAAAGACGGACGTTTCGTCATCGATGCGTTGCTTCCACTCAATCCGGAAAACTTGAAATAATATAAAATGGTGCGCCTTCGTCAGGCGCACCATTTTTGTGGTTACAATTTTGTTTTTTTACCGAGTGCGGCAGACATCATCCAAATCTCTTTTTCGAGTCGCTCGATATGAGAGACGAACGTATCTTCAATCGCTTCATCCCCGTCTTCAAAGTTTTCCATCGCATCTTGCATCTCTTGGCGAATTTGTTTGAAGTCGTTGATGATATCTTTAATCATCTGATCCGTTTCCGCATGACGATCACCTTCTGTCAGCGTCGAGTGTTCCAAATACTCTTTCATCGTCGCAAACGGTTCACCGTCATTCATAAGAAGTCTTTCCGCTACGTCATCGTAGAGTTCCGCCACTAAGTTATAGAGCTCTTCGAGTTTCTCATGATACGTAAAGAAGTGAGGACCGCTAATGTACCAATGATAATTATGCAGTTTCACAAACAGTAACCCATAGTTTGCGACTTCCTTGTTTAACGTATTGAGTGCACCTTGACTAGCCATTCCAAACATCTCCTTTGTCATATTCATCGATAGTACTATTACCGAGATTTTGGTTGGCTAAACATAAAAAAGGAGAGACATTCGTCCCTCCCCCGTCTTATGCTTCAAGTTTTACGATTTCTTCATATTCACGTTGATACGTTTGGATGTCACCTGCACCCATGAACAAAAGTACTGCCTTGTCATGATTGCGTAAGACGCTCGTACCACCACGTTTCAAAATATGCGCACCGTCGATGCGTGATTGAAGGTCCTCGATTGTGACAGTCCCTTCTTGTTCACGGGCTGAACCGAAGATATCACAAAGATAGACCGTATCTGCTTCAGCCAATGCTGTTGCAAAGTCATCCATGAATGATTTAAGACGTGTGTACGTATGTGGTTGGAAAATCGCAACGACTTCCCGCTCTCCATACTTCTTCCGAGCCGCTTCGACCGTTGCACTGATCTCACGTGGGTGGTGTGCGTAATCGTCAACGAGTACTTGATTGTTAAGCGTTGATTCACTAAAACGACGCTTCACCCCGTTGAATGATGCAAGACGCTCTTTCACCAACTCTTTTGGTAAGTTCTCGTAATCACAGGTAGCGATGACAGCTAGAGCGTTCAACACGCTATGGTCGCCGTATCCAGGAATGCGGAACGTTCCGTAAAAGTCGTCACGTAAAAAGACATCGAACGTCGTTCCGTTTTCGGTCGACGTAACGTTTTCCGCACGGAAATCGTTATGCGTCCCAAACCCGTAATAGACGAGTGGTACGTTCGCTTGAATGTGCTGAAGATTCTCATCATCGCCACAGGCAATGATTCCTTTCTTCACTTGCTTCGCCATCTCCTGGAATGCATCGATGACATCGTCTAAACCAGAGAAATAATCCGAATGGTCAAAGTCGATATTCGTCATGATGGCATAGTCCGGACGGTAATATAAGAAGTGACGCTTATATTCGCAAGCCTCGAAGACAAAGTTCTTTGAATCGGCAACACCTTCACCTGTTCCATCACCAATCAAGAATGATGTCGGTTCGATTCCACGCATGACGTGTGCAAGCAAACCTGTAGTCGATGTTTTACCGTGTGACCCTGTGATGGCGACACTTGTGTAATGATTCGCGAGCTCACCTAAAAACTCGTAGTACTTATAAATCGTCAATCCGAGCTCACGCGCGCGTACGATTTCTGGATGATCGTCACTGAACGCGTTTCCTTGTACGACGATTTGATCTTCAGAAATATTTTCAGGGTCGAATGGCAAAATTTCAATCCCTTTTCGTTTTAATGCTTCTTCTGTAAAAAATGCTTTTTCAACGTCCGATCCACGGACCTCATTATTCATATCAAATAAAATTTGAGCTAAAGGACTCATGCCCGTTCCTTTAATTCCGACGAAGTGATAACGGTTCATCTGTAAATAGCCCCCCTAATTCATTGCGGCTCGTCAAAATGCGACAAACCTTTGTCATTATAGCAAAACTCACTGAGTCGTGCTATTACAGATTATTGTTTTTTTGTGCAAGTCGTCGGCTACGGTACATCGCCATGCGATCTTTTGGCGTCATCATCACATTTACAGGCGGTTGGTCGGCTTTAAACGAAACTTGAACAGCCGGTGTCAATTCGGTGTCAGCCGGTAATTCTTCTTGTTCAGATGGTGTTTGTAATTTTTCTGCAATCTGCTCAATCGACTCTCCGATTTGTTCCACAGAACCGTCGAAGTCTAAACTTTCATCTGGCGCTGCATGTTGATGAACTTCCACGACCTCTTCTTTTTTCGAACGGGATAAATCCGTTGATTGCATAAAGACGGACGAAAAACCGTTATCTAAAATCGAAACCTGACCGAGAATCGATTTTTCTTCTTCGGTCGTTTCCCCGGAAATGTCTTCAACATGTTCTGCGTCTATTTCAGGACTAATGCTAACGATCTCTTCATCTTGAAGCGACTCTTCAGACGGAACCACTTCAGACGCTGTGCTCATTTCGAACGGTTCTCTCGTTTCAGGAGAATGCTCGACCGGCAGAACAATCTTCGGTTTTGGACGGGCATATCCGTAAATCGGTGAAGGAACATCAGTCGGAATGAATTCATCGGTGATATCTACCTTCGGAGGTGGTGAGACCGGCTGTCCTTCTTTCGACAGCTCTCGTTTGATTCGATCTGCTTGTTGTTTCAATGAACGTTCATATGCATCCATACTTGATTCCTCGCTTTTTCACTCAATCCATATTTAACAAAAAATCGGTCGAGTTTAGCGACCGATTTCAAATGCTGTACCTACTTCATATTCGTTATCTAATACTAAAATCCCTTTTTCTTGCGGGGCATTTGGAAGATTTAATTCACGCGCCGAGCAAATCATGCCATGCGAGCTCTCTCCACGAAGTGCCGATGGTCGAATAATCAAACCGGTCGGCATGACCGCTCCTGGTTTGGCTACGACTACCTTTTGACCAGTCGCGACGTTTGGTGCGCCACATACGATTTGAACAGTGCCTTGGTCGATTTGAACTTGGCAAACGGATAACTTATCCGCATCCGGATGTTTTTCCGCACTTTCCACATAACCAACGACAAACTTCGGTGTCACATCTACCCATAAGAAGTCTTCGTCAATTCCATTTTCCTTCAAGACAGCTTGTACCTGTTCAACCAATTCCGTCGTCAAATCAACTGGACCGTTCCAACCTGTGACGTCAAAGTGCTCACTTGCTTGAAACAAATTATATCCGTTGACGGCTCCGTCTTCAGATTTGACGATGGCAACGTCACCTGTTCGTTCTACAGATTGATGGTGACGTTCTCCCTCTTTCAATAACACCATGAGTACATCGCCGATTCCTTCTCGGTTATAAAACACATTCATTTGCATACGTTCCTACGTCCCTTCTTTCAAACTCATCTCACTTATTTTATCAGATTATGTGTTCGATGGCGGGGTCTTTTTTCCGACAATAAAAATCGGTTCAAGTTGCCCTGCCTCATAATGAAAGGCGAGTGCAGTTACTGGGACACGACCATTCGTAAAGAAGTCAAACATCAATTGCTGCATCGCATCATACCCTTGGTCGTTTCGGATATCGGCGATAATCATCACATCTTGATGTGGTACACCGACAAGCATATCCCCTTCAACTCGGCGCTCCATCATTCGAAGAAAATCATCGTTTAAAATGCGCGATGCCTCGTAGCCGTCTCGCGTCGATAAAAAGTAGAACGGGTTGCCTGCAACTTCATCTTGTTTCATCTCGGTCGGGAGTTTTTTGACATTTTCCCGGGCAATGCGTTCAATCGTTTCAAGCGTCAAATCACCGGATACATGCTTCTCCTCGATTAAACGATAGCCGTTCCCGCGATCGAGCGCGTAAAAGATGGCGGTCTCCGCCGTATGCGGACTGAAAATAAGTGGTTCTCCACTTTTCGTCGTCTTTGCGAACGAGTTCGAACGAATGACCGGATAGATGGCATCCAATTTTCCGGCGAGTGAGATCTGATCATCTGCCTTCATTGCCGACTCGATGTATTCGATGACTTCATCGACTGCCACTTTGCCCCGCGTTTTCGCTTTCGCGACGATTGGTGCGAGTCGAATATTCACACCAAAGCGATCAGTTTTCCGTTCGACGCGCAACACCTCATTCTCGCGGTCATAAGATGTGCGATAGTCCTCTTTGAAATTCGCTTCTAAATAGCGTCTTAACTCATTCCGTTCCATAAAGGGTCACCCTAATCCATTCAAGAATGCTTCGACCTGTTCCGGCGTCTTCCGTTCGCGACCGACATAGCGATCGATTTCCTTACCATTTTCAAATGCGACAAAGCTTGGAATCCCAAAAATATCGAGCTCTTGCGCGAGTTCCATAAACTCGTCACGGTCAACGTAATAAAACGTCCAGTCTTCAAATTTCTGTTCGATTTCAGGCATGAACGGGTCGAGGAAACGGCAATCTCCACACCATGTTGCCGAGAACATGAAAATACTTTTTGATTCTTTTGCTTCTGTATATTCTGCCATTGTTGATAATTGTTTCATGATTAACCACTCCTGTTCGTTTTTTCCTCACTTATAATAGCATAAGTCCTGTCACACATTCTGCTCTGCTGTTTGTTATAATCAAAGCCGAAACTAGTTGAAACAGGTGAAACTATATGAAATTGACACGAGAAAAATTGAATCCTGAAATGAAACATCCGCTCGAACAGATGGTCGGCGTCTTTGGGATGCTCGCCATTTTGCGATATGGATATTTATTTATTGATACCGATAAAACGAGACTCGAGATCTTGATTTGGCTAGTTGTGGGCTTTGCCATCATTTATGTCCTCGAAAAGTGGCTCAAGCAACTCGCCCGTCATTTACCGATTGTACGAAAACGATATTTGATCCCAATCTATGTAATCGTCCTTCTACTGTTCCTCATCAGCTTCCGTGTCCCTCGCGAGACGGTTGATTCTGTCAAAGTCTTATTCGGTATCGGATGACACGAAAAGGCGCCGTTTGCTTCAAACGGCGCTTCTTTTAATAGTCAATTTTCATATCGTTTGGCTGAATACGTCCAGTCCTTCTCAATACAGCGTATACCGCATAACTTAACAAAGCAGGTCCGATGACTAGGAAGCCGAGGACAATGATAAACGTGTACCAACTGAAGCCCATCGTTTCTAGCATGACAATCGGACCGACGAGTCCACTTGTCCCCATCCCTGCCCCAGCTGCCACACTTTCTAGTTCAAACAATAGAATCGCGATTGGTGCGAGGACAGCCCCAGCTAATGTAGGGGGTAAAAGAATCCAAGGATTTTTCACGATATTCCCGACTTGAAGCATCGACGTTCCGATTCCTTGCGCAATCGCTCCGCCGACTCCGTTATCGCGATAACTCGTAATCGCGAACCCAATCATTTGAGCAGCACATCCGACCGTCGCGGCACCAGCGGCAATACCGTTCAACCCGAGCATCAAAGCGATGGCCGCACTCGAAATTGGCGCAGTCAATGCCAACCCCATGAGTGTCGCTACGACGACTCCCATGAACAATGGTTGTTGCTCAGTCCCCCACTCAATCCAACTACCGAGCTGTGTCATGAACATCCCTACATATTTCCCGATATATGTCGCTGTGAAGAAACCGACTGCGATTGTCGTAAATGGCGTCACCAAAATATCAAGCTTCGTTGATTTCGATACAAGTTTTGATACCTCAACGGCTAAAAGTGTGGCAACGTAACTACCGGCCGGTCCAAACTCATATCCGAACGTCCCGACAACGAGTGCAGAAAATAAAATAAGAGGTGGCGCCTCAAGGGCATAAGCAATCGCGATCCCGATCGCTGGACCCGTCAGACTCATCGCCACGTCCCCAATTTGAACGAGCGTAGCGCTTATTCCAGCAAATGCGGTCCCTTCAAGCTGACCACCAATCGTCTTCATAATCAAACCGATGATCAACGTACTGAACAACCCTAGTGCCATATAACTAAGTGCCGTCACAAAATAAACAGACGGGCTAAGTGAGATTCCTTTTTTCTTGAACATATGAGATCCTCCTTACAATCATACAGGTGTATTGACATGAGTAAACAACATGTATAAACACCTCTATCAGTATAAGGTGTTTTCTTGAAATAGCAAGAACATCTATACAAAAAAACCGTCCACTCAACATCATGAGTGAACGGCATGTACGTTTAGCGAGACGGACGGAGTGTTTCAAGCGTCGAACGGTCAAGTCGTTTGACCAACGCTTTCAGTAATGCTTTCGCCGCATCGTAGTCGTCTGTATGAAGAATCGAAGCATGTGTATGGATGTAGCGTGATGCGACACCGATAACAGCTGTCGGTACACCTTCTCCACTCATATGCACGCGTCCAGCATCCGTACCGCCTGGCGAGACGAAATACTGCGTCTTAATATTTTCATCAGAAGCCGTGTCGAGCAAGAAGTCACGCATTTCAGGCGACATGACCATGACCCGGTCTAAAATTCGAATCAAGGCACCCTCACCGAGTTGTCCAAACTCCGTCTTACTTCCAGATGCATCGTTCGCCGGTGAAGCATCAAGTACGAGTGCCACGTCTGGCTGAATCAACTCAGATGCCGTCTGCGCTCCACGTAGCCCAACTTCTTCTTGTACGGTAGCACCCGAGAATAAGATGTTCGGGTGGTCTGCTTTTGTCGTCTCTTCTAACAATTCGACAGCAAGACCGACACCGTAACGGTTATCCCATGCTTTCGCCATAATTTTTTTCGGGTGATGAAGTGGCGTAAAAGCGCTCGATGGTACTGCAGGAACACCAGGACGTACTCCCCATGATTCTGCTTCTTCTTTTGAATCGGCACCGATATCGATGAACATTTGTTTGATGTCCATCGGTTTACTCATCGCATCTGGTCCGAGTAAGTGAGGCGGTGTCGAAGCGACGACACCTGGGATTTTCCCGTTCGAAGTGATGATGTCAAAACGTTGTGCCATGAGCACTTGGCTCCACCATCCGCCGAGCGGTTGTATGTATAACATGCCATTCTCCGTGATGCGTGTCACCATGAAGGCAACCTCATCCATGTGACCGGCTACCATTACTTTAGGTCCCGTTTCGTCCCCGACACGTTTCCCAAAAATTGATCCGATGCCATCTGTGACGATTTCATCTGAGTGTGGTTCAATTCGTTCACGTACGAACTGACGAACTTCTGACTCGAACCCCGGAGCACCTGGTAGTTCTGTTAACGTCTTAAATAAATCTCTCGTCTTTTGATCCATCTTTTATCATCCCTTCCTAACCGTTCTTGTCTCATTATATACAAAAGTTTTGATAGGATGCGAATGCTTTTCATTCCATTCGGGTACAGGTTTTGGTACGATGTACATGATAGCCATAGTTCAAGGGGAGGTAGTCATATGAAAAAAAGGTATTGGTTTATTGGAATCGGGGTTGCCGTCATTGCCGCACTTATGACGAAAAAGGCTTTAGATGAACGTAGCTTATCTGCAGAAAACGCGTTGGAATACACAAAACGTGCTTTCTCAGCGAAAGGTCATGTCCAAGGGGCATGGATCTCTGCATCACCTGAGATTTATACGTATGACGGTCGTGAATACGATGTCTACAAAGGTGGAATCTCGGTTCTAGAGAATGACGAAGAAAAAACGTATGAGTTCACAGTCGACTCTGAGACTGGCGCTTTACTCGAATATGCATGACACGAAACCGACGAATGATTCGTCGGTTTTTTTGTTTAGTTGCAGCGAAAGAGTGGAAAATTGAAATTGGTAGTTTTCAATTAAAAAAAGGAGTGATCTCGCGTGAAAAAGCTAATCGGTGAGGCAAGTGAACTCGTATCGCAAATGGTAGAAGGAATGGTCCATGCCCATCCTGAACTGTACGGTCGTGTCGAAGGATTCAATGTCATCCGTCGGGCGAACGGTGCAAAATCCGGTAAGGTCGGGCTCGTCTCGGGTGGTGGTAGCGGACATGAACCTGCACACGCCGGTTATGTCGGAGACGGCATGCTCGATGCGGCAGTTTGCGGGGAAGTTTTTACATCCCCTACTCCGGACATGGTGCTTGAAGGAATCAAAGCAGCTGACGGTGGCAACGGTGTCTTGTTGATCGTCAAAAATTATTCGGGGGATGTCATGAACTTCGAACTCGCCGCCGAATTGGCTGAAGGAGACGGGATTAAAGTCGACCATGTTGTCGTCGCTGATGACGTCGCGATTTCAAACAAGGAAGACCGTCGTGGTGTTGCTGGTACCGTCTTCGTTCATAAAATCGCAGGTGCCGCTGCAGCAAGCGGTAAATCACTCGAGGAAGTTAAATCGATTGCAGAAAAAGTCGCATCACACGTCCGCTCAATGGGGATGGCGGTAGAACCTTGCTACATGCCAGTGAGTGGCAAGCCTGGTTTCGACTTGAACGAGGAAGAAATGGAAATCGGGATCGGGATTCACGGGGAGCGCGGTGTCGAACGTAAACCAACGAGCGATGTCGACCAAATCGTCGATGACCTTCTCAGCCATTTGAAAAAAGAAGTTGAGCCTGGCGAAGTCGCCGTTATGGTAAATGGAATGGGCGGGACTCCATTGTCCGAACTATATGTGACGTATCATTTCGTCGCGCAAAAACTCGAAGCTGCTGGATATACGCTGAAACGTAAATATGTCGGTAACTACATGACGTCACTCGAGATGCACGGATTCTCGATTACCCTTTTACCGCTTGATGATGAGATGACCACTTATCTAGATGCTCCATCGGAAGCACTTGGATTTAAACTTTGATGAATGAGGTGTTTGTTTTATGTTGACGATTGATCGGATGAAGCAAGCGTTACGCGACACACAAGTCGGAATTGAAGACCAGAAAGACACACTGACAGATTTAGACCGTGCCATCGGGGACGGAGATCACGGGATCAACATGTCCCGTGGTTTCGACGCGGTCTCTTCCATTTTAGACGAGGAGTATGACTCTCTCGGTGCGCTCAGTAAAAAAGTAGGCATGACCTTGATGTCGAAAGTAGGCGGTGCGGCTGGTCCATTATATGGTTCTGCTTTCGTCAAGATGGCGACCAAGTTCGGGGATGCGACCGAAGCTGACTTTGACCTTCTCAAAGAAGCACTCCAAGAAGGTTCAAATTCGATTAAAGCGCGAGGAAAGTCAGAAGTCGGTCAGAAAACGATGGTCGACGTTTGGGATCCGTTCCTTGAACATGTGAAACAAGGGGACGACTACAAACAACAGTTAGACGAACTTGTGCAAAAAACGGAAGATATGGTGGCGACGAAAGGTCGAGCTTCCTACTTCGGTGAAAATTCGCGTGGAACGGTCGATCCGGGTGCTCTCTCCAGTTCGATTCTGTTAGCCGCGATTATGAAGGAGGTCGATTGACATCGTTGAATTGATTATCGTCTCGCACAGTGCAAAAATTGCGGAAGGGATCCAAGATCTCATGAAAGAGATGGCGCCATCCGTCCCCATCCATCTAGCCGGCGGTCTTGAAGACGGTTCGATTGGAACAGACGTCACCCGCATCTTGGAGGCACTCGACCAAGTCGAAGGGGAAGCGCTTCTTCTCAGCGATATCGGTTCGGCGACGATGAACGCCGAACTTGCCATCGACATGTATGAAGGAAGTAAAGAGGTCGCATTTTTCGACGGTCCGATTGTCGAAAGTGCATTCATCGCTTCAGTTTCCTCAGGAAACGACATGTCTCTCACAGATATCGTCGAACAGCTGAAGCAACAATGAAAAAGCACCCCGTTCAGAAGAACGGGGTGCTTTTATGTCTTAACGTGGGTTGTCATTCTTTTCATATACGGCATTCATATATGAGCTTGTTGAATAGAAACGTGGTACGACCAAGAACAAAATGAGTGCTGGAATCGCAATCAATAGAAGCAATACCAATACCGGCAACCAGTAGACAATTTCATGACCGAGCATATCGATGTTCGCATCTGCGAATTCGGCTGCTCCTTCAACTTCTACGAGGTCTGCTGATGAAAGGATTTTGTTGTCTGTCGCATCAAAGTAATGGTACTCGGTTTTACGTGTGATGAAGATCCCATCACGAATCGTATCGAGTTCTACGACAGCCGCGATCACTTCGTTGCCATTTGAATGGCGAAGCGTCTCTTCTTTGATGATTTCAGCTGTTCCTTCTTTATAATCGTAATGCGTCGCTTTCAAATCCTCTTCGAGTGCGTCCAAGAACGCTTCGTTCGCTGAGGTATTCATTGGTGCGATTGTTAGAATGAAGATTACTGCAAGCAGGCTTGCCCATGCTTTTTTCAACATCCCCATGTTCCCCCTTCTCTTATTCCAGTTTAGCGTCATTCCTATTGTACCAAGAAGAAAGAAAAAAGTGTGAAGAAAATACTATTAAAATAAGAAAAAAGCGTGTCAATTTTTCGGACGGAATACAGCTTCCATTCGATAAATCGGCTGACCGAGCGCACTGAAGCGCTCTTCATACTCTGTTCGAATATTATCTTCCGGTTCATTTACATGCAAATCAAGTGAAATTTCTGTGAAGAACATCCCATATTGACTCATGCTTTGAAGAGAATATTCAAAGAGTCCGCGGTTGTCCGTCTTGAAATGAATCTCCCCTGCTTTCGGAAGAATTGCTTCATATGTCGCTAAAAATGTCTTGTACGTCAAGCGACGTTTCGCATGGCGTGTTTTCGGCCAAGGGTCCGAGAAGTTTAAGTATACGCGGTCGACTTCTCCAGCTTCAAAATATTCGACGAGTCGCTTCGCATCAACCGTCAGTACTCTTACGTTCGGCATCGGTGTCTCGACGAGCTTTTGAACGATTGAGACAGCTACGCTTTCAAATAGTTCGATTGCGATAAAGTTCACGTACGGATGTTGTTTTGCCATCCCTAAAATGAATTGTCCTTTCCCTGAACCGACTTCGATAAAGAGCGGGTGGTCATTGCCGAACTCGGCGTCCCACTTCCCTTTTAATTGTTCAGGATGTTGAATAAATACGTGTTCTTGAGCTTCCATATATTCTTTTGCCCAAGGCTTATGTCGTAAACGCATGAAAATCCTACCTTTCGTTCATCAAATGTTCAAGTTTAATGGGAATATGCACGTTACGTACGAGCAGTCCTCTTGCGATTATACACGAAATCATAGTTTAATGAACGTGAATCATCCTTCACAAGGAGGTTAGATACGATGAGTACATTAGATCAATTCTTAATTTTTTATGCGGCTCCACTTACGTTTTTCGCAGGCGTCATCGCAACGTTCGTTTGGGCTTACTTCATGAATCCAGACGACATCTAAACACATTCAAAAAGGGGTGGCACTCAGCCATCCCTTTTAATTGATTCGTTCATACGCCTCATCGATCAATTCGCGCAGTACATGAAAACCTTCTGTTCGTGCTGCATCGTTTCGTTCCCCATAAATCGTTAAAATCGTTTGGGCAATCGCATACCAATGCATTCGATTATGAAGCTCACTCGAAACCTCGACCCCATAATGCGTGAACCAACGCTCCCATTCCGTCTCTTCGACATAGCTATAGACTACCATCGCCAAATCAAAGGCACGGTCCGCGATGATCGCATCGTCCCAATCCGTCAAATAGAGAAGACCGTTTTCATCTTCAATCCAATTGTTGTGATTTAAATCAGAGTGACATACGACGAACTCTTGCTCGTCGACTTTCGGCAAATGGTGTTTTAACCATTGAATCGCCTCTCCAATCGTTGGATCTGTCTCATCTTGTTCATATGCTTCACACTGACGAAGCAACAAGTGCGGCGTCACCGGTGTGTGATTTAATTGTTGTAACATGAACAATAGCTCTTTCGAATCATGAATCTTTCCGAGTTGTGCCGCGACATCTGGTCGCTTCATATCTTCTGGTGAAAGTTCGCGGCTCTCAATGAATTGCTGGGCACTTAATACGTCCCCGTTAAACATCCGCTTTGTCCAAAGAAGTTTCGGAACAATTCCTTCCGCTGAAAGAATCGCCAAGAATGGAGAAGAGTTCCGTTTCACAAAAATCTTCTGTTGGCGCGTCGTCGCTACATACGCTTCGCCCGTAATACCTCCGGCAGAAGCGACTGTCCACTCTTTACCGAGCGCACCGACTATATCTGAATACATATTCATCACGCTCAAATCTTACTTGAATTAAAGAGATACAATCAACATCTTAACACGCGAGAATCGTCATTGACAACGACTCGACTTGAATGTGTGACGGGTTTCTTTCGATTGGGACGAGGCTAGCAGTCTCCCCCTGAACGTAGACGTTCCATTTCGCATCGCTCTCGAATGACAGTTTTTCGAACGTTCCATTAATATATACGCGTACCCGCTGCCAAGCGTCATACGAGTGGCTCGCCGTCAGTTCATAAATGATGACGCCCGGCGGCGACGGCAAGAATGTGAAATGGTCAATGACTTCCTGACGTGAATCGTAACGGAAACACGTATGCAGTCGTCGCAGTTTCAAAAGTGTCTTCACATACTCGATCTCACTGATTCGCGCATCGCGTAAGTCCCAATCGAAGTGATTGATGTGGTCTGGTGAATTATAGCTATTCTCTACGCCATGCTTCGTTCGACCGAACTCTTGACCCGCATGGATAAACGGAATCCCTTGAGACGTGATGACGACTGCATTAGCGAGTCGCTGCATTGCGAGGCGAGTCGCTTCATCAACCCCTTCACACGACAACTGTAATTTGTCATAAATCGTATAATTGTCATGAGCTTCGGCATAGTTGATTGAATACGTCGGACTCGGGAATCGTCCGACCGTCACGTTCGGGATATGGACGGCCCCAGTCAGACATTCACGGAGCTCCCATTCTCGCCACTCATTTCCTGAAATGAATCCACGTTCTCGATCATTGAAGGTTGACCCTTTTAAGGCATCCCGAATCATATCGTTGAAGTGTCCGATTCGAGGCATTCGGGCTGCATTTTGCGAAGTCGCCTTTAAGGACTGTCCGAGCGGTGTCGCCAAGTCCCACCCCTCTCCATACACAAGGATGGACGGGTCAACTTTATCAAGGGCGGCTCGCACCTGATTCATCGTCTCGACGTCATGGATTCCCATCAAGTCGAAACGGAATCCGTCCACTCGATAAGTTGTCGCAAAGTATGAGACGAAGTCGACAATCATTCGCCGCATCATATAACGTTCCGATGCCGTATCATTCCCGACACCGGTCCCGTTTGCGACCGTTCCGTCATGCTCATACCGAAAATAATAATAAGGAACGAGAGCCTCGAGCGGAGAATGTTCACGAATATAGATGTGATTCATCACGACGTCTGTGACGACACGGAGACCTGACCGGTGAAGATCCGCGACAAGTGACGCGTACTCGAATACCCGACTCATCGGAACATCCGGGCTAGAGGCGTAACTTCCTTCAAGGCTGAACCAATGAATCGGGTCGTAACCCCAGTTATACGGCATGCGTGTCGCTTCATCGACACTTCCAAAATCATGAACGGGTAACAATTGGACATGGGTCACGCCGAGTTCTTTTATATAATCAAGTCCTGCACTGTGACCGTCTTTCGTCTGAACTCCCTTTTCACTCACCCCTCCATATAGACCTTTCAGTTGGCTCAACGATGAAGGGTGGCTTGTAAAGTCTCGGATGTGCAGTTCATAAATAACAGCATCGGTCGCTTTCCAAAGAGGTGGACGCGGAGCTTCATCGACTTGTTCATTCACAAATCGTTCCACGTCCATCAATACCCCGTACTCTCCGTTCAAGCTAACGGCTCTTGCATAAGGGTCAACGACTTGTCTCGTATCGACGGGCGTCTTTACTTCTAAGCGATATAGCATCCCTTCGAACGCTTTAGGCACTTCTCCATTCCATTCCCCTCGTGTACCACGATTCATATGGAAGCGTTCGAGTTCACGGTGGTTCGTGTCGTCATGGACGGTAATCCACATCGAGAGTGCGACAGGCGACCATACGGTCACTTCCATCCCGTGTGGCGTATATGACACACCGAGTGGTCCATCATATGAGAACCGACGTTCGAACTCTTCGGAGCGCACTATTTCTCGTGGAACGATGACCGTCGTCTTTTGTCCCGGATGAAACACTGTATACATCATGTCTAAAGAAATGGGTTCATATAGTCGCAGAATTTGTTCAATCATCCCTGATTCGTTCACATGTTGTTGTTCGACCATGTAGTCGATCGGGCGTCCATTCTGTTCAATTTGTACTGGAACGGATTCATATTCGCGCACAATCTCAAGTTGTATGGTCTCAAATGATACGAAAGACGCGCTCTCAATCGTTACATGCGAGGCAGTCTTTTGATCTGGTGTATGATGCATATGCGTCCCTTCCTCTCAATCACTGATCCATAAATTGACGAAACGGCATCTTGGCTGTCACTTCTAACAATGTAGCGACATCGCGAACTTGTTGCGCTTTTACAATCGGTGCGCGCCCATTCACTTGTTTCATCCATTCTTTATACTCATTTCGTCCCACATAATGCGTCGTTCGAACGCTCGGAACGTTATCAAAATAACCATCTGTTGCAATGACGACCTTTTGAAGGACACCCGCATAGTTCGGTACAATTTGGCGAACGAGTTCTTCGGTGCGTGTCAACGCAATGAGCGGGTTCACTACACGAGTATTTTCCCCTTTCAGCGGTTGATGAACCCACGTCTTCTCTTTCGATATGTGATAGATGCTTCGGTCTCCCTCGAGCCACTCTACGATATAGAGATGCGTCGGACCGACAAGGACATGACTTAATTCAACGGTCGCACCGTTCCACTCAATGACGGGACGATAAAAGAAGAAGTGTCGTTCATTCCATT
Organism: Exiguobacterium sp. s189; assembly: GCF_018617615.1. NCBI lineage: Bacteria > Bacillati > Bacillota > Bacilli > Caryophanales > Exiguobacterium > Exiguobacterium sp. s189. The sequence goes on along the minus strand of NZ_JACSKM010000003.1, from coordinate 289,815 downwards.
CGGAACGCATCACGCGATATGCAAAATCTCTCGTGAATGCCAAATGTGGTAAATCTGCCTCAAGTACCCCTTCACAAGCAAATTGCAGTTTTTGAATGTGTCGGCGCTCTCGAAGTAATTTCTGATACTGTGATTCGGCGAGTGGTTTCGGTTCTAGTTCAATCCGTTCCGACTTCGCCCAAAATTTCCACCACGGTCGATCGATCTCAAGCACTTCGACTGGACTCAGTCGATTGTTTTCATGAAGACGCTGCAATCGGGCCATATCGGATTCTACATATTCTAAATAGCGATTGTATTGATCTAATACATCACGTTCATATTTTGAGATTACGTCAAAAATTTTAACCGGGATTGCCATATGTCCTCCTCTGGCCGTCTTAACGGAAATACTTCAATCGCCCTATAGGACGGAGTATGATTCGGCTGCACTTCATACAGGATCACTTCTTCCACCGCCTCGGTCACGTTGAACTCGGGTGGGACGTAAGCAATCCGTTCCCTTTTGTCCCACTTTTTTGCGAGAGTGACATGAGGGACGAATGTTTTTCGGTCTAAATTCGGAATCAATGCGACGAGCTCTTGACGCAGCGCCGTCGCAAATCGCTGAAGAGCATCTGACGCATCAGGTACAATTGTCAACACGCGTGGACGGTCCGCTCTCCCGAAATGGTCGATGGTACGAAACGTCAACGTGAACGGAAGGGTTTCTTGACTGATTCTTCTAGTGATTTCTTTCACTTCATCCAGCTCTTCACCATCGATCCCCCCTAAAAATTGTATCGTCAAATGAAACTCGTCCGGTCGATAAATTCGCCGATACGAGTAATATGGTAAGATGGTTTGTTGCACAGCGGCGAGTTCGGCCGCTTCGATCGGAATCGCAATAAAATAATGCGTGCTCATCTGATTCATCCTTTCAGTGCGCGACGTGACAGTCCAATCCAAATCACTGCCCCGATTGCCGTGACAATCGTATACATCCAAAATACGCCGATGATGTCATCGAGTTCGATGATTGTACCACTCAACTTGTTGAATCCCGCTGTCGCAAGTCCTGAAGTCAACGCCATGTAAACACCGATTGCCGTTGAAGAGACTTGACGGTCGACAAGTTTCCGGACGAACTGAAGCGCGACCGGGATTAAAAGTCCGACGACGAGACCTTGTGCAATCGCCAGAATCCAAACAACCCAAATAGGTGGCTCCAATGCAAGGATTCCATTTCGCATGGCCGAGATGGCTGCCGCCCCGACGAGTACCGGGACACTGCCGAAGCGTTCTACAAATTGTGACGCCACTTTCATGAAGGGAATTTCAAACAAAACCGCGACGAGGAATAGTGTTCCGACGAGCGTCGTCGATCCCCCGCTACTTGTCACGTACAATCCAAAATAATAGTTGTTCGCATAAATTGGTCCGAAGACGAGCATGCCCCCGAGCAGAAAGAATAAGAAGGACTTATTCCATACAGCTGTCCATGAAATCGGAGCTAACGTGACGTCACGAATCGAGCTCTTTTCCGGAATCATTCGGACGAACACACTTCCGAGGATCAATAGGACGGCACTTAATACGAACGTACTAGCAAGGCCCCACGTCGTATCGGAAATCCACCCCATCGCAAACACCGCGATGGCAAAACCTGCCGACCCATACAAACGAATCGCTCCATAATCCACTTTTGAACGTGTCGTATAGTCGAGTGTCATCATATCGACGAGCGGAATGTGTGCACATTGGAATACTGACCAAATCACCATGAGCATCACAATCCATACATATGAAGTCGCTACTAAAAAAGTAAACGAAATGAGGGCTGCGCTTAACATCGCTAACATGAGCCACGCCTTCACCCGCCCGGTGCGATCGGTCAACATTCCCCAAAGTGGTTGTACACCAATCGAAAGAATGGGAAGAATGGCCACGATATTTCCGACCTGACTCGGTGTGAGTCCGAATTGATCTTGTGAAAAATATAAAGCCATGTAAGGGATCAATGCCCCTTGCGCGAAGAAAATGGCGACATATACAGATTGAAACAATCTTTTTTGCGAATTCAATGATAACTTCCTTCCTAAAGGACAGAGAGCCGACTACATCAGTCAGCTCTCCACGGTTCTTATTTAGCGAGCTCGTAAATCGCTTCAGCATAAATCGCTGCTGCGCGTAATAAATCTTCTATCTCCATATATTCATCGACCTGATGCGCCACATCTTTAGCCCCTGGGAACAATGCACCGAATGCGACCCCCGCCTCGAGTGAACGGGCGTAAGTTCCCCCACCGATTGCCATCAAGTTCGCATGCTCCCCCGTCTGACGTTCGTACACACTCGCAAGCGTCTTCACGAGCGGATGATCTTCAGCCACGTGATGTGGTGGCATATGTTGACGCGTCTTCAATTCGAAACCGAGCGACAACGCGATTTCACGTAGGTTTTGCAACCGCTCTTCAAACTTCGCCGTATAAGGGTAGCGAATGTTAACCGTAGCCGTGCGCTCATCTTCGTGATAGCGGAACACACCACCGTTGATCGTCAAATCACCTGTCTCGTCACTCGCCTCAATCCCGAGTGAAATCCCGCGAGAATCGGCAAACACATGACGAACGAGTTCAATATAGCGTTCCCCTTGAATATCGAGAGGAAGGTGCAACAGGAATCCAGCGAGGACGTAGGCCGCGTTGATCCCGTTATCCGGTTCCATCGCGTGTGCCGCTTTCCCTTTCATCGTGAACGTATATGTCCCACGGTCATATACGCATGTCCCGTCTGCTTCATATTTTTCAAGATAAGCCTCGAATTTTTCTTCGAGTACCTCGTCTGTCTTCAATTCAGCTTTCGCGAAGTCCGGAACCATGTTCGGACGCTCCCCACTCGTAAATGAGAGAAGGTGATACGCCGACTCTGGTGCCCGTTGAATCGGAAGTTGTGTCAACACACCGTCATATAGCCCTTTCTCTGCGTTAATGATCGGGAAGTCCGCGTCTGGTGCAAAGCCGTATGTCGGCATCTGTTCTTGTTTAAAGTATTCGCGGACACAGCGCCATTCGCTCTCCTCGTCACAACCTGCGATCAGGCGGACACGTTTCGAGAGCGGTAACCCGAGTTCTTTGACGATGCGTAAACCATAGTAAGCAGCCATCGATGGTCCTTTATCATCATTGCTTCCGCGAGCGACGATTTTTCCGTCCGATGTAATCGTCGGATTGAACGCACCATACGTCCATCCTTCACCTGCAGGGACGACATCAAGGTGACATAAGATTCCGACGATATCCTCACCATCCCCATACTCCAAGTGTCCTGCATATCCACCGACGTCCTTCGTTTTAAAGCCATCTCGCTCACCAAGCTCAAACATGTAATCGAGCGCTTTTCGAACCTCTGGCCCGAATGGCATGTTCGGCGCGGCTTTTGATTCATCGAGCACGCTAGGGATTTGTAGTAATCCTTTTAAATCTTCTAAAAATGCATCTTTACGATTGTCGACTTCTTGTCTCCAATTCATGTTCATCTCCCCTTTTGCGAATGTTCTCTCCCTTACTAGTATATCCAAATGAATGAAAGACGAACATTCATTTAGAAAAGTTTTTTTCGTTCGTGTTTGACCTTGTTTTAAATACAAAAAAACAATCTTCATTCGATATTTACGTTCATAATCAAATCTTTACAAACAGATTGTTCGTGCTTTCTGCTTGCATTTTTGTACAGGAGCGGTATACTAAAGGTGTAATTTTAGAAAATAACAATTTTATATTTCATTTTGTCGTCTGTAGGTATGGTTTATCATTATTCTACACATTGGGAGGTTATCCAATGAAAGGCTCAACAGATCGGATGTTAACGCGCATCAAGTCCATTTATTTGTTCATCAATGAAAGGGAGACAGTTACCACTTCAGAACTAGTAGAAGAGTTCGGTATTACGTCGCGCACTGTGCAACGTGATTTGAACGTGCTTGAGTACAATAATCTTGTGGAGAGCCCTAGCCGTGGCACGTGGACTTCATCGAAACGTTCACTCAAGACGGCAAATTGAAACGTATATGTAGATTCAAGAGACCTGACATTCAGGTCTCTTTTTTATGAAAGAAGGTCTTGTGGTTTTGGATTGTATCAAATGTTCAAGATGAGGTGATGATGTGAAAGAAGAAATAATGAAGTACATAGATAATCATTTTTCAAACCGCTCTGGAGAAGTCCATCTAAGATTCGAACTCGGCGAACCGTATAAAAACGGAACGGATGAGAGAATAGAGCAAGTGGTAAAAAGAGTGACAACATTGTTCGAGGAAGTGTTTCAATCTGATGATTACATCCATATCTTTATCAAGGATTGGAACGAAACAGAGGACATCATGTTCGGGAATACCACTCCCGAATATTTGTATGGTTTATTCATGAAGCAACAGATTGAAGAAGAAACGTTATTCGAATTAGATGAAGATATAGACGAAAAAACAGGGGAAATTATAGAAATCAAACATGAATATAAAGCGAAATTTGTATCCTCGCAGATAAAGTCAATCTCTTACGAGAAAATCCTTAGAGGTATAGGAAATTACGAGCAAGGAAGAGAACCTTCTATTGGACAAACGGTATACTTTATAAGCACTGAAAAGAACATCGTTTTTCATATGTATGATGATCGAGGTTGTACCATAAGTTCAAATGAAGTTGAACCATTAGTCCCTTTATATCACAAATACAACGACTGGTTAGTTAACTATTGGCGTGCTGATTTTGATGCCATTTTCAAAAAGATATGATCGAAAATTAGAGCTTTTTATACAAAAAGAGAATCCGCCCAATTGGGCAGATTCCCTCTCACCTCTTTAATTATTGAAGAAACAATTGAACTTCTTCTTCCGTCAACTCACGATATGCCCCGAGCTCAAGCGTCTCATCGAGTTCAAGCTCCCCGATTTGTACACGCTCCAATCGCTCGACGTGTTTGCCTACCGCTGCGACCATTCGTTTCACTTGATGATATTTTCCTTCAGACAATGTGAGACGAATGACAGAGCGACGCCCGCTCCGACTCAAAATCTCGAGTCGGGCTGGCTTCGTCGTATATCCATCCTCTAATTCGACGCCGTTTGCAAACGACTTGATGTCGTCCACGGTCATCTCTCCATCGACTTCGGCGATATACACCTTGTCGACATGTTTTCGTGGTGACATGAGCGCATGATTGAACGCGCCGTCGTTCGTGATGAGGAGAAGGCCTGTCGTATCTTTATCGAGCCGTCCGACCGGGAAAAGGTCGTAATGGGCATACTCCGGATCAATTAACTCGATGACTGTCGTCTCGACTTGATCTTCCGTCGCACTGATGACCCCTTCCGGCTTGTTCATCATGAAATAGATGAATGGACGATATTCAACGACTTCCCCGAACACCGTGACTCGCTCTGATTCTGGGTTAACGTGCCGTTTCGCATCTTTTACAGGTGCATCATCGACTCGTACTGCCCCTTGTTTTAATAGGATTTTTACATCTTTTCGTGACCCATATCCCATGTTCGATAACAATTTATCAATTCGCATTATCCGTTCCTCCGATATTCAAAGCGTTTCCCTAATAATTTCCCTGCAAGATGGCTGCGCCAGCCGAGATATCCGTATACGAGAATCCCGACGATGACACCGACGATTGTCGCAAAGATGTCATTTCCCCAACTCGCTTCATCTTGCAACGTGACGAGAAGAGAAAGGTAAACAGCCGCAAACATCGCCGCCCCCATCAAGAACATCAAGATGGTCCGACGAAGCAATTGCTTATACGGGAAGTGAAGAGAGCGCTGAATCATCCAAACCATGAGCACGATCGCCACGATGTATCCAGCAATCGTCGCATAACCCGCACCGATGCCACCGAGCCAATAGACGAACGGCACGTTCAGGGCGAGTTTCGCCAATAGCCCCATCGATGTAGCAAAGATGGTGAAGTACTGACGGTTAATCCCTTGGAGGATCGCAGCCGCAACCGAGTAATAGGCTAAGAAGAAAGCACTCGGTGCATAATGAAGTAAATACACCCATCCTTCACGGTCTCCCGGGAACAACGTCCCAAACAGCGGCTCCGCGAGAGCCACTAGACCGATGACAGCAGGAATTGTCACGAAGAACGAGACTTGGAAAATATGATTGACTTGATTTCGTACCTTCAGCATATCTCCTGTCGTGAAGGAACGGGTCACGAGCGGGATGGTCGCCATCGAGACACTCGCCGCAATCGACACGGGGATCAATACAATTTTATGTGCGTTTCCAGTTAAGAATCCATAAGCTGAAGTCGCTTCGGATACGGTCGCACCCGAACTGAGTAATGTATTGACCATCGTCAACTGATCAATCAGCTGATAGAGAGGGGTCGATACCCCGACCATCACGATTGGGATCGAGTAACTGAGCAACTCGAGTAACAACGACTTCATCGAACGGACAGGTGTGCCCGCTGGATTATCCGTCTGACGATGGATGTCTTTTCGACGCTTCCAATACATCATGAGTACGACGAAACTACCGATCGCCCCGACAAAAGCACTGAACGTCGCAATCGTGACGGCAATGACTTTCAATCCATTCAGTTCAGTCGTCTCGACGGATTGCGTCCCTCCAAGAGCATTCGCGATTGGTCGAATGAAGTCAGAGTCCGCAAAGACGAACAAGACAAGCATCGTCCCGCTGAGAAGAAATAGAATGCGTACAATCTGTTCGACGACTTGTGAGATTGCCGTCGGAGCCATGTCTTGATGTCCTTGGAAATAACCACGAACCATACTCATCGCTGGGATGAGTAGTAACGCAAAACTGACGCTTCTCGTCACGAGTGTGAGCGAGTCAATGTATTGCTGATTGTTCTCCGAATTTCGGACCATCAGCTCGGATAGCCATGGTGCCGCAAAAAAGAGTAATAAAAAAGCGACGACACCGGTCGCAAGCATCAGCTTCATTCCTTGTCGGAACAATCGTTGACTCGTTCCGTACTCTCCTAGTGCATTGTATTTGGCGATAAATTTCGAGACGGCAACAGGAATCCCTGCCGTCGATATGGAGATCATGATTGCGTAATACGTATATGCAGCTTGATACAACGTCACTCCGGCAATCCCGACCATCGCTTGGAACGGGAATGTGTACAACAGCCCTAACATCCGGGAAATCAAGTTTCCCGCCGATAAAAGAAGCGTTCCTTTGACGAAGGAGGCTCTTCCTGAATCCTGTTTGGCGCTTGATGACATGAGGCACCTCCATCTATAAATCAACTATTCATATGAATTCGGTTTTACAAAACAACCGCTTCTCATTATACTCTTACTGTTACGGATAATAAAGTTACGATAATTTTACTAATCATATAGATGAAGAAATGAGGAGATTTTACATGAAAGATGTCATCGTCATCGGCGGAGGTCCAAGCGGACTTATGGCCACGTATGCAGCTGCAAAGAGCGGCGCATCGACCTTGTTGATTGATAAAGGGTCTAAACTCGGTCGGAAACTAGCGATTTCAGGTGGAGGGCGTTGTAATGTCACGAACCGAAAACCAATCGATGAATTGATTCAGTTCATCCCTGGGAACGGCCGCTTCTTATATAGCGCCCTCGCCCAGTTCGACAACCAATCGATTATCGACCTCTTTACAGGATTCGGCATCCCACTGAAAGAAGAGGATAACGGGCGCATGTTTCCTGTGACGGATAAGGCACAAGACGTGGTCAACACATTGCTTCGTGCCATTGAAGACCTCGGTGTCGAGATTCGAAAAAAAGCAGAAGTTAAAACGCTTCATTTTAATGAAGAAAACGAGTTTCACGCGGTCGAGTTGATGGACGGTGAAATGATTGAAGCGAAAGCATGTGTCGTCGCGGTCGGTGGACAATCCGTCCCCCACACCGGGTCGACGGGTGACGGTTATCCGTGGGCACAAAAAGCCGGGCATACGATTACGGAACTATTCCCGACAGAAGTGCCGATCAAGTTGAACGATTCGTTCATCGGAACGAAACAACTTCAAGGATTATCGTTACGTGACGTCGCGTTGACGGTACACGGCAAAAAGGGGAAAGCCATCAAGACGCACCAAGGTGACATGATTTTTACCCATTTCGGGATCTCTGGTCCAATCGCACTCCGTTGCAGTCAATACACAATCAAAGAGCGGAAGCGCAGCAAAGAGCAAGTCGTCCTTTTGTCACTCGACTTCTTCCCGGACACATCACGAGATGCGCTCGTCCAAGAACTGTGGAACCAAGTGCAGAGCCAACCGAAGCGTGCCGTTAAAAACGTATGGAAAGGCTATATCCCCGAGCGACTTCTTGACTTGTTGCTAGAAGAACTCGCATTTGGAGAAGAAGACGCCAGTCAGTTGAAGAAGCAATCCGTCATTGATTTCGCAACGCGTTTAAAAATGTTCGAGATGCACGCCGTTGGGACACTCGACTTTGACAAAGCATTTGTCACAGGTGGTGGCGTTTCGGTTAAGGAAGTTGCGCCACAGACGATGATGTCAAAGAAAGCACCAGGTCTCTTCTTTGCCGGTGAAGTGCTCGACATTCATGGATACACAGGTGGCTACAACATCACGGCTGCCTTCACAACGGGACATTGTGCCGGATCGCACGCAGCTGAACTGGCGACAGAGCGATAAAGGGTTCGGCCCAACGCATCGTCTGCGTTCTATCGTGATCACTAAAGCATATATGCACAATCAAAAGGCTTGATCCTGTCTCATTCAGGGTCAAGCCTTTTAACATTCTTTTTCAACTTAATTTTCCAATCCCATCACATCTCGATATTTATATCCTTCTAAAATTTCATGACCTTCTTTGAACGTCCATTCGGGAATCGACAGCTCTGGGTGCGCCGTCAAATAGTCATGGAGCACATCCCTCCCTAGAATATAGTTACTCCAACGTGGCATATCTTTTTGATAATTACCAACTGCAAAATCGGTATAGGTTGTTTCATAATCATTCACTCGGCTCGCGATGTGTTCCATGGTCGCTTCATCAATCTCTACATTCCACGGGGGAGTCACATCTTTGACGATGTGATCAGCAAACGTATCGGCTTTTCCTTCAATGATGACAGAATCGAGAATTGTTTTAAGACGGAACCCAGGGTGATTCTGAACAATCAGATGATGATACTCGTGAGCCGTCGTATAGGCTAGCACACCTTTATCAAAATCTGTATCGAGAAACAAGATGAATGCGTCCTTGTACGCCGCTCCTGCTACACCTTTCAACGGTTCACTATCGTAGAAAAATTCAGGATTATAAGGGGCAACAAACACCGTACCTTTCTTTTTAGGAAAGATTTGATTTGAATCTGCGTATGTTGATGCAATAATCTCTTTAATCTCGTCATGCTGATTGATCAACGAATCCAGTTGCTTTAGCAATTGTTGCTTATGAGGGGTCGGCTTTAGTGAAAAATCAGTTTTCAATATGGATGTATCAATCTTTTCTTCCTCTCCGACCTCCCCTATGTAATCTAGTACATATTTCTTGAAGTTCTGTTTGTTCTCCTCCGCATCGGTTGTTTCAAGGGATGCATTCAAATATTGTTGGTATTGGGTGTAAAGTGGGACGATTGTCAATTCATTCTCTTCGTTGATTTTTATCGTTTCGATTGAAACGTCAGGCTCAGACGTTTTAGATTCTGACGTTTTTTCATCATCACTACATGATGCTAACAGAAGTACTGAACTACAACATAGAATACCGAATAATTTTTTCAGCTGAATGACCTCCATCTCAATGATTAATATTCATCGTTCGCTTACTTATGTTAAATTATACCATTAATTACTCTCATGACCTTCCTAATCTCATCTAATACCATGATGTCATTATGACCTTCACAACAAAAAACGACTCAAACCCTTTCTAATGAGGGCTCAAGCCGTTTGTGATTATTCTTTCCCTGCAATTTGACGACGCACTTCTTTTTCTAGCTCCGGCTCCGGAGGCATCCAACCTTCAGGTTTCATAACTTTGTTGTCCGACTCGCGTAAAATCGGTTTCCCGTCCGGTCCAAGCTTCGCCATATTGGCACGCTGGACGATTTCAAACAACGGAACGGGATCAAGTCCGAGTTCAACGAAACTGCCCATCACAAAATATAACGCATCCGTTAACGCATCCCCTTGACCAACGAGGCGTTCCACATCATCTGACGGTGGTGCGTCTTGTAATGATTTTTGGACCGCTTTTTGGAAGCCTTCTTGGAATTGCTCGATGGCCTGTAAGAACTCTTCTTCAGTCTGTGACGATTGGTGTAAAAATTCAACGACCGCTTCCTCTGCCGTCCAAACCGATCGTTTTGTCGCACGATCAAGTGTCAACGGTTGCGGAGATTTTGCTCCTGGATGTCCGAAAGTCTCGTGGAATTGTTTCACTTCTTCAAAAAAGTAACGTTTGCTCATCTGTTCTTCCCCCATTGTTAGTCCACGGAAACGAATGCATCCAAATCGAATACTTCCGGGTGGACGATTGCAAAGATTTCATTGTCTTGTAAAAACATGCCGGTCGAGTCATACACGCGAGGTGTCACCATCTGACCGTTGATGGTACCTTCTTCCGGGTTGACCGTATAGAGGACGAGCTCTTCCGAGTCGAGCACGTATATTCGGCCTTGTCGCTCGACAAGCCCAACGCCTTCGAATCGCTCAAACTTTTGCTGGATTGAGGCGCTCATCCCGTCAGCCGATAACGCTTGACGCGAATCGAGCATCCATTCCGTTTCCGGTTCTTTTTCCTCGACTGCCTCATCTGGCGTATCCTGTTCATTCTCAGGTGCCTCTTCTTCCGCAACGGCTGTGTCACTAGAGACACCGTCACTCGTCGAAACGTTTTCTGTTGTCGTTTCTTCTGTTGATTCTTCAGTGCCTTCAACATTATCATCAGATTCTGTCGATTCTTCTAACTCGTTTTCCGCAGGCGCTTCCGGTTCAATTTCACGCTCTTCGATATAGAGGAGCTCAAGGTCCGGCGTGTCTGCTAATCGATTCATCATGAACAGACGATTCGATTCTCGGTCATAGCCGAGACCAAAGATTCGGTCTTCCGATACGAGACCTTTGATTTGTTTTCGCGGTCGTTCGCCCCAACGTCCTTCTTCCCGCTCAATCGTGATGAGCGTCCCGTTTGCTGTCACCGCATATACGAGGTTCTCTTCGACCATCCGCATCCCGATAAAGTCATCGAGGCGCATCTGTCCCGTATTTTCGAGTTGAAGCACTGAGTTGACGCGTGTGCCGTTCCCGCTCACTTCGAAAAATTCAGCCTGCTCGGTAAGCACGAGATAGGCCCCGATCGTATCGCTATAGTACACTTCATCGATCTGGTTGATTTGCTCGAGCGCATCGGTCGTATCAATATCTTCGTCATCTTGTGCTGCCTCCACAGGTGGGAGGGATGCCGTTTGATGACTCGTTTGAATGTCGATTTTTTCAAATGTCGAGGCGACCTGCCGCTGAATCTCTTCATCAGAGAAGACAAAGACATAGCAAAGGATCACGCCGACCACGACAGCACATAGTGTCGTGTATAGCACATAAGAACGTTTCATGGACATGTCGTCCCCTTCTACTTCAGTATCGCCCTTTAGTGTATCAAAACCGACCGTAAAAGAAAATGACCTCACCAAAAAGAAAAGAATGTGCGACAATGTCACACATTCTTTCGATTATCCAACTACGATATTGACGAGTTTTCCAGGGACGACAATGACTTTACGAACCGTCTTGCCTTCTGTGAACTCTTGGACACGCTCGTTGCCGAGTGCCTCCGCTTCAAGCGCTTCTTTTGATGCGTCACGCGAAACGTGCATTTTCGCACGAAGTTTCCCGTTTACTTGAATGACGACTTCAATCGTGTCACTCACAAGTTTTGACTCATCGTACGTCGGCCAAGCCGCATACGTCAACTCTTCCGTCATGCCCATCTTCTCCCACAACTCTTCAGACAAGTGTGGAGCGACCGGTGAAAGCATCTTGATGAAGTCGACCATTTGCGATTTTGGCAACGTCTCTTGCTTATTCGCTTCATTGACAAAGACCATCAACTGAGAGATTGCTGTGTTGAAGCGAAGTGCTTCATAGTCTTCAGTGACTTTTTTCACCGTCTGATGATACGTACGTTCAAAGTCGGCAGTCGGTGCCACGTCCGCAAAGTTCGTTTGATCGAACAAACGCCATACGCGGTCGAGGAAGCGACGTGCCCCGTCAAGACCATTCGTTGACCATGCGATTGCTGCGTCAAGTGGTCCCATGAACATTTCATAAAGACGGAGTGTATCGGCTCCGTGTGACTTCACGATATCGTCTGGGTTGACGACGTTCCCACGAGATTTTGACATCTTCTCGTTGTTCTCACCGAGGATCATCCCTTGGTTGTAGAGTTTTTGGAACGGCTCGTTCGTTGGGACGACACCGATATCAAAGAGGACTTTATGCCAGAAACGTGCATAGAGCAAGTGAAGAACGGCATGTTCCGTACCACCGATATACAAGTCGACTGGAAGCCAACGTTTGAGTTTTTCAGGGTCCGCAATCATTTCTTCGTTATCTGGATCGATGTAACGGATATAGTACCAGCAGCTACCTGCCCATTGTGGCATCGTGTTCGTCTCGCGACGACCTTTTTCCCCTGTGACAGGATCTGTGTACGTCAACCACTCTTCTGCGTTCGCAAGTGGCGACTCACCCGTACCAGACGGTTTGATTTCATCGATGATCGGAAGTTCGAGCGGAAGCTCTTCGACCGGTACCGTCTTCATCGTTCCGTCTTCCATGTGAACGACCGGAATTGGCTCGCCCCAGTAACGTTGACGACTGAACAACCAGTCACGAAGACGGTATGTCGTCTTCGCACGACCTGTACCAGCAGCTTCGAGTTCTTCAATGATTGTCTTGATCGCATCGGCTTTATTAAGACCGTTCAAGCTACCTGAGTTGACGTGTTCTCCGTCTTCGACGTAAGCCGCCTCTTCCACGTTTCCACCTTTGACGACTTCACGGATTGGGAGGTCGAACGTTTTCGCAAACTCATAATCACGCTCGTCGTGTCCAGGAACGGCCATGACTGCACCTGTCCCGTATGTCGAGAGGACATAGTCTGCTGTCCAGATCGGAAGTTTCTCACCGTTTACCGGGTTGATCGCATAAGCGCCCGTGAAGACTCCTGTCTTCTCTTTAGCAAGGTCTGTACGCTCGAGGTCCGTTTTCTTTGAAACTTCCTCGATGTATGCTTCTACTGCCGTTGATTGTTCAGGCGTTGTGATCACTTTCGTGAACGGATGCTCTGGTGCGAGCGTCACATATGTCGCTCCGTGAAGTGTGTCCGGACGTGTCGTGAAGACTGTGACAATCTTGTCGTGACCGTCGACTTTGAAGTCGACCTCGGCACCGACCGATTTCCCGATCCAGTTGCGTTGCATCTCTTTTACGCTCTCTGGCCAGTCAAGACCTTCCAAGTCTTCAAGCAAACGCTCCGCGTATTCTGTGATGCGAAGCACCCACTGTTTCATCGGGACACGGTATACCGGGTGGTTCCCACGCTCTGACAAGCCGTCGATGACTTCTTCGTTCGCAAGGACCGTACCGAGTGCAGGGCACCAGTTAACGGCAACTTCGTCGACGTATGCGAGGTCACGCTCGAACAATTGCGTGAAGATCCATTGTGTCCATTTATAGTATTTCGGGTCCGTCGTGCTGATTTCACGGGCCCAGTCATACGAGAAACCGAGTTCTTTCAACTGACGGCGGAACGTCTCGATGTTACGCGCTGTGAATTCGCGTGGGTCGTTCCCTGTGTCAAGTGCGTATTGTTCGGCAGGAAGACCGAACGCATCCCAGCCGATCGGGTGAAGGACGTTATATCCTTGCATCCGCTTCATACGAGCGATGATATCCGTCGCCGTGTAACCTTCCGGGTGACCAACGTGAAGGCCGGCACCTGATGGATACGGGAACATATCAAGGACGTAGAAACAATCCTTCTCCGGGTCTTCTGTCGTTTTGAATGCGTCTTTCTCTTCCCAACGCTTTTGCCATTTCGGCTCGATTTCTTGATGTTTAAAATAGCTCAACATTCTTCCTCCTCTGCATAATAAAAAGCCTTCCGTCCCCGAAAATGGGACGAAAGGCTTGAAAGCTCTCCGCGGTACCACCCATGTTGCATTGCTGCCACTTGAGACGCCGATAACGAGGCGTAACCCCGGTTTTCCCTACTCGGTTCAGGAAAACAGCTCCAAGGCGAGTTCACGACCTCCATTTATCGATTCACACCAACCATCGACTCTCTTTGAAACGGAACGTTCGCTACTAATCCTCTTCATCGCTTGCTATTCATCGTAGTCTATTTTAGCCCATTCTGAAATTCAACGTCAACTTGATTTTTCAGCGACGCGAATGTCTTTCATAATGACGAATAGAGTAAGGGCGAACGTAGCGAGCAGAAGAAGCATGCCGAAGACCGCAGTAATACCGAACATGTCATAGACAAATCCAGACAATGTAGGCCCAATCATCCGGCCGACTGATGCTGCGATATTGACGAGTCCCTGATATTGTCCTGCTTTACCAGGCGGTGCGAGTTTCGCCGCAATCGTCGGGACTGCTGGCCAGACGAACATTTCCCCGATTGTCATGACGACCATCGCGACCATGAACATACCAAATCCGCCTGCGAACGGCACGATCAAGAAAGCACCGAGGAAAATCGAGGCTCCGATAATCAGTTGACGTTTTAAGTCATCCTCAAATTGTCGCAAGACACGGTTGAGTAACGGCTGTGCAAATACGATCATTGCCCCGTTCACCGTCCAAAGCAGTGAATATTGGCTGATCGTGACACCAAGGTCTTTCGAATGAACGGCGATCGTCCCTTGCCACTGAACGTACACGAACCAAAGCACGGCGTAACCGACGGCGACATACCACATCGACTTCATCGTAGCGCTCGAGAGCGTCGTGGCTGCTGCCTCTAGTTGCGACTGAACGACCGGACGTGCCGGGTTTTTCAAGTAACGAAGTCCAAATAAAAGGACCACGACAAATAAGACCGACAAGAAGAAGTTCGCATAAAAGATCCACTCGATGTTCAAGCGCGCGATTTGACCACTCATGGCCGTACCGAGTGCGACACCTACGTTTTGCGCAACATAAATCGCGTTGAACGAACGGCGTCCACCTTCTGGCCAGATGAGTCCCGCAAACGCGTAAACGGTCGGAAAGACGAGTCCACCTGAGAACCCAATCATACCGAGCCACACCAAATAGCCGAAGAACGTGGCGTGGAACAGTAAAAATCCGAGTGAGCTCGCAAGCAACAAACCGACAGAAATCATGAGCGTCATCTTTCCACCGATTCGGTCGAATAATGTCCCTCCGATGTAGTTTCCGACGATTGCGAGTGCGGAGTTCACAAGAAGTGCCACCCCAGCAAGTGTCATCGACTCACCTAAAAAATCATGAATATACAGTGTGTTAAATGGCCATAAAAAAGACGCCGCCGTTGTATTGAGCGCCATCGCAATGACTAGAATCCATACCGAAATTGGCATTTTATTGTTCACACCAAGTCCTCCTTTCATTCCTCTTTCACATCAAAAAAAATCGGCACAAATGGCCGAATCGACAAGATTTCCTTATCAAACCTAAACGAATGCCAAAGAAGTGTCAAGAAAAATTACTTATTATGAAGTTTTATCATTTTTCATTTGTGATAGCATGAGCAAGGAAGGAGAGATGTTGAATGAATCCATTTGGTCAAAACCGATATCATACGTTGAACGAGGCGTATCGCCGAGAATATGGAGGAAAGGTGTTCAAAGTCCCGCTCGATGGCGGATTCACCTGTCCGAACCGTGACGGGCGCGTCTCAAAGGGAGGATGTACGTTCTGTTCAGACGACGGAAGTGGTGATTTCGCGGGAAATGCCTGCGATCCAATCCCTGTTCAGTTTGCCGAAGTGAAGACCCGTCTCCATCGGAAATGGAAAGATGCCAAGTACATCGCGTATTTCCAAGCGTTCAGTAACACGTATGCGCCAGTCGAGCGGTTACGTGAATTGTACGAGCCGGCATTAAAAGAAGATGGGGTCGTTGGACTCTCAATCGCGACACGCCCGGACTGCTTGCCAGACGACGTCGTCGCCTATTTGGCAGAGTTGAATGAACGAACGTCCCTTTGGGTAGAACTCGGACTTCAGACAATCCATGACACAACTGCGAAAAAAATCAATCGTGGACATGACTACGAGACATTTTTGAGCGGTCTTGCAAAACTTCGACGCCACAACATCCGTGTCTGTGTTCATATCATCAACGGTTTACCCGGTGAGACACTTGAGATGATGCTCGACACAGCCCGAGAAGTTGCTAAAATGGACATACAAGGAATCAAGATCCATTTACTTCACGTCTTGAAGCATACACCGCTCGCCCGTCAATACGAAAAAGGCCTACTCGACTTGATGGAGGAAGATGACTATGTCTCCCTCGTCTGCGATCAGCTCGAATGTATACCTCCCGAGGTCATCGTCCATCGTTTGACAGGAGACGGCCCACCTGACTTATTGATTGGTCCGTTTTGGAGCCGTCACAAGATGCAGGTGTTAAACAAGATCCGTGCAGAATTGGAACGACGAGATTCTTTCCAAGGAAAAAAGAAGGATGAGATGTATGGGATTAATGAGAGTACTACCGTTTGCAAAACAATTACTACATGACCATCTCGAAGAAGGACATGTCGCCATCGACATGACCGCCGGAAACGGACACGATACGCTGTTTTTGGCGAACGCAGTGGGCGAAACGGGTTATGTGTATGCCTTTGATATCCAGTCAGAAGCGGTCGCGTCCACACGCGCACGTATACAGGAAGCCGGTCTCGATGAACGGGTGTCCGTCATTCATGACAGTCACGACACGGTCCAAGCGGTTGTCGCGAACGAGACGCGCCCCATCTCCGCTGCCGTCTTCAATTTAGGTTATTTACCAGGAAGCGATAAATCCATTACGACACACGGGAATACGACGATTGCCGCATTATCTCAATTATTAGAGGTCATGACCGTCGGCGGCGTCATCGTCATCGTCATCTATCACGGACATGAGAGCGGAAAAGTCGAACGGGATGAAGTGCTTCAATACGTGGAGTCGCTTGACCAAAAACAGGCTGGCGTCCTCCGCTACGGTTTCATCAACCAAATCAATCATCCCCCATTCATCGTGGCGATTGAAAAACGCGCATAAGCAAAAGGCGACTCATTCGAGTCGCCTTCTGTCATTCTTGAATCAATTCATAAAACGTCATCAATGTCTCTGCAAACTTGGTGTTCAAACGTTCATATCCAAAATGCGGGAATCCTTCCAACCGACGGATGTACACTTGATCGCCACCAATCTTCCGGCAAACGTTTAACGTCAACTTCACGTCCGCAAATTGATCATCCGGTGCGTAGAAACAAGCAAGTGGAAGTCGTGGTAAGTGCTTCTTCTCTTCTTGATGTTCCACGATTTCTTCTTCAATCTCTCGATATTGCGCATACGTAATCTCACCGAAGCGTGACGATTCCTCGCCTCCACCAGTGAATGTCATCATCCCGAGCGGTAGGTCTGGGCGGAAACGGTCGACAGCACTCGCGACGACTTGTTTCAATCCGCCGATTTGACGAGTGGCATGCCAATCAAATAAAGGAGAGATATACGTCAAACTCCCAAGCGGCACATCATACTCTTGCAAGAGTCGGTTCGTGAAAAGTGCCCCAAGACTGAATGCCACGACATGGATCGGTAGTTTGTATTCCCCTGCCTCACGCAACGCTCGCTTGATGAGCTGTTTATGGTCATCTGCCGTCAATCCGACCGATTGGTCACGGACGACAATCACTTCGTACTCGTCTTGGAGTCGGCGAATAAAGTTCTCACTAATCCGAGACGTGAACTGTAGCGGGTACACGATGACGATGACCCCTTTTCGTGCTTCTTCATATGTCATGCTGCCGTCACCTCATTTATAGACTATGTGTATTGTATCAAAAAAACATCAGCCGCAACTGATGTTTGAAGAAAATCCGTCTGGAGGCTTAGCTCGGATGATATCGTAAATGAATAAGTTCCATCGGTTGGTCGTATACCTCTTCTTGGATCCGATTCACTTCTTTGAACGATT
This sequence comes from Exiguobacterium sp. s189, assembly GCF_018617615.1. NCBI lineage: Bacteria > Bacillati > Bacillota > Bacilli > Caryophanales > Exiguobacterium > Exiguobacterium sp. s189. The sequence continues at coordinate 271,623 of NZ_JACSKM010000003.1, read as the reverse complement.
GATGCAAAAGGAAGGCAATCGCTTGGTCATTTGAATTTTCAACGTACACTTCCATCGGTTGCACTTTTTTCGATTGGAGATAGTTTAAAAAGGCTGCCCCATATCCGTTCCGGTGATAATCAGGGTGAAGATAAAGACGAAGCATCTCCCACATGTCACCGCGATCGATGGCATGACAAAATCCGATGACATTTTCTTCGAACTCGCCGACGATAAAATATTGCTCTCGTGCTTCTTCACTCGAACTAATTGCTCGAACAATCTCTTCTTGTCGATAAGCGCGCTCCATCGCTTTCAAACGATTCAAATCATCCTCTGAAATCGTCGCAAGTGCAATCGTTCGAATTAATGCTGCATCTTCTGGAACTGCTTCCCTCATGTTCATGACAGCTTCCCCCTTTTGGCCAATCTATTTGTATCATTCCCTATCGTCACGTTTTTATCCTGCCATTCGTTTCTTTTTCGTGACGATTCATAAGAAAACGTTATGTCAGCAATCGACTAGGGTATAACACTATCAATGCCAATCACATGAAGGAGTGGAACAACATGGAACCAAAATTAGAGCATGATCCGAAAGTCGAACAAACAGAGAAACCGAACCGTCAATTTGACCAAATGGATGCAGGAGGTCCAAAAATCAGCGTTGTGACCGGGATGTTACTCGGTGCCCTCGTCGGTGGTCTCCTCGCCTTACTTAGCTCTTCGAATCGGGAGCAGACGAAACAATCGCTTACGAATGCAAAATCTTCGGTCGGAGGCATGGTGAATGAAGTCAAACAAGACCCAGCCGGGAAGGCATCTCAAGTGATCGAACAAGTGAAGACCGCTTCTGGCAAGATTCAGGAAGTCTCCACAGACGTCCAAAACGTATATGAAAAAGTGGTCGGAGAAGTCGATACGGTCAAAGAAGACGTCAATAAAATCGTCGAGACGGCCCAAGAAGCTAAATCTGATTTACAAGACATCGGTGAAAAAGTCGTCGAAGCGAAGGATACTGCGCTTGGACAAGAAACCACTTCAACTGATTCGTCATCGAATGACAATAAACAGACACCACCAACGACTTGAACCTAAAAAAAACGACCTTTCCGCGGAAAGGTCGTTTTTGTTGATTACGCGAAACGCTTCGCGCCTTCTTCAAGAACTGCTGCTTTATCTGTTTGCTCCCATGGGAGTTCGATATCTGTACGACCGAAGTGACCGTAAGCTGCTGTTTGCTTGTAGATCGGACGGCGAAGGTCAAGCATCTTGATGATGCCTGCTGGACGGAGGTCGAAGTTCTCACGAACGAGTTCAACGAGCTCTGTTTCGCTCAATTTACCAGTGCCGAACGTGTCGACTGCGATTGATACCGGGTGTGCTACCCCAATCGCGTAAGCGAGTTGAACTTCTGCTTTATCCGCAAGTCCTGCTGCAACGATGTTTTTCGCTACATAACGAGCTGCGTATGCTGCTGAACGGTCAACTTTTGTAGGATCTTTACCAGAGAATGCGCCACCGCCGTGACGAGCGTATCCACCGTACGTGTCGACGATGATTTTACGTCCTGTAAGACCTGCATCTCCTTGTGGTCCACCGATTACGAAGCGACCAGTCGGGTTGATGAAGTATTTTGTTTCAGCATCGATGAGTTCAGCCGGGATGACTGCTTCGATGACATACTTTTTCAAGTCTTCTTGAATTTGCTCGAGTGTGATCTCTTCTGCGTGTTGTGTCGAGATAACAATCGTGTCGATGCGAACAGGGTTGTTGTCCTCATCGTACTCAACCGTTACTTGCGTCTTACCATCCGGACGGAGGTAATCAAGCGTACCGTTCTTACGAACTTCAGCAAGACGACGTGATAATTTGTGCGCCAATGAGATTGGAAGCGGCATGAGTTCAGGTGTCTCGTTTGTCGCGTATCCGAACATGAGACCTTGGTCACCTGCTCCGATTGCATCGAGTTCCTCTTCAGTCATCTGACCTTCACGTGCTTCGAGAGCTTGGTCAACACCTTGCGCGATGTCTACTGATTGCTCGTCAATCGACGTCAAGACTGCACATGTTTCTGCATCGAAACCATATTTCGCACGTGTGTATCCGATTTCACGGATTGTTTCACGGACAACTTTCGGGATATCCACGTAAGTTGACGTTGTGATTTCACCAGCTACGAGTACAAGACCCGTTGTGACAGACGTTTCTGCCGCAACACGGGCATTCGGGTCTTCCGCTAAAATGGCATCCAAAATCGAGTCAGAGATCTGATCACAAATTTTATCTGGATGTCCTTCAGTAACCGACTCTGAAGTAAAAAGTCGACGGTTCAATTTTGACATTCAAAAAACCTCCTATAATAAGGGTGATATGTGGACGGTACTCGTTCCCCTTACGCGTTGCTTTGGGACGGTAATGAAAAAAACCTCCCCCGATGACATACATGGGGAAAGGTTGAATCGTTCTTCCTTACCCTCTTATCGTTCGAAGCTAATGGCTTCGCTTCAGGATAGCACCTTTTCCGCACAAGACTTCATGTCGGACGGTTGCTGGGCTTCGTAGGGCCTTGTTCCCTCCACCGCTCAGAATAAGAGTATCCGTTACGAAAACCATCATATAAATGACGCTCGATTATGTCAAGGGAATCGGACGAATTCGTTAAAGTTTTCACTGACTTGCAAAACATTTCTGTTTGTGAATCGTCAAACATTTTTTTAATTCGTTTCTGTTTTTTAACACCTTGTGATAAGAGAATGTGATAAACTGTCTTTGTAAGAAAGCGCTTACTTAGAGAGAAGAAACGCTTGTGTTTAATTAGTGTGTCACATATAATTAAAAATGTCATACTGATTAATCGTAATCGCGGAAGTATGCGGATTTCATCCACATCTATTTAGGGGAAAGGTGGGATTCAGGATGGCGACAACGCTCCTGAAAATCGAAGAATTAATTAATGGTGCCGACATGAAACGGAACTTGACGGTTCCAGAACTGGTGGAAGAAGCCATCCAAAATGGTGAAGGTGTACTGACAAAAGACGGGGCTTTATCTGTCAGCACCGGTGCTTTTACCGGACGGTCACCGAAAGACAAATTCGTCGTACAAGATGAAGTCAGCAACAACCTTGTCGATTGGGGAAAAGTGAACCAACCGATCGCGGAAGAGAAGTTTTCAGCACTTCTTGACAAAGTACTCACCCATTTAGAAAAGAAAGACAAACTTTATTACCTCGAAGCGTCTGCTGGTGCCGATGAGCACTACACGTTACCGGTTCGTGCCATTACGGAATATGCATGGCATAGTCTGTTCGCAAAACAGCTGTTTTTACGCGAATGGCCAACGAAAGGTGCGTTCGATCCGTTCACTGTTATTTATGCACCGAGTTATAAAGCAGATCCTACAGTGGATGGCACGAACTCAGAGACGTTCATTCTCGTTTCATTCGCCAAGCGCACGATTCTGATCGGGGGAACAGAATACGGTGGCGAAATTAAAAAATCAATCTTCTCCGTCATGAACTTCTTGTTACCTGAGCAAAACGTCTTATCGATGCACTGTTCGGCAAACGTCAACGATGCAAACGAAACGGCACTCTTCTTCGGGTTGTCGGGAACTGGGAAGACGACACTTTCAGCTGATCCACAGCGCCACTTAATCGGAGACGATGAGCACGGATGGTCACCGGATGGGGTCTTCAACATTGAAGGCGGTTGCTACGCGAAGACGATCAACTTGTCGCGTGAGAACGAACCACAAATCTATGATGCAATCCGTTTCGGTTCATTGATTGAAAACGTCGTATTGAATGAAGATCGTACGCCGGACTACAAGAACATCTCCTTGACTGAAAATACGCGTGCGGCATATCCAATCGAATTCATCGACAACGCGATGCTCCCATCACGTGCCGGTCATCCAAATACGATCGTCTTCTTGACGGCCGATGCGTATGGTGTCTTGCCACCGATCAGCAAACTGACGAAAGAACAGGCGATGTATCACTTCTTGTCTGGTTATACGTCTAAGCTTGCTGGGACAGAGCGTGGTGTCACAGAACCACAAGCGACGTTCTCGACTTGCTTCGGTTCACCGTTCCTTCCGCTCGCTCCTGAGCGTTATGCGGATATGCTCGGTAAATTGATTGAAGAGCACGATGTAGATGTCTATCTTGTCAACACGGGCTGGACAGGTGGAGCATACGGCGAAGGTTCGCGTATGAAACTCGCCTATACGCGCGCGATGGTCAATGCTGCCGTCAACGGCCAGCTCCGTGATGTCGAAACGATGAAACATGACATTTTCAATGTCGAGATTCCTGTAGCCATCGATGGTGTACCGAGCGACGTGCTCAATCCGCGAGATACGTGGAGCGACCCAGCTCGTTACGACGTCGAGGCAAAAGCGCTCGCCATGAAATTTAAAGAAAACTTCAATCGCTTCACGAAAGCAAGTGAGTCCGTCATCGCAGCCGGACCACTCGTTATCTAACACAAAAGCACTGACTCGATTTTTTTTATCGAGTCAGTGCTTTTTCCTGTCGCAACATCCAATCCATCGCTTGTTCGGTCGTCTCCCATTTATCCCAAAACGGGAGCTGGTGACCGAACGGGAGCACCCAAAACTCTGCCTGTTCCCCTAATTTCTCGGCGACGGCTGTCGCATGACGTAAGCGAACTTGTTCATCGTCCGTACCGTGGATGAGCAGTGTCGGGGCGACCCATTCCTTGTAAAGCGGAGAACGGTCGACATACGCAGATTCTGCAGACTCGGGGTCCCCACCCGTCATCCGACGTAACATCTTCCGCATCGAACGCTGTTCTTCATACGTCCACTCGAGATTTGTCACGCCAGCCCATGAAGTAACCGTCGTGACCGGTCGTTCGGAAGCGAGCGAGAGGGCCATCATGCCCCCTCTTGAAAAGCCGAGGACGTGAACCGGTCGTCCACTCATGTGGACACGGTCGAATAGCGAGAGCACGTCCTCTAAGTCTTCTCCTCCAAAGTCTTCTTTTCCCGTCCCGCCGTGATTGCCACGATAGACCGGGGCGACGACATGAAAGCCCCGCGATGCAAACTGCATGAGACGTGGTAAACGGACATCCCCGATTCGAGCCGTTCCTCCTCGTAAGTACATCAACACTTGGCCGTTTGAACGTTTCGGCTCAATCGAATACGCCACGACCTCTTCCCCATCTGTCGTCGTATACCATCCTCGTGTCACTCGGTAACCCGCATAAGGTGGTAACACATCGATTCGGTCAAACCAGTTTTTGATCATAAAGAACCCTCATCGTTTCCGGTAGGACACGGTCTTTCATCATGAAGCTGTAGCGTGGATTGCGCAATAAGTTATCCGGCAAGGCATCGATCAGGACAGCCCCATCTGTCTCGTCAATGGCAGGATGATCCTCGAATCGCTCAATCTCCGCATAATAAATGTTTTTGATGACCGTATCGCCTCTACCTAGCACACGGTACTGTCCCAAATATCGTAATGTTTTGACGACGCCACCGGTCTCTTCATATACTTCCCGGATGGCGGCATCGTCCTCGTGTTCTCCTGGCTCGACTTTCCCACCTGGAAACTCGAGTCCGCGCTGTTTATGCTTCGTCAATACCCACTTGTCTTCATATCGGGCGACGACCCAGACGTGGAGCGGCGTGTCTGAGAACGGATAATGGGTGAAGCTTAACTCGACTTGATTATGATAGTAATCCTTGAATGTCTTCATAGTCCATCCCTTTCTTTCCCCTGTCTACTCTCACTTTACCTTGTCTTCACCCAGTTTCAAACAAAAAAATCGGTCCGACACGCGGACCGATTCGTTTTCTTATTGATTCAAACGTTTTTCGAGCTCTGCTTTTTGTTCTTCATAACCCGGTTTGCCGAGTAACGCGAACATGTTCGCTTTGTAAGCTTCGACGCCTGGCTGGTTGAACGGGTTCACCCCGAGGATGTATCCGCTCATCGCACATGCTTTTTCGAAGAAGTAGAACAAGTAGCCGAGGTGATAAGGTGTCATCTCTGGCAATTCGACGACCAAGTTCGGGACATCGCCGTCAGTGTGTGCGAGAAGTGTTCCTTCTGTCGCTTTGTCGTTCACGAACTGAATCGTTTCGCCTGCGAGGAAGTTCAAACCGTCCAAATCTTGAGCGTCTTCTGGGACGTTCATCGAGTGACGGACTTCTTTCACACGAATGACCGTCTCGAACAAGTCACGACGACCTTCTTGGATATATTGCCCCATCGAGTGAAGATCCGTTGAGAAGTCGACAGCCGCTGGGAAGATCCCTTTGTTGTCTTTTCCTTCTGACTCACCGTAAAGTTGTTTCCACCATTCTGACACGTAGTGAAGAGCTGGCTCATAGTTGACGAGCATCTCAATCGATTTGCCTTTCGCGTAAAGGGCGTTACGTACGACTGCATACTGATACGCTTCGTTTTCAGCCAATTCTGGTGAGCTGTAAGCGTTTTGTGCGTCACGTGCACCTTCCATCAATGCATCGATATCAATTCCAGCAGCGGCAATCGGAAGAAGTCCGACTGGCGTGAGGACAGAGAAACGTCCACCGACATCATCTGGAATCACGAACGTCTCGTATCCTTCTGCGTCCGCAAGTGTCTTGAGTGCACCACGGGCACGGTCTGTCGTTGCATAGATCCGCTCACGCGCTCCATCTTGACCGTACTTGTCTTCCATGAACTGCTTGAGGACACGGAATGCAATCGCAGGTTCTGTCGTCGTTCCTGATTTTGAGATGACGTTGATTGAGACCTCTTTGCCTTCAAGTACTTGAAGCAACTCTCTCATATACGTTGAAGAGATATTGTGGCCCGCATAGAATACTTGTGGTGCCTTGCGCTCTTCTTTTGACAATACGTTGAAGAACGAATGTTGAAGCATTTCGATCGCTGCACGGGCACCGAGGTAAGATCCTCCGATTCCGACGACGACGAGAACGTCTGAATTCTCGCGAATTCGTTCCGCCGCAGCTTTGATTCGTGCGAACTCATCTTGATCGTATTCGGTCGGAAGATCGACCCACCCAAGAAAATCACTTCCGGCACCGCTCCGCTCGTGAATCACCGAGTGAAGGGTTTTTACCGTTTCTTGCATTTGGTCGATTTCGTGCTTCCCTACGAATGAGAGCGCGTTTGAATAATCGAAACGTACAGTTGACATGTCATTTCCTCCTTTAAATCGCTCGTAAAAGAGCCATACATGACCCATCATAAACGGAAACGCTAGATTCGTTCAATCATTATTGCAAAATAGGCAATAAATTGCCTTATTTACTGAGTTCGAGGATATGCGCGACATCTTCACGTTCGAGCGTACGGAAACGACCGAATGCGCCACGTTTCATCGCAGAATCGAGAATCGCATCGAATGTCGACTCATCGATATCGTAATCACGGAGTGAGTTTGGTGCGCCGAGTTGGTCGAAGAATGCACGAATCGCTTCGATTGTACGTTTCCCAGTCTCCAAGTCGTTTTCACCTGGTTCCACATCGAATACTTCCGTACCGAGTCGGGCGAAACGTGCCGCATTGTCTTCATCCAATACATGCTCCATCCAACGTGGGAAGAGGATTGCGAGACCACCAGCGTGCGGGATGTCGTGGACAGCCGATACGGCGTGCTCGATGTTGTGCGATGCCCAGTCACCAGCAGCACCCATTTGAAGGACGCCGTTCAACGCCATCGTACCTGAGAACAAGATGATGGCACGAAGATCGACGTTTTCCAAATCATTCACGAGTTTCGGTGCCGATTCAACGACCGCCTTCAAGACACCTTCTGTCATGCGTTCTTGTACCGGCGCATGGTTCGGGTGGAAGTATTGTTCGAAACAGTGGCTCATCATGTCGACAATACCGTAAATCGTCTGATCTTTTGGAACCGAGACTGTATAACGTGGGTCAAGGATTGAGAATGTTGGGAAGACGAGTGGGTGACCCCAACCGAACTTCTCTTGTGTTTCCCAGTTTGTGATAACCGAGCCTGAGTTCATTTCTGATCCTGTTGCCGCGAGTGTGAGGACCGTCCCAAATGGTACCGCCTCTGTCGGGATATGTTCACGGAGCACGATGTCCCATGCATCCCCTTCATAAGGAATTGCTGCTGAAATCAGTTTTGTACAGTCGATGACGGAACCTCCGCCGACTGCGAGCAACGCATCGATGTTTTCTTCACGTGCAAATTTGACCGCACGACGTACTGTCTCAATACGCGGGTTCGGTTCGACGCCAGAGAAGTCTACGTATGAGATGCCAGCCTTTTCAAGCTCAGCCACGACTTCATCGTACGTTCCGTTCTTTTTGATGCTTCCGCCACCATAGACGAGCATCACTTTCTTCGCGTCGAGCGCGCCAAGTTCTTTCGATAATGTTTCGACTTGATGTGTACCGAAGATCAGTTTCGTCGGGTTTTTGTATTCAAAGTTGTGCATGATTCATCCTCCTCGTAGAAATATGTAACACCTACACTATATACCCTGTTTTCAAAGAATGAAAAGTATCGTGCTTATGCGTAAATGCGATCGATGATGCGATGGAGTATGACGGCTTCCTCTGCTTGCCGATAGTTCGGTTCTTTTCGGCACGCTTCGAGAAACAGCTGAATTTGACGTTCATACGGATCATATTCAGTCAAATAGGCAGGTCGTTCGTCAAACAACGCCCCATATTTCTCCGTGTGAAGCGTGAGTGGAAACAGACTGGCTCCAGCTTTCGTACCGCGACATTCCACACGCATCGTATCCTTTGTTTCAATGTTGGCCATATAACTGACATCGAGTAACAAAGACGCGCCTGTCTCGAAGGTGATCATCGCTCTCGCCGTGTCTTCGACAGACAGCGATTCATGGTCCCATTTGCCCATCAAGCCTACACCCGGACGGTTCCCTAAATATTGCCCGACGTGACCGACAACCTCTTTCGGTTCCGGATAATCCATCAAGTGAAGCGCGAGATCTAACATATGGACGCCGATATCGAGTAGTGCCCCTCCACCCTGAAGCTCTTTATTCGTAAACACGCCCCATCCAGGAATGCCACGTCGGCGAAGGGCAAGTGCCGTTGACGCATAGATGTCCCCCATCTCTCCTGCGTCAATCATCCGTTTTAAAAGGACCGTGTCGGCCCGATGCCGATAATGAAATCCATAATGGAGCGTCTTTCCCGCTCGTTTCGCTGCTTCTAACATCTCCACCGCTTCCTTTTCCGATATGCCCGGAGGCTTCTCGCAGAGCACGTGGCACCCTGCTTCTAGTGCAAGGAGCACTTGCTCTTTATGTAAGGCGTTCGGCGTACAGATGCTGACCGCATCGAGCTGTTCGTGCGTGAGCATCTCTTCGACCGTTTCATAGACGTTCGGGATGTTAAACTGACGTGCGACACGTTCACCGTTCGCCCGTGTCCGGTTCATGACCGCTACCACATCCATCCCTGCTTTTACATAATTCGGAATGTGAGCACTCGTCGCAATCCCGCCCGTTCCAATGATGCCAATCTTCATCTAATCTCCCCCTATTCGAATTACAGTTTCGTCATAAGACTCATCGATTCCTGTAAAACACAAAAAAGGTGACCCGCTTAGAGCGGGTCACCTTGGAACACTTACTTCTTGAAGTTTGTGTTTTTGATCCAGTCTTCAAGTTTGTCTTTGAGGACTGTGAATCCTGGAGCTTCTTCTTGCTTGAAGTTTGAAGATGCTTCGTTGCGGCGTGGCGCACGACGAGCTGGCTTCGCAGACTTCTCACGTTTTGGAGCTTCTTGAGTCGCTTTCATTGAAAGCTTGATCTTTTTAGAAGCTTCGTCCACTTCAAGGATTTTCACTTCAACTTCTTGACCAACTTGAACGTAATCGTTTACGTCTTTTACGTAGTCGTGTGAGATTTCTGAAATGTGTACAAGACCTTGAGTCTCGTCATCGAGTGCTACGAAAGCACCGAAAGGTTGAATTCCTGTTACTTTACCTGTTAATACTTGATCTTTTTCGTATTTTGCCATTACAAACAACTCCTATGCTAAATTCATCAACTTACTATAACATACTTTTTTCGATAAAGTGTACAAATTAGTAAAAAAGATTATTTTTGACGTGTTGATATGTTTTAAAGTCGAAGCGCGGGGTAAATACAAATCAAGCAAGACTTCAAGTATTCCCCCCTGATTCCGCTAGGCGACTCGCCTAGCCCTTTTTTTGTTCAAAACGTCGTGAACGGCTTTTGATGGTGAATCGGATAGACCGGTTCTCCAGCCATTTCGTTCAACATCACCGCATTTCGATAGACGGCCATCCCTAGATTCGTTGCTGCGGGGCCATGGGAATGCTCCAAATTCGTGTGCGTGAACAGTTTCCCTTTCAATGATTCGCTCATGACCACTTCGTACGTATCATGAACAGCCCACTCACCCTCTGCTTCCCAGACAATCGGGAGCTTCTCGACCCACGCCGGAATGATTGGACGATATCCCGTTGCCACGACAACAAGGTCATACTCCTTTTCGACCACTTCTTTTGTATATTGTTGCGTCCCTTTCAAGCGATGCGTCAACCAGTCATAGGAAATGGATTCTACCTCGACTTGCGTAAGCATCTCTGCTCGCTTTGGCTCACCTTCTGCAGTCCGGTGATAGAGCGCCTCATAAATCGCCGTCATCGTCTCAGGATTGACGCCATGGCGGAAACGTTCAAATGACTGAAGCAATTGTTGACGTGCTTCGTAAGGTAAGCCGTGAAAATATTCGACATAGTCCACACTAAAAATCTCATCCCCGAGCTTTCCTGCTTCTAGTGACTCGAAATGATCGGAACGTGTAATCCAGTCGACACGTTGTTCATCCGTCGCTTCACGGAATAAATCTAGAAACACTTCTGCCGCACTCTGTCCACTCCCGACGACCGCGACGCGATAACGGTCTCGAAGGACGTCCCGATAGGTCAAATACTCGCTCGTATGGATCACTTGTTCAAAACCTTTCGGCACAAACGGTTCTGCCCCAGTGCCAAGAACGACATGTGTAGCTTGAACTTGAGTCGTTTCACCGTTTGATTCGACCGTCACGAGAAAACCATTTTCCTCGACCAACACATCCGTCACCTCGTGATCGAAGTGGATGGTCGACAGCCGTTCGGCGACCCAACGCAAATATCGATTGTATTCCGTCCGAGGAATCTTATCCTGTTCTTGCGTGATGAACGTCTGGAGACGCCCCGTCTCACTCAAGTAGTTCAAGAAACTCGATGGGTTGGTCGGATCCGCGAGCGTGACGAGATCTTGTAAGTAATGTGTTTGCATCGTCATCCCTTCAATGAGCATCCCTTCATGCCACATCATTTCCTTCCGCTTTTCAAAGCAAATCCCGCGTAGTGATGTTTTTTCCGCGAGAGCCATTAATCCAAGATTATAAGGACCACATCCGATTGCAACAAAGTCAACTTGTTTCATTTTCTTCACCTCGCCCGTCTTTTCCCTCTCATTATATCGCTAAAACGGCAAAAGACCCTCACGAATGAGAGTCCTTGACCGCTGTGACTTCGAATTGCTGCATGAATCGATGGATGCGTCGAATCGCTTCTTGTAACTGTTCGAGCGACGTCGCATAGCTCGCTCGAACGAACCCTTCCCCACTCTCACCGAAGGCGTTCCCTGGGACGACGGCGACCCGTTCTTCAAGCAAGAGACGTTCCGCAAATTCTTCACTTGTCAACCCCGTGTGTCGAATCGACGGGAAGGCATAGAAAGCTCCACCCGGCACGTGTGTCGGGAGACCTGCCTCGTTCAGCGCCTGAATGAAATAGTTCCGACGTTGACGATAGCTCTTCACCATGTTCGGTACGTGTTGATGACGTGAACGAAGTGCCTCGAGTCCGCCGAATTGAACGAGCGTCGGGGCACACATCATGCCATATTGATGAACCTTCAACATTTCCCGCGTCACGATTTCAGGGGCACAAGTGAAACCGAGGCGCCATCCCGTCATCGCGAACGCTTTTGAGAAACCATTGATGACGATTGTCCGGTCCCGCATATCGTGAAGTGTCGCGAAACTCGTGAAAGGCTCGTCATAGCAAAGTTCTGCATAAATCTCGTCACTGACAACCCAAAGGTCATACTTGGTCGCGAGTTCTGCGATTTGCGCGAGCTCGTCACCGTTCATCGTCGCTCCCGTCGGATTGGACGGGAAGCAAAGGAGAATCGCCTTCGTCCGCTCGGTGATGACGCGCTCGACATCATCCCGGTCGAGGCGAAAACCCTTTTCAGGACGACAGGCGACAGGAACAACTTTCCCACCTGCCATCTCGATGAGCGGTCCGTAAGATACGAATGCTGGTTCGACGACGATGACTTCATCTCCTGGATTCAGTAGGGCACGGAATGCGATATCGAGCGCCTGTGAGGCACCTGTCGTCACAATTAATTCCGATGTCGGATCGTATTTGACTGAAAATCGTTCCTTCATATAAGTAGCAATCTCTTCGCGTAACTCGATGAGTCCTGCATTGGCACTATACGCCGTATATCCTTGTTCGAGTGCGACATAGCTCGCTTCCCGAACGTTCCAAGGCGTGATGAAATCCGGTTCTCCCACCCCGAGAGAAACCACGTTTTCCATCGTTTGCGCCAAATCAAAGAAACGACGGATGCCTGATGGCTTCATGGAGACGACTTGATTGGATAATGACTTCATGGCGTGATGTTCAATCGCTTGTCTTCAGTTTGTGGGGTGAACAAAATCCCGTCGTGCTTGTACGTCTTCAATTTGAAGTGTGTCGTCGTCGACAAGACCGAGTCAAGCGGTGACAACTTGTCGGAGACGAACGAAGCCACGTCCTGAAGCGAGCTCGCTTGAATGACGACTTGAAGATCGTAAGCACCTGACATCAAATAAAGGGCCGTCACTTCCGGGAAACGATAAATACGCTCGGCCACATCATCAAATCCGCGGCCTCGTTTCGGCGCAACTTTGACGTCAATAAAGGCAGTGACATCATGTCGATTGATTTTTTGCCAATTGACCATCGCCCGAAAACCAAGCAAAATCCCATCTTGTTTGAACTTCTCGAGCATCGACTCAATCGTCTCTTCATCGAGCGCCAACAAATCAGCCAACATCTTCGTCTCCAGATAGCCCTTTTCTTCTAACAACTCTAATAGTTCAAGTTCTTTTGATGAATACATACTTATTCTCCTTCCGTCCGACCAGGTAACACGCCTGTGAACGTTCTCTCTGTCTGCCTCACATATGGACGTCGTTCCTCTTGGACCATATGGAAATTCTTCATCCCCATGTCTGTCAGCCCATGCTTCTGACAAAAGTGGTCAAAGTAACGACGTCTCGTTTCGTCTTGTTTTGCCGATAGGTTGTCCGTCCCATTGAATGCGTAGAGAACCGTCGCGCGAGCGGGATGGGACACGGTGAACGTCTCCATGACCCTCAAGAAGAAATCCCAGTCCCAATAATTATAGACGTCTTCATCGAAGAGACCGATTGTGTCATGGATTGATTTGCGATACATCGTACCGGACGGGATGAACGTCGAGTCCTTTCGCATCCGCTCACGGTCGAAGTCATATGCGAACGGTTCCCAGTCCGTCACTACTCGACGACCGCCTTCCCATGCAAAGCGGAATAGCTCGGCATCCGTATAGACGAAGTCCGCTTCTTGTAAATCGCGTAGTCCATCTTCGATGTGAGTCGGCATGAGCAAATCATCATCGTCTAACAGTAAGATGACGTTCCCTTTCGCTTCGAGCACGCCACGATTCCGCGCACGGACGTGATGATTCTCCCCGACTTCAATGACACGCACATCCAATTGATTCAAAAAAGGCGCCAAAATATGCTGTTTTGGCGGCCCTTCATTATTCATGACCAAGACTTCGAACTGCTGAAACGTTTGGACCGTTAAGCTTTCAAGCAGCTCCGTCAATTCCATCTCGCGCTTATAGGCTGGAATGACGATCGAGACAATCGGGTTCATCCGCGATATGCCGTCTCAACGTGCGGAAGGATTGCTTCCCAACTCACACCATTCTCTTTTGAAACGGTTACGAAGTCGCCGTATGCGAATACACTTTCGACACCTTCAATCTCGACAAGTTTCGCAAGGAGCGGTTGATCTGTCGCTTCCCCTGCTTTCACACTTTGGCTTTTTGCGCCGAATACGTTTTCTGGAAGTGTGACTTTCATTGCATTCGGGTTTGGTGTTGGATCAATTCGTAACATTAATTCTTCCTCCTTATAGTTGGCAAGATGACGACGCGAATAGTTGCTGCGCCATCTTCATGATTTCTTCTTCAGGGGGACACTCATCGAACGCCTCAAGAAGCGTGCGGCGAATCACATCGGTCAATTGTTCTGAAGATTCGACATAGGTTAATGCTACCATCACCTCATCGAACTCCGGTCCGTATGAACCTGTTCCATAACCGAGCGGGTCCCATGTTAATAATAAGTCTTCTGTACGCACTTGTTAAACCCTTCTTTTCGTTGAAATCCATGTCCTACCTCATCAATCTACCTTACTTTTTGCTCGGATACCAGCCTTGACAAACGGATTCATTCGTCACGATTTGACGAAACACTATATCTAGTGTCGACCGATTCATGCAGGTATTCTGATGATCGACGTCAAATACAATACATTCGTGCCTATATAGAGGTTCAAACACCCCTTCTTCGAAGATGAAATCGAATTCATTTTTCTGTGAAGAACTGTGCAATTAGAATTCATAAAAATTTTTCATCTCATTTCTCTGTCTCAAATTGGGTCATGAAGCCCTTTTCGAACAAAAGCAAAACACCGCCCTGCACATTCAAGAATGTCAAGGATTGAAAAACTAAATATAGGTGTTTTATGATTAAAAAGATAAAAATGTGTCAATATATAGTTAACAGCTATTTTGGTCGTTGACACATTATTGTGACAGGTTAGGAAGTTCTTATTATACTTTCATAACGTCTACATCTATTAAAGGAGTGATCGATTTTGACATCCCCTATCCACCACGAGACGATGCTACCAGCGACGCCAACGCTTGCTGATGTCTCTTCTCTTATTCAATCTATCCAAACACGGTATCCTCATTTAAGTGTACAGCGTTACGAGGAACGCGCGATTCGGGCGCTCGAGACAAAGACGCTGACACAAGATGTAGTATATGACTTATTGACGATGCATGCGCTCGATATGTTGAAAGCCGAAGAGCCGGACTGGACGTTCGTGGCGACTGAGATGTATTTGAACCGTCTCTATCTCGAGGCGGCACGTAATCGCGGCTATGATGCGTCGATGCGCTACGGCAACTTCCATCACTTGATCGAGACGTTGACATCAAAACGCATCTTCACTTCAGCACTGATGGATACGTATTCAAAAGAAGATATGGACCACCTCGAGTCGTTGATTGACCCGTCTCGCGATCGCCTCTTCACTTACATCGGACTTCGTACGTTATCGGACCGTTACCTCGGCCGCGACCATGTGAAGAACTTATACGAGCTTCCACAAGAGCGCTTCATGGTCATCGCGATGACCCTCATGCAAAAAGAGGATGAAAAAACACGCCTCAAACTCGTCGAAGAAGCGTACTGGGCGCTCTCAAACCTTTATATGACCGTCGCAACACCGACGTTATCGAACGCTGGTAAGTCATACGGTCAGCTCAGCTCTTGCTTCATCGATACAGTCGACGACTCGCTTCGCGGCATCTACGATTCCAACACCGACGTGGCGACACTTTCAAAAGGCGGCGGGGGAATCGGTGTCTATCTCGGTAAAATCCGTTCGCGCGGAAGTGACATCAAAGGATTCAAAGGCGTCTCGAGCGGTGCGCTTCCTTGGATGAAACAATTGAACAATACGGCCGTTTCTGTCGACCAACTCGGCATGCGCCAAGGTTCAATCGCCGTATATCTAGACATCTGGCATAAAGATATCTTCGAATTCTTAGATGCGAAGTTGAACAACGGGGATGAGCGTCTACGGACGCACGACTTGTTCACAGGAGTCTGTTTACCGGACCTATTCATGCGTACGGTCGAGGCACGCGGTGAGTGGCATTTGTTCGACCCGCATGAGATTCGCACGGTGATGGGATATAGCCTTGAGGACTACTTCGATGAAACAGAGAACGGCGGTAGCTTCACAGAGAAATACATGGAGTGCGTCAACACACCAGAATTGTCTCGCGTGACCGTACCTGCCATCGACCTCGTGAAACGTTACATGCGCTCACAGCTTGAAACAGGTACACCTTACATGTTCTTCCGCGACTCTGTGAACCGGGCAAACCCGAACAAACACGCCGGTATGATCTATAGCTCGAACCTTTGTTCAGAGATCGCACAAAACATGTCAGCAACGACGATTGAAGAAGAGTACACACAAGACGGAAAAATCGTCATCACGAAAACACCAGGTGATTTCGTCGTCTGTAACTTGAGCTCAATCGCACTCGCCCGTGCGGTGAAAGCAGACGTGCTCGAACGCCTGATCCCGATTCAAATGCGTATGCTCGACAACGTCATCGACTTGAACACCATTGAAGTGCCACAAGCGATGATCACGAACCAGAAGTATCGCGCGGTCGGTCTCGGCACGTTCGGATGGCATCATCTACTCGCCCTCGAAGGAATCCGCTGGGAATCGGTCGACGCCGTTCAATACGCGGAGAAACTCTACGAGAAGATTGCCTACCTCACGATCCAAGCTTCGATGGAGCTCGCGAAGGAGAAAGGCGCGTTCGGCGTCTTCGAAGGATCGGAATGGCATACAGGTGAATACTTCAAGCGCCGGAACTATCGCTCGCACGACGAGTTGGATTGGGATGGTCTCGCAGAAGCCGTCCACCAAAACGGTGTTCGTAACGCCTATATGATGGCTGTTGCACCGAACTCGTCGACTGCTATCATCGCGGGTAGTACCGCTTCGATTGACCCGGTCTATAAAAAAGTCTACTCAGAAGAGAAGAAGAACTATAAGATTCCGGTCACGGTGCCTGATTTGACACCTGAGACGAACTGGTTCTATAAATCAGCTTTCGAAGTCGATCAACTATGGAGCATCCGTCAAAACGCATCGCGCCAACGTCACATCGACCAAGCAATCAGCTTCAACTTGTACGTGAAGAACGATGTGAAAGCGACAGAGCTTCTCGCGATGCACTTAGAAGCTTGGTCTCTCGGTATGAAATCGATTTATTACACACGTTCAACGACCGTTGAAGTAGATGAATGTGAGTCTTGTGCCTCATAACTTGTTCGATTCATCATTAGTCCGTTTTTAATGAAAGGTGGTTAACGACATGAACATTGCAATCATTTGTCATTCGATGAGCGGAAATACGGAAGAAGTGGCGACGCTCATCGAGTCGACCCACCATCATCGTGGTGACCACGTTGTCCGCTACGACGCGGATCGGGTCGGATATCGGGAAGCCCAGTCTCTCACAACGTGTGACCTCGTCTATTTTGGGTCTTACACATGGGCAGATGGCATCTTGCCGGATGAAATGAAGGACACGTTCCGTCTCGTGCTAAAAGAATTGAATGTACCGATTCGTCAGGCAGCCGTATTCGGAACGGGTGACAAAATGTTTGTTCATTTCTGTCGAGCGGTCGATGAGATGGCGTACCACCTTTCAAAATACGGAATCCCACTCGCCGGTGAACTGCTTAAAATCGAGCAGTCGCCTCGCAACCAACCGTTCAACGTCCAGCACTGGGCAGAACGGATGGCTCAGAATGTAGAAGAAGGAGTCATGCACCATGTCGATTCAGAAAATCAAATTATTGTCGCCCAAACATCCTAACCGGGCAACCGCCATCATCGGTGGCGAAACAAGCTCAATCGTGAACTGGAACGATATCGCATATCCTCAGTTTTATACGATTTATAAGCAATTACTTTCAAACTTTTGGATCCCAGATGAGATCTCGATGTCGAAAGACATGCAACAGTGGCCGCAACTAACTGAACGTGAACAAGATGCGTTCAAGCGAATCATCGGGCTGTTATCAATTCTCGACTCTGTCCAGACACGATATATCCTCGAGTCGTCAATGTTCTCGTCAGACTCATCCGTACACGCCGTACTTGCCGTCATCGCGCAACAGGAAGTCGTACACAATCAATCGTATAGTTACGTTTTATCAAGCCTTGTCCCACTCGCTGAACAAAATCGCATCTTTGATATTGCGAAAGACGACGAGATGGTCATGAAACGTAACCAATTCATCCTGGACTTATATGAAGAATTCCGCGACACGCCAAACGCAGAGAATTTCGCAAAATCACTTGTGGCCTCGGTCATTTTGGAAGGCATCAACTTCTATTCTGGATTCGCCTACTTCTATAACTTGGCCCGTCACCAAAAGATGGTCGGGACGTCAACGATGATCAGTTATATCCAGCGCGACGAGATGCAACATTCTTACTTCATCAGCCAGTTGCTCCGTGCTGTCTTGACTGAAAATCCAAAGATTGATGCGGACGGACAGTTCAGCCAATTCGTATACGATACGATGGCAGAGGCCGTCGACCTTGAGATTGAGTGGTGTGAATACGTCCTTCGCGACCTCGATGGACTCGACGTCAGTGAGATGCGTGACTACGTCAAATACTTGGCAAACAAACGTTTACGCGTAATTGGTCTGAACGATTTGTACGTAGGATATGACGAAGATGTCATGCCTTGGATCCGTGCATACTCAGACGACTCACTCAACGCAACAAAATCTGATTTCTTCGAACAAAAATCGCGTTCGTATGCGAAAGTGACAGACGCGAACGGTTTCGACGACTTGTAAAATTCTTCTCAACCGAACCTTTACATGGTTCGGTTTTTTTGATGCATCAAAAAACCTTAGACACGTTCGTCTAAGGTTTTTCGAATCAATGATAAGTTTGTACGTATTTAGCGATTCCTTCCGCAACACCTTCTGCCATACGTTGGCGAGATGCGTCACTCCGAAGATACGTCAAATCCGTTGGAGAAGAAATGAATCCGAGCTCTACGAGAGCAGATGGCATCGTATTATACGTGATGACGTGATAATTTGCTGTCTTCACACCACGGTTCGACATCCCACTCATCTTACTAGCTAGGTTATTTTGAATATTTGAAGCCAACACGCGACTACGAGCACTATGAGCTGAACGTGTTGAGTAGTATGTTTCCATCCCTTTTGCGGAAGAAACATTTAAAGCATTGACATGCATACTGATGAACAAGTTGCCACGTAACGACTTCGCCGCAGCGACACGCTGTTCGAGCGTCAAATAGACATCTGTCGAACGTGTCATGCGTACCGTATACCCATATTTCGAACGAAGATATGCCTCTACCCGTTTCGTTACATCTAACACGATTGTTTTTTCATAAAGCGAACCATTAACCGCACCTGGATCCCTTCCACCGTGCCCTGGATCAAGAATGATAACAGCGTTTGACGAAGCAACAGGTTTAGAAGTTTTTATGAATGCCGAAAAAATATAAGCAAATTGCCCATTAAATTTAATTTTATGAAATCCGTTTTCCGTACCATAATATTCAATCTCAGTTCCATGTTTTAACGTTCCCACTTGCTTTGAATTAACGGAAGCAGCTTGACGAACATTAAGTACATCACCCGGAACGTTCACATAAATAACACCTAGAGAATCAACATCCGGCTTCCCAGAGATAACCTTACTCGCCTCAGCATAATATACGTTCGATCCGATATAAACTTTTATCCACTTTTCATCAATTTTACTATATGTTAGATTTTCGTGTTTTTGGAGTTCTTTTACAATAGTCGCATTGCTTGATAATTGATTGTATAAGATAAGTGTTTGCGATGCATATCCTTGAATCTTTTCTTCTACCGGCTTTTCGACTGGAACTTTCCCAACAGTAATCCATTTCGTCAAAGTAAAATAGGTTTTTGTACCTAAATAGACCATCGACCAATCTGAATTATACTTGCTATAAGTCATTTCTTTTTTACTTGGCAACGTGTTGACGACTGTCGACTTTTGGTCTGTTTTGCTATAGAGTTTTAAAGGTTCTTTCGCATAACCAATCACCTTTGTCACTTTCACTTCTGTGGTAACAGGTTTGATGTAAGCTTTCGACGCGTAATATGTTTTCCCACTTATTATCACTTTGACCCACGATGAATTGTACGATGCATAATCAACTTTTGTATTCTTTTTCAGTGTCTTATACACTTTCCCGCTTAAACTAGGGGACGTACGAATATTTAAATTGCTCGTCAAAATCCCTTTCAAAACGTTCGGAGTAGATGTTACTGATGAAGAAGGTGTTGTAGTTACTGACTTTACATATTTCTTCGAGGCATAGTATGTCTTTCCACTGATGACCACTTTGACCCACGATGAGTTATGGGACGCGTAATCGACTTTCGTATTCTTCTTCAATGTTTTATATATTTTTCCACTTAAACTAGGGGACGTGCGGACGTTTAGGTTTGCTGTTGTAACTCCTTTTGTCGTTTTGACAGTGGAAGTTGTGCTAATTTGTGATGCCTTTATTGGAACAATGTAACGTTTCGAAGCATAATATGTTTTCCCATTCAGATATACCTTTACCCAACTACTATTGTAGTTACCGTAATTTACACTACTGTTTTTCTTTAGTGTTGTGTACACTTTTCCATTCAAGTCTGGTTTTACACGAACATTTAAATTGACAGATGTTTTGCCATTATATGTGGCTGCTTCAACTTGATGAACCCCTATGCTTGCAAAAACGACAAAAACCGACATGACGAATGTAAATAATTTCTTTTTCATCCACTTTTCCTTTCATTGAAAGCTTTTGACAATGGTTGTTAGAAATATATTAACAAATATTAAAATAGTCGATACTTTCTTTTTAGAAAAAGAGATAAATGATTTATCTTTTTTTATGTTTTTTATAACTTTGGACGAATGACGACATAACCTTGAGTATTGTATACCTCGATAGTTACCTTGAAATCACTAGGTAAGTTTAAGTCTTTTTCAACATTTTCAGGAACAATTAGTCCATCTCGACCCAACTTGATCACAAATCCATCAAGCCCCTCAATACGAGCAATTTTCAAAAAACGTTCCACGTGTTTCTCTCTCTCCATATATCGGTCAAACCGCTCAAAAGGTTTAGGATCAATCCCACCCCAATAACGTCCAGACTGATACGTGACATAGCTTCTGACGGAAGCTTCCGTAATCGGATCCGGTGTATGATCGAAACGCCCGAAGTCACGTGTCGATTTTTCATCAATTAATGCATACAATGAGTCAAACAGTTCGTAGTTGCACTGTTCTCCTAAAGAAATCACGGCACGTTGCAGTTGCTCGATATGCAGCTGTAACGACTCTCCTTGGCGATTCGGCTTCAGCTTTTTATCTCCTTCGTAAGCATTCAATATCCTCGCCACTTCGCCGGCCTCTTCTACGATTTGAAAATATAACTGTTCTTTCGTCACTTCTCTTACATCCGCTTCTTGTTGTTGAAGTGAGATTGCATACTGGTTCGCGAGACACGTGGAAATGACGAGCACATCGAGCAGTTCTTCTTTTAGCTCCTCCGCTGATCCTCTCCGCATCGCTCCCCCCACTTCCCCCACTTCTTCTAATAATCGTGCCAGCCCCGATAGCGGTCTCCAGTAGCCTCCCAAATGAAGAATCATCGTATCAATTTTTTGTTGAATCTCTCTCATGTTCATTCACCTATCTTTCTGCTTTATTTACCGTCTACATGATATACTATGCTCAATCTAACTGTCCGGAAAGGGTGGGTTTTTCATGTCTTCGGTAAGACTTTGGCAACTGCTTCGGTTCGTACTTGTCGTGATTGGTCTATTTTTGATCACATGGGTACTGAACATCCTCTTCGAATATACGTATCCTTTCGTGTTTGCCCTACTCTTATCTCTCTTGACCGTTCCACTCGTCAATTTCTTCGAACGAAAAACAAATATGCCGCGTGCACTCGGGACACTCATCTCGTTGTTGATCGTCCTCAGTATCGTCGTCGGCATCATCACCATCGTCATCATCCAATTGATTCATTATGCGACAATCGCAGCGGAGCGACTTCCTGAACAAATCCAAACGTTCACTGAATATGTCCAGCGCTTGTTCAACGAAAAGATTGCACCACTCGTCAACGATGCGTACGAGAGTTATCAACAATTGAATCCTGGACAGACGACTTCATTAGAAGGCGGCATCACAGAGCTCGGTGTCCAACTCGCGGCCGCAATCGGTGTTTTATCCCGTGGTGTGGCAAGTGTCCTACAAGGCATGTTGGCCGCACTCCCACTCGTCCTGCTGCTTGTCGTCGTCATTGTGCTCGCCTGGTTCTTTATTACAAAAGACTGGCCCTCTTACGTGACGTCTCTAAATCGCCTGAATAAACGCAAAGGATTTAAAGAGTTCGAGGAAGTGATGATCAACCTGAAATCCGCTTTATTCGGTTACGTTCGGGCACAACTTACGCTCATTTCCATCACCTTCGGAATCGTACTGGTCGGTATGTTCATTCTCCGAGTCGACAATCCGCTCTCATTCGCTTTACTCGCAGGGTTCTTCGACCTTTTACCTTATTTAGGTGTCGGTACACTACTCATTCCGTGGGCCGCCTATGCCGCAGTATCAGGCGATTGGTTCGTCGCGATCGGATTGATTGTGCTATACATCATCGTCATCGTTCAACGAAACTTGGCTGAACCGAAGATTGTCGGTTCCCATATCGGGTTGAATCCGCTTGCTGCACTCATCTCGATTTTTGTCGGTCTAAAACTATTCGGTGTATTCGGCTTCATCTTAGGTCCCGTACTCGCCGTTCTGCTGAAGGCTTTATACAACGCCAAAGTCTTTCACTATATGTGGCGGTTCGTCGTCGGTCCGTCCGCTACGACAGCAAAAGAGCGATGAAATCAACATTTCATCGCTCTTCTTTCATTTGAGGTACAGCTACTTTCGGCTCATTCGCTTCAGCCGGGTGTAACGAAAGACCACTCATCCCCGCTTCATAGGCGGCTACTGCCAAGATACAAGCATCGATAATATCATCGATTTGCACGTTCGACATTTTCCATTTCCACGGAGAGCTTTTCGAGTATTTTCGAAGTAACTCGATTCGTTCGTCCTGCCCTTCGACTGTCTTTTTCGAATGACTTGCCTCATGCCCCATCATCACCGAGAAGCATACTTCTGGGTGAGATTCGTAAACGTCCTCCGCTAACACATGCTGGAACTCACGGATACGCGGAACCAAATGCCAAGCCTGTTTGCTAAGCCCTTTATCGATCAACATTCGACTTTGTTTGTTCGCTTCCTCGTATGTCTCTTCATGAAGCACTTCTTGAATCGGCGGGGTAAAGACGGACGATTTCCGCTCGACGAGTTGACTCCGCATCCACGCGTCACATGCTCGACTCGGATGGTCGACCGTCCCTAAATCTTTCGGCATATCCACGAAATGCATCGCACCGTCAATGAGCAACTCCTCTAGCGTTTCTGAAATCGTCAAACATAAGGAAATGCTATCGTATGTGATGCGCACCCAGCCTCCGCGTGCACCGTCAATTCCTACTCCTACCATGTCTTACCTCCTGTAACATCATCAACACGCCGAACACGGCGAAAAATACTGTACATCCTAACCAGATCCGGTTCGGCCAAACCGTGTACGCGAAGCCACACAGAATCGCCAAACCGATCAAGAGGAGCGCTCTTAGCGCTCCCACGTTTCAATCATCCGTGCAAGCGTTCGGACCATGACACCAGTCGGGCCTTTCGGGCCAAGGTCGTTCGCTGCCGCACGTTCGCTCGTTCCTGCGATATCGAGGTGAAGCCACGGTGTATCGCCGACAAACTCGCCGACAAACGCTCCACCGAAAATCATGTGACCGAAGCGACCAGGTGAGTTGTTCAAGTCGGCTACTTCTGATTTTCTCACTTTGTCGATGAACACATCAAAGTATGGCATTTGCCAAACAAGTTCATTCGTCTCGCGACTCGCTTCTTCGAGTGAGCGATAGAGGGTATCATCGTTCGTCAGACAGCCCGTCACGTCTGTACCGAGTGCGACGAGTACACCGCCTGTTAGCGTAGCTACGTCGATGATTGCTTTTGGCTCATACGTTTTCGCGAACGTGACAGCATCCGCTAGAACGAGGCGCCCTTCCGCATCTGTGTTGAGTACTTCGATCGTTTTGCCGTTCATTGCCGTGATGACATCATCCGGCTTGAAGGCATCGCCTGAAATCATGTTGTCTGTCGCACCGATGATTCCGATGACGTTTTTATTCGGACGTGTGCGTCCGAGTGTCTCGAATAGTCCAAGGACAGTAGCCGCACCACCCATATCGCCTTTCATTCCGACGATGCCGTCTTTCGGCTTGATTGAATAGCCACCTGTATCGAACGTGACGCCTTTTCCGACAACCGCAATCGGAGCTTCTTCCTCTGCACCACGATATTCCAACACAATCAATTTCGGCGGGATCGTCGAGCCTTGGTTTACGGCGAGGAGTGCACCCATTCCGAGCCCTTCCATTTCTTCTTTTTCTAACACTCGGTATTTGAAATCATGGCGTTTCGCTAATTCGACCGCATAATCCGCCAACGTCTCTGCTGTCAAAATATTAGCCGGCATCATCGTCAACGTTCGAGCGACATTGACCCCTTTCCCATAAGCGACACCTGCATCGATGTCTTCTTGCAACACATCCCCAAGAAGTGTGATGTTTGGCTCTTCGACCGTTTGTTTCGGCTCTGACTTGTATGTAGGATGAGCATACGTCGCCATTTCAAATGCTTCTGCGAAAATGCAAGCCGCGTCGTTTGTGAACGTGTCGAGTGCGACTGCAACGTCCTTTAATCCACGCGCGTGGACGAGCTTCGCCACTTTCCCGAACCAGTTCCGTACATTTTCTGTCGTGATGTCGTTTCGTTGTCCAAGTCCGACAAACAAGACGCGTGCCGTTTCCCCGGCGAACGTCGGCAATAACGTCACTTCTCCTGTTTTCGTCGAAAGATCTCCTGATTGAATGAGTGCTTTCACTCGTCCACCGAACAATGTGTCGAGCCCTTCGTCGATTGAATCGGCCGCACCGATTCCAACAATCATCGTGTCATATGAATCTGTCCAATTTAATTGAGCAATTTGATACATCTTGCCACTTCCCTTCTTTATATATGGTAAGCATAGCGAACTTCTCCAAAATAATGAAATAGTATGCGTAAGAGTCAAGAAATCTTCGAATTCGTGGGCTATCTCCTCGTTGTGACGTTGTTTTATTTTATGATAGGATAAGAAAGTACGCAATCGGGCTTCTCTTCATCGTGAAGTGAGGCCAATTTGACTGGTCGAGGCTTCCCCTAGTCGTAGACCGTTGCTACTTTAACTTTCTTCGTTCTCGTTAATTCTTTTTTCTTTTCGGGTATGAAGTAACGAGGCAGGAAAGTACACTATTTCTTTGAAAAGAGGGACTACGCTTATGTCACACATTAAAGGTATTGGTGCATCTGCAGGAATTGCAGTTGCAAAAGCATTCGTCATGGAGACACCTTCATTCGATATCCCAACACACAAGATTGAAGATGTCGCTGCAGAAAAGGCACGTTTCCAAGATGCAATCGCACAATCTAAAACGGAGCTTGAAGAAATCCGCGAGCACACGCTTCGTGAACTTGGTCCAGACAAAGCCGAGATTTTCTCAGCTCACCTTTTAATCGTTGAGGATCCAGAAATCGTTTCGCAAGTGAACGATAAAATTGAAAGCGAAAACATGAACGCTGCGAAAGCACTTGATGAAGTCGCACAGACGATGATCATGATTTTCGAATCGATGGACAACGAATACATGCGCGAACGTGCAGCTGACGTTCGTGACGTGACAAAACGTGTTTTGGCACACATTCTTGGGGTGACATTCGTGACCCCTGCATCGATCTCAGAAGAAGTGATCATCATCGCTGAAGACTTGACGCCTTCAGACACGGCACAACTTAACCGTAAATACGTCAAAGGGTTCGCGACAAACATCGGTGGACGTACATCACACTCTGCCATCATGTCACGTTCACTCGAAATTCCAGCGGTCGTTGGTACGAAAGTGGCTCTTGAAGAAATCAAAAACGGTGACCTCGTCATCATCGACGGTACGGAAGGTGACGTGTTCGTCAACCCTTCTGAAGACCTCGTCAAAGAGTACGAAGGCAAACGTGCTGATTTCGAAGCTTACAAAGAAGAGTTGAAGCAACTCGTCAACGAAGAGTCTGTCACTGCTGACGGTCATAAAGTGAAGCTTGCAGCGAACATCGGAACGCCAAACGACTTAGAAGGCGTCTTGAAAAACGGTTCAGATGCAATCGGTCTTTATCGTACAGAGTTCTTGTACATGGACTCTGAAACATTCCCGACAGAAGAAGAGCAGTACACAGCATACAAAACGGTTCTTGAAGGTATGGAAGGCAAGCAAGTCGTCATCCGTACACTCGATATCGGTGGCGACAAAGAATTGTCTTACCTCGACCTCCCGAAAGAGATGAACCCGTTCCTCGGCTATCGTGCGATTCGTCTTTGCCTCGAGGAAACAGATTTGTTCCGCACGCAACTTCGTGCCCTTCTCCGCGCGTCAGCTCACGGTAACCTCGCAATCATGTTCCCTATGATTGCGACACTTGAAGAGTTCCGCGCAGCGAAAGCCCTTCTCCTTGAAGAAGAAGCGAAGTTGAAAGAAGAAGGAATCGAAGTCGGTCAATATGAAACAGGGATGATGGTTGAAATTCCATCTACAGCTGTCATGGCGAAACAATTCGCAAAAGAAGTCGACTTCTTCTCAGTCGGTACAAACGACTTGATTCAATACACGATGGCGGCTGACCGCATGAACGAAAAAGTATCTTACTTGTACCAACCGTTCAACCCTGCCATCTTGAACCTTCTCCACAACGTCATCACAGAAGCACACAAAGCTGGCAAATGGGTCGGTATGTGTGGAGAGATGGCTGGAGAAGAGCTCGCGATTCCAATCCTTCTCGGTCTCGGACTCGATGAATTCTCGATGTCAGCTTCAAGCGTCCTTCGTGCACGTAGCCTCGTGAAGCGCTTGACGAAGACAGAAACAGAATCGATCGTCAACGAAGTCCTCAACATGGACACAGCTGAAGAAGTCGTGAACTTCCTTAGCGAAAAGTTTGACATCAAAAAATAACGCCAAAAGTCCTTCTCTCGAGCGAGAGAAGGACTTTTTTTACATACTATTTAAAAATCGAAGTCGTCCGGGTCTGGACCGACACGTTTATGTTGGTCGAGTGCGTCGATCCGTTCCATTTGTTCTTTGCTCAATTCAAAATCATGCAGGCTGAAGTTTTCTTCGATTCGATGCGATTTGACCGACTTCGGAATGATGACCCACCCTGTCTGAAGGTGCCAGCGCAATATCACTTGAGCGACAGAACGCTCCACTTCTTTCGCGATTGTAACTAACGTAGGCTGTTCGAACAATCCACCTTGCATGAGCGGTGCCCAGGCGACCGGTACGATTCCATGCTCGCTCATATACGAGGACAACTCGGTTTGACGTAGCAGCGGATGCCGCTCGACTTGGTTCACGGCTGGAACGAGTTCACTGTTTGCAGCCAATGTCTCAAGGTGATGAATCTGGAAGTTGCTCACTCCGACCGCACCGACACGTCCTTCGCGATACAATTGTTCAAGGGCGCGCCAAGAGTCAACAATTTTGTCTTCCACCGGCCAATGAATCAAATACAAATCCAATTGTTCTAAGCCGAGGCGTTCGAGTGAAGCTTCATACGCAGCGATGGCTGATTCATATCCTTGATCGGCATTCCAAAGTTTTGAGGTGATGAACAAATCATCCCGGGAAATATTCGCCATCTCCATTCCTTTTCGAATTCCGATTCCGACACCTTCCTCGTTCTCGTAGACGGCTGCCGTATCGATGTGGCGGTATCCTTGACGAATCGCTTCCACGACGGCATCGATGACCGTATCTCCGTCCTCTACTTTAAAGACGCCAAGTCCGATGGTAGGAATGGCTTTCTGACCGTGATTCAACTCTATAGATTGTTTCATTTGTACCCCTTCTTTCGTGAGAATTCTTCTTCACTATAAAGGGGATTCTCACTTTCCGGAATAAGGCACATTGAAGTAACTATACAAAAAGAGCCGCCCCATTACTGGAGCGGCGTGTGAAACTTGGTTACTCTGGACCTCTATCATCGGCTCTAAAGTCGAGCGCTTCTCCTGCGACGACCGTCTCACCGAACGGTACGACGACGACTTTTCCGTCTCCGTTCGTCCAAATGATCGGTGTGATGAGTGATGGTACTTTATCTCGAATCGCATTGAGATCGACTTCGAGAAGAACATCTCCCGCTTCGACTCGGGCACCTTCCTCTACTTTCGAAGTGAATCCTTCCCCTTTCAGATTAACCGTATCGAGACCGACATGAATCAATAGTTCGCGTCCATCGTCAGCCAAGATGCCGATTGCATGTTTCGTCGGGAAGAATGTCGTGATTTGACCGGTCACCGGCGAAACGACCTGACCTGAGCTTGGTTCGATCGCAAATCCTTCTCCCATCATGCGACCAGAGAAGACTTGATCTGGCACATCATCGAGTGATAACAATACACCCGACATCGGAGCGAGGAAGCGATGATCGGCTTGTTCAGCCGCTTCCGGTGTAATCACGGCTTTTTCAACTTTTTCTTTCGGTTTATACTCGCCACCTTCGATGATGGTCGCGATTTGTGATTTAAGCGTATCCGATTTCGGTCCGAAGATGGCCTGAATGTTATCCCCTACTTCAAGGACACCAGCAGCACCGAGATCTTTTAATAGATCTTTGTCGACTTGTTTGACGTCGTTCACGGTGACACGAAGTCGCGTGATACAGGCATCCAAGTGTTTAATGTTTTCAGGACCACCGAGTCCGACGAGCACTTCATATGGCAAGTCGTCCCCAATACCGGCTTTGTCCCCTTTCGCGCCGGTCTGAACGTCACGTCCAGGGATTTTCAGGTCGAACTTCGTAATGGCGAAACGGAATCCGAAGTAATAGATGACCGCAAAGACGAGTCCGACCGGAATGACGAGCCACCAGGCGGTTCGGTTCGGCAAGACTCCGAAGAGAAGATAGTCAATGAGACCGCCAGAGAATGTCATCCCGATCTTGACGTTCAGTAGATGCATCGTCATAAAGGAGAGACCTGCAAAGACGGCGTGAATTCCAAAGAGAAGTGGTGCAACGAAGACGAATGAGAACTCGACTGGTTCTGTGATCCCTGTCAAGAATGACGTGAGGGCAGCTGAGAAATAGAGACCTTCGACGTCTTTCCGACGTTCTTTCGGAACCGTGTGGAACATGGCGAGACAGGCAGCAGGTAACCCAAACATCATGAACGGGAATTTCCCGGTCATGTACGTACCAGCTGTGAACTCGACGCCGTCACGTAGTTGTGCGAAGAAGATCCGTTGGTCACCTTGTACGAGATCACCGGCTTGGTTCGTATATTCCCCGAATTGGAACCAGAACGGAGAATACCAAATATGGTGAAGACCGAACGGAATCAAGGAACGTTCTACCAATCCAAAGATGAATGCTGATAAGGCAACGTTTGCCTCGATGACCGTACTTGAGAACGTATTGATCGCATTCCCGATCGGTGGCCATATATACGCGAGCGCAATCCCGATAATCAAACTGAATGCGGCCGTCGCAATCGGGACGAACCGCTTCCCTGCAAAGAATCCTAAGAAATCTGGCAACTTGATGTTGAAATACTTGTTGTATGCATATGCTGCAACAAGACCTGCGATAATACCCCCGAATACCCCCATTTGGAGCGTCGGGATACCGAGAACGGTTGCATACTGCGGGTCGCCTTGAGCGATTTCCGCGGTAATCCCGTTCCACGTGCTGATGACTTTGTTCATGATCAAATAACCGACA
Source organism: Exiguobacterium sp. s189 (assembly GCF_018617615.1). Lineage (NCBI taxonomy): Bacteria > Bacillati > Bacillota > Bacilli > Caryophanales > Exiguobacterium > Exiguobacterium sp. s189. The sequence continues at coordinate 241,642 of NZ_JACSKM010000003.1, read as the reverse complement.
ATGGCTGCTAGACCAGCAACCCCATCCCCGTTCGCCAGGCCGATCGCGACCCCAACGGCAAACAGTAACCCTAAGTTTGCGAAGACGATGTCCCCGGCATCTGTCATGACTTGCCAAATCAGGACAAGTGAGTCATTCGCCAGAAACGGGAGCAATTCAACGAGGTCCGGGTTTTGGAATGCGGTACCAAACGCCAAGAGAAGACCGGCTGCCGGTAAGATCGCAACCGGAAGCATGAGTGCTTTCCCGACCCGTTGTAAAACGCCAAACACTTTCTTCCACATCATGGTTCCCTCCTTTGTCAGAATACTTACTTTTTCCCTCTAACGTTTGGATGAAACCGTTTCATATAAAAGAAAAAGACCAACCCCGAAGGATTGGTCTAGATGATGATTAGTTTGCTTTCTTTTCGTTACCTGAAGCGATAACTGCTTGAATCTCTGATTTCAATGCATCCGAACGTGGTCCGAAGATTGCTTGAATGTTGTTACCAACTTCAAGGACACCAGAAGCGCCAAGGCGTTTCAACTCATCTTTGTTTACGTTTGCTTTGTCTTTAACTTCTACACGAAGACGTGTGATACATGCATCGAGGTGCTTGATGTTTTGTGAGCCACCAAGACCAACGAGGATATCTTGTGCAAGTTCCGAACCAGTAGCTGTTGATTGTTCAACAACCTCATCTTCACGGCCTGGTGTTTTAAGGTTGAACTTACGGATAACGAAGCGGAATCCGAAGTAGTAAACAACCGCAAACACGAGACCGACTGGAATGACGAGCCACCAAGCCGTACGACCTGGAAGAACTCCGAAGAGCAAGAAGTCGATCAAACCACCAGAGAACGTCATCCCGATCTTAACGTTCAAGATATGCATCGTCATGAACGAAAGACCTGCGAACACTGCGTGTACTGCGAAGAGAAGCGGTGCTACGAACAAGAATGAGAACTCGATTGGTTCTGTGATACCAGTCAAGAACGATGTAAGGGCAGCAGAAGCCAAGAGACCGCCGACAACCGCTTTACGCTCAGGACGTGCTTCGTGGTACATTGCGAGTGCTGCTGCAGGAAGACCGAACATCATGAACGGGAATTTACCAGTCATGAACGTACCTGCTGTCAACTCAGCGCCGTCACGAATTTGTGCGAAGAAGATCGCTTGGTCACCACGAACGACGTTACCCGCTGCATCTGTGTATGAACCGAATTCAAACCAGAACGGTGAGTAGAAGATGTGGTGAAGACCGAATGGAATCAATGAACGTTCGATCAAACCAAAGATAAATGCTGCAAATGTACGGTTTTCATTCAACATGAAGTTTGAGAATGAGTTCAATCCGTGTTGAACTGGTGGCCATACTAATAGTAAGACGAAACCAGCAACGACGGCTGCAACTGCCGTTACGATTGGAACGAAACGTTTACCAGCGAAGAAACCAAGGAACTGTGGCAATTCGATATTGAAGTACTTATTATAGGCCCATGCGGCGATGAGACCCATGATGATCCCTCCGAATACCCCTGTTTGGAGTGTTGGGATACCGAGTACGTTCGCGTATGCTGGGTCACCTTGCGCCAACACTTCAGGTGTGAGTTCGAGCCAAACACCCATCACTTTGTTCATGATCAAGAATCCAACGATTGCTGCAAGTCCGGCTACCCCGTCACCTGCTAAACCGATGGCAACACCGACTGCGAACAAGAGCGCCAAGTTCGAGAAGATGATTCCACCTGCTTGCTCCATCAATTGAGCGAATTTCACGACGCCTTCGTTTGTTAACCAACCAGCGCGTGATGTAAGTTGTGGGTTTTGCATTGCGTTACCGAATGCAAGAAGAAGACCGGCTGCCGGCAAGATCGCAACAGGAAGCATAAGTGCTTTACCGACTTTTTGAAGAACACCAAAGATCTGCTTAAACATCAACATTTCCTCCTTTTTTTAAATACGTATAAACAATATGATAGCGGTGTAGATGTCAGACAACCGACGTATCTAAACGTTTTCATAAATCACGTTTATAAAAACAGAAAAGGCATGAATAAGGATAGAACGTAGACCTCTCCCAACGGAGAAATCACATAACGTTCCACTCCTTACTCATGCCTGATCGAATCAGTAACACGTAAGACACGTGGTATCATTTATCTACTTGTTAGGCGCTGGAGATGCATCGTCAAATATGTCGCTTCACCTCGTGGGACGGGACGCTTTAATTCGCGTTCCATGATGCCCATCAGCTCCCAAGCAGTACTATAGCATAGCGGATATTCGTCGCGCAACACCTTTTCAATTTTTTGTGGTGCCTCGACCATCTCACCCGTCGCAACCCGCTCAACGGCGTACCTTAAGTGCCGAAGTAAGCGCTTATAATCGAGTGAAGTTCGGTCCAATTTTACGTTCAAACGACTCTCAATCGTCTGGACGATTTGGCCAATGATTTGGTTATGACGATTCACTTCCAGGACATTTTTAAACGTCGTCGCTGAGTGGATGTGCAGCGCAATAAATCCAGTCTCCGCATCCGGTAGGAGCACGTTCAATCGTTCATGGAACATATCGACAATCCGTTCCGCGAGCGCAAATTCGTTTGGATAAAGTGATTCTGTCTCAAGTAAAAACGGATTCGTCACTTCCATCCCTTGTTCGATTCGTTTCATCGTGAAGAACAAGTGGTCGGTCAAGCCGATATGAATGTGCTCATCGACTTTCTTACCTGTACTCGTCTCGATGAAGCCGACAATCTCTTGCATGAACGCAATAAAATCCTCATCGACATGTTTGACGAGCTCTTGATACTGCGACTGTTCTTCTTTATCTGTCAGTTGATACACTTTCTCCGGGACGCTGGCCGGGTCGACGAGGTCGCCTGGTTTTTTGCCAAAGCCAATTCCCTTCCCGAGTAGAATGACTTCCGGATCCGTATCATGTTGACAAATGACAACGCTATTATTCAACACTTTTTTGATCGTATACATCGGTAATGTCATTCGCATCGCATCCCTTACTAAAAATCGTTTCGCTATCTAGTATATCGGTTCATGCCCTAAAAAAGTAGGGACAAAACAAAAAAGGCGAACATTTCTGTCGCCATTTAAAACATTGAATAACCGCTCTTCCGTAAGAAACGAATCGTCACGCCAGCCAAGATTGCTCCGAGCAACCCGAAACCGAGCATGAACAAATCGAGAAGTTGCAATCCGACGAGTCCTTCGTAGATCCCCGCGAGTGCAGTTGACGTCTCGGTCACGTAACTTGAAAGTTTGACATTATCAATCATCATGATGACAAAAATTGGATAAATGAACACGAGTGTCCATGTCTTTTTAAGTAACATATTCAAGATGAAGCCGATACTGAAAAAAATCGTCATATATAAAACGGCCCCAATGACTGCTTGGATAATATGCATGTGATGCCCCCCTTGTCCGCTCTCCATTATACAAAATTTCAACCGACGTGGTCAAAGAACTTCCTATGACAATTTCGAAAGAAAACAGCTCGTTCTGAATCAGAACGAGCCGTACGTTAATCGAAAATTAGAACTTTCCTTTTTTGAGGACGAGTCCGTATTTTTTCAATTCGATGAAGTGTTTGTTGTCGATGACTTTCTTCATGAATGAAGCGTTGCGACCGAAGATTTTTTTACCCATCACGATTCCGATTCCATCGTTATGACCGAGCGAAGCGACTGTTCCTTTGCTCTCGTAAGTGAACTTCGAAGTCGATTTGCCATTGATGAGTGCCGCGATGTTTTTCGCAACGTTGTGCGCTTGTTGTGTTGCGATTTGTGCCGTCGGTGGGTATGGACGGTTCGAAGCAGGGTCCATGACTGCCGAGCAGTCACCGATGATGAAGACGTTGTCGTGACCTGGTGCACGGTTGTCCGCTTCCACCATGACACGGTTACGAACCGCTTCAAATCCTGATTTTTCAATAATCGGGCTACCACTTACGCCACCTGTCCAGATGATCGTGTTGGCGTGGATCGTTTCCGTCGTGTCACCTTGAAGTGGACCAAACGTAACGACACCTGGCTCAACACCTTTGATTCCGTTACCGAGTTTCATCTCGACACCGTTACGCTCCAACCATTTCTGTGCGTACGTTGTGAGTTCTGGGTCGAAACCTGGAAGAACCGTTGGCGCTGCTTCAATGTTGACGATGCGAACAGCTTCGCGTGGAACGTCATATTGTTTGCAAAGCTCTGGGATTCGGTTGACGATTTCACCGAGGAATTCGATTCCTGTGAATCCAGCACCACCGACAACAATCGTTACGAACGAGCTGTCAGAAGAACCGTTTGTTTTATATTGAGCGAATGAGTACTCGATGTGCTCTTTAATTTTACGAACGCTGTTCAATGAGCTGATTGTCATTGCGTTTTCTTTCAAGCCTGGGATACCGAATGTTTCCGGTACACCGCCGAGGCCGATGACAACGTAGTCGTATTCGACGACAGAACCATCTTCAAGCGTGACTTGTTTCGCAGCAGTATCGACGCGATCGACGATCCCTTTGACAAGTTTCACACGTGATGGGTTCACAATGTCGTTAATGTAAATGCGTGCTTGGTCTGGGTTCATCGTTCCAGCAGCTGGTTCGTGAAGCCAAGTTGTTTGGTAGTGATAATCATGCTTGTTGATGAGCGTGATGTTCGCGTCACCTGCAGCGAGTGTCTTTTGAAGGTTGACGGCTGTAATGAGTCCGCCAAAGCCCGCGCCAAGAATAACAATGTTAGGTCGTTTCATGTTCATTTCCACCTTGTTTAAAGTTTTGTTTTTTTGAACAACTATGTTGTGTGTTTCTTCACATAGATGTTCACAATAAAGCCCATTCTTGTTCAACATCTGTTCACAATTGCTTCTGTTTCATTGTACGCTCTTTAAATTGAATTCTCAATGAAAAAGCTTATCTTCTTGAATTTTTTTTGAAAGTGTTGCATGTTTGTACTGAATGGATTTAATTCAATAAACTCTCTATAGTAAATGTATACGCTTTGAGGAGGAATTCGATGAAGACGACGAAAGATGTAATCATCATCGGTGGAGGTCCGGTTGGATTGTTCACCGCATTTTACGCAGGCATGCGCCAACTCGATACGACGTTGATTGAAAGTTTACCGCAACTCGGCGGTCAATTGTCAACGCTCTATCCTGAAAAATATATTTATGATATCGCTGGCTTCCCGAAAGTGAAAGCACAGGATTTGATTGATCAATTAAAAGCACAGGCTGATCAATTCGAGCAAGACTACCGCCTCGGCGAAACGGTCGAAACGGTGGAACGTCTCGAAGACGGCACGTTCGTTTTGACGACGAATAAAGAAGAGTACCATACGAAAGCGGTCATTATCACTGCCGGAAACGGTGCCTTCTCGGCTCGTCCACTCGGTCTTGACGGTTGCGAAGATTACGCAAACCTTCATTACTTTGTCGATAACATGGAGAAATTCCGTGATCGCCGCGTCATGATTGCCGGTGGTGGCGACTCTGCTGTCGACTGGGCACTCATGCTCGAAGGCATCGCAAAAGAAGTACACATCGTTCACCGCCGTGACCGTTTCCGTGCTCACGAACACACGGTCGAACAAATGAAGGCATCGACGATTAACGTCCTTACGCCGTACAACATCGAGTCACTCTCAGGTGAGACACACATCGAATCTGTTGAATTGACGGATAAAGACGGCGAGTCAAAAATCGTTGAGATTGATGATTTGATTTGTAACTACGGATTCGTGTCATCTCTTGGTCCAATCAAGAATTGGGGAATGGAATTTGAGAAGAACACCATCCGTGTCGACTCACGCATGGAAACAACAGTCGCCGGGATCTTCGCTTGCGGTGATATCGCCACATACGAAGGAAAAGTGAAGCTGATTGCAACAGGTTTCGGTGAAGCACCGATTGCCATCAACCAAGTGAAGCAACTTGTGGATCCGACTGCTCGTCACCCACAACACTCGACATCTGTGTTTGCCGGGAAATAATGATTAATCCTCTGTGGACTGTGTCCACAGAGGATTTTTTCATTTCCGCATCGTTTGAATGATGACCCGGTCAATCCAGTCATCGAGTTGCGTGAACACGAAGCCCGCCTTTTTTGCTTCAGCAATCGACATGTAATAGTCGACGTCCGAATCATATGGGGACGACTCCCCATCTTTTATGATATGGACAGGTTTTCCGACATGTTGCCCGATTCGCTCCATTAAAGCACCCATGGAGATGAGACCGTCACTCGCTGCATTGAAAGGTCCAGTCACGTTCGCACGTCCCACCCATTCTAAAAATGCTGCTGCTTCTGCGCTCGAGATGAAGCCCATTTTCGCTTCTGGATGATGCAACACAATCGGTTCCTCGTTGCGAATCGCGTCCACATAAAATTTGAGTCGATCTGTATAATCATCTGGTCCGAGGACAATCGGTAAGCGTACGGTCGCAACTGGGAACGAAGCCCGGTGGAAGAAGAACGACTCTGCCTCTCGCTTCCCTTGTCCGTAGTCATGCTCAGCTTCTAGATGATATTCATAATGGAGCGGATTAAAGTCACTCTCCTTTAAATCAGGTCCCGGCGCGTATACCGACATTGTAGACGTCAGGACATACTTTCCGACTTTGTCCATAAACGCATCCGAGGCGATTTTTGCCTGATACGGGGTAAAGCAAATATTGTCGTAGACGAGGTCATACCGTTCTCGTGCCAAGTCTTTCATCGTCGCGACTGATTGTCGGTCTCCTTTAATGGACCGTATCCCTTCGGCTTCTGGTACTTGCAACTGTCCCCTCGTCACAATCGTCACATCATCCCCCGCCTCCGCGAGTCGTAAGGCAAGTCGTTTCCCGAAATAGCGCGATCCTCCAAAAATCAATACTTTCCTCATCACCCTAGCCCCCTTCAATACGATTCTCTTCCCTACATTCCCTTTCACCGACGTTCCGTAACTGGTCGAATCGCACAAAAAAAAAGACTATGGCGCTCCATAGTCTAAAAATAATTAGCATTCTCCTGGCGTACCGGCGTTCGTTGCCGTTCGGAAACTTGAGCCGCAACCACACGTGGCGATGGCATTCGGGTTTTTAATCGTGAAGCCCCCACCGAGCATCGACTGTTTGTAATCAATCTCCAGCCCATCGACGACACCGTGATCGACTTCCGCAACGATGACGCGGACGCCGTGATGGTCGAATTGAATATCTTTATTCGTCTTTTCCTCATCAAAGCCCATTCCATATGAAAGTCCTGTACATCCGCCACCTTGGACCTTCACTCGCAAATATTGTGCATCCGGGCGTTCGGTCTGTTTCATCATCTCTTGTACTTGAAGTGCTGCTGATTCTGTCAAATGAATCATCTGAACTCCTCCTCACTTTATCTTCAATTCAAGTCAATTGACTTGTAGTTTTGTGCATTATCTTGTATAACTAAACTGTAACAAAAAAAATTAAATCGTTCCATCTTCGGGGCAGGGTGAAATTCCCGACCGGCGGTATTGAAGAATTTATTCTTCTCAGCCCGTGAGCGAGCAAGGCGTTGCTTGCTGATTTCGTGAGATTCGAAAGCCGACAGTACAGTCTGGATGGGAGAAGATGGCGGCATCCGACCGATATTCGGATGTTTTCTTTGACGTGGACTTTTCCACCTCGGAAAACATCTATTTCGTATGCGCGTAAACTCTCCCGATTGTCTTCATTGCAATCGGGTTTTTATATGCGACGGGTGCCATTCATCGAGGAGCGACCTAAAGGAGAGATTCTGATGAAAACTACGCGCAACAAACGACTGACAACTATGGTGACTTTGGCGATGCTCGGGACGATTTCGTTCGTACTCATGCTATTCAACTTCCCGCTCCCATTTTTACCACCATTCCTCAAAGTGGATTTCAGTGACATTCCTGCACTCATTGCCGGTATCGTCTTTTCCCCACTCGCAGGTGTCGTGGTCGTCGGATTGAAAAACGTCTTGTACTATGTCTTTAACGGTGGCGGTGTCCCGGTCGGAGAAGTCGCAAACTTCTTCGCAGGTGTCGCATTCATGTACCCGGTCGCATGGTTCTACCACAAACGGAAGACGAACAAAGCACTCGCTTCTGGACTACTCGCCGGTACAATCACGATGGCACTCAGCCTCGCCATTTTAAACTATCTCGTCATCTTGCCAGCCTATGCCTTCTTCTTCGGAATGGCAGACATGGCCGACCCGGCCGTGAAGACGGATCTCGTCCTTTACGGAATCTTACCGTTCAACTTAATTAAAGCGATCTTGATCAGCGCACTCTTCGTTCCACTCTTCTTGAAATTGAAGCCGTGGATCGAACGTCAGCGCGTACAACTTCAAGCATAATCGATATACGAGCACTTAGGCGTTGCCTAGGTGCTTTTTTCAATCCGATGGATCAGGAGGAGTTTGATTGATGAAACATGAAGAGGATTTGATTGATTTCTTACAACAAGATGCAGAACTTATGAACCTTCTTCGCACCGTTGCTACTCTTCGTCTGCCAGACTGGTGGATTTGCGCCGGCTATATTCGCGCAAAAATATGGGACCATCTTCATGGATACGATACACCGACACAAACGGACGACGTGGATGTGATTTATTTCGACCCGACTCAAACATCAGAACGAATCGAGAAAGAATTAGAGCAGACGTTGTATCAACGAGATCCAGACGTGCCTTGGTCTGTCAAAAACCAAGCAAGAATGCATCATGTGAACCACCTCCCACCGTACACCTCATCGACGGATGCACTAGCCCATTTCCCTGAGACGGTAACAGCAATCGGGGTACGACTTGATTCAAATGACGAGCTCATCCTCGCCGCGCCATACGGAACTCAAGATTTGCTCAGTCTGCAAGTGAAGCCAACACCGTTGTTTGAAGTAACTTCTTCAAAGCATTCGATTTACTTGAAACGACTCGAACAAAAGAACTGGGGCGCCCAGTGGCCAAACATCACACTCCAACAATCATCCGCATACTAAAAAGCGACCACCGAAGTGATCGCTTTTTCTTATATCGATTAGAGAAGAAGTCCAGCCAATGTAGCTGACATCAAGTTTGCAAGCGTACCTGCGAGAATCGCGAGGACACCCATACGTGCGATGTCACCACGACGGTTTGGTGCCATTCCACCAAGACCACCGAGAAGAATCGCGAGTGATGAAATGTTGGCGAAACCACAAAGTGCGAATGCAATCATTGCTTCTGTACGAGCTGACAAATCACCAGAACCGATGATTGGTGCAAACTCAGAGAATGCAACGAATTCGTTCAAGACTAGTTTTTGACCGAGGAAGCTACCGAATTGTACTGCATCTGCCCACGGAACACCGATAACAAATGCAAGTGGAGCAAACACGTAACCAAGGATCAATTCGAGTGACAAGCTATCAAATCCGAAGAGTCCACCGACTGAACCGAGAATCAAGTTGACGAGCGCAATCAATGAAACGAACGCAAGAAGCATTGCACCGACGTTCAAAGCAAGGAAGAGACCGTCAGAAGCACCACGTGCCGCTGCATCGACAAAGTTCGCCGCTCTGTCTTCTTCTTCCTCTACAATCTCGATGTCATCATCGTATTCTTCTGTTTCTGGAACGATGATTTTTGCGAACAAGAGACCAGCTGGCGCTGCCATGAAGCTCGCTGCGAGCAAGTACTCGAGTGGTACACCGAGCGCTGCGTATCCAGCAAGTACAGAACCGGCAACCGATGCGAGACCACCGACCATAACTGCGAAGAGCTCAGACTGTGTCATCGTAGGAAGGTACGGCTTGATAACAAGCGGTGCTTCCGTTTGACCGACGAAGATGTTTGCCGTCGCTGAAAGTGACTCTTTACGTGACGTTCCTAACGCTTTTGCGAGTGCCGTACCGAGGATACGGATGACCCACTGCATGACGCCAAGGTAGTAGAGTAACGCGATTAATGATGACATGAAAACGATAATCGGAAGGACTTGGAATGCGAAGACGAAGTTGTCGCCGCCGACCGCTGTTCCGAATACGAACGCAATCCCGTCACCCGCAGTGTTCAAGATTGCTTGAACCCCGCTCGAGATCCATTCAAGTGCTGCACGTCCCCAAGATGTGTACAGAACAAGGAAAGCAAACGCGAATTGAACAGCGAACGCTGCCAAGACCGTGCGCCATTTGATGGCTTTACGGTTGGTAGAGAAGATGTAAGCGATTGCAATTAGTGCCAAAATACCAACCACACTCATGATTTTCATTGATGTTGTGCTCCTTTCATATTAAACAAAGCTATTATATGTGTCATACCCGAAAAGAGATGTGCCCTACCGTTTGAAACGCTTTCTTTTTCTCGTTGTTAAACGTCAGACAACCTACATTCGAACCTCTTAGAATATAACATCCCTCTTTTTAAAATGCAACGGGTGAAATAAAAAAGTTTGAGGTCATCCCTCAAACTTTTTACCATGCCATCTCTTCTATTTTTTCATACACCTTCGTCACCAACTCATCCGGCGTTTCACCGGTCACGACTTCCCCGTCGACGAGGCAAAAGAGGTCGAGTGAACAGACGCCACAGTAGCCTGTACAGCCGTATTCGACCACATCGAGATCAGGGTCAGACTCTAATTTCGCTCGGGCCACTTGTGAGCCCATCGCTAAATTCGAGGCGCAAAATTCGATGATTGGATTCATCATATATGTCACCGTCTTTCTTTACGTGAATTATCGGAAAATGGTTCTTCTACGGCAGATTATAACATGATACAGTTGAAGAGTAACAAAGGGGGATTATTATGCGCAAATTAGTCGTCTTAGGGGGCGGTTACGGGGGTATGCGTGTCATCGAAAGAGTTCTTGGACATCAGTTGAAGGACGTATCGGTCACGCTCGTCGATCGCTTACCTTATCATGGATTAAAAACAGAGTATTATGCGCTCGCTGCAGGAACGGTCTCGGACCGCGATATTCGCATCGATTTTCCGGAAGAAATTGACTACATATACGGACAAGTCACGGATATCGATACGGAAGACAAGATGGTTCTTCTCGCGAGTGGAGAAAAAGTACCGTATGATGACCTCGTCATCGGATTAGGCTGTGAAGACAAGTATCACAACGTCCAGGGGGCAGCAGAGTTCACGTACAGTATTCAAACACTTGAAGAATCACGAAAAACACAGCAAGCGATCAACGGGTTACGACCTGGCTCGGTCGTTTCAGTCGTTGGAGCGGGATTATCCGGCGTCGAACTCGCAAGCGAACTACGCGAGAGTCGTCCTGATTTGACGGTTCGCTTGTTTGACCGTGGACCTTCCGTATTATCATTCTTATCCAATCGTGTCTCCATGTATGTGCAATCTTGGTTCGAAGAGCACGGAGTCGAAGTCATCAACAACGCCAATATTACGCGCGTCGATGCCGATGGATTATGGAATCATGAAGATTTGTTCCCTTCCGACTTGACGGTATGGACAGCCGGTATTCAACCTGTCGCTGTCGTACGCAACCAAGGATGGGAGCTCGATGGAGGCGGACGTGTCAAACTGACGGAACATCATTTCGTACCAGGCTTACCGGACGTATTCGTCGTCGGAGACAACGCGAGCTTGCCGTACGCACCGTCCGGACAACTCGCCGAAGCTCAGGCAGAACAAATCGTTCAAGTGCTCCTCTGTAAGTGGAAGGGGCTCGCCTATCCAGAGTTACCTGACATCAAATTGAAAGGGACGCTCGGTTCCCTCGGGAAGAAAGCAGGCTTCGGGGTGTTCATGGGGAAACAATCACTCACCGGAAAAGTCGCCCGCTTGTTGAAGTCCGGTATTCTTTGGAAACATAAAGTCATTAAGTAAACAATTGCGAATGGACCTGACGGGTCGATTCGCTTTTTTTATGCATCGCATCATCGATTTTCTGTTACCGTTGCGTCCTCTTGAGTCAAAAGTCTTGTATCTGAATCCCTTGTATCCTTATCTAAATATTCAGATTTTTAATGCCATCGACATATTCTATCCGTTGGAAATACTTGTTACTCTATGAACACGGCAGTACGACATCCTGTCATCTTGCCTACTACCTTAAAGGAGGAAACAAGTTGAAGAAAATCTGTAGCACCGTCCTTGCATCATTGCTCGTCTTATCAACCGTCCCAGGAGGCGCGGAAGCCGCCCCGAACAAGGAGAAAGAACGCGTCCTCGTCGTCTTCAAAGAATCGGCAAAGAAAATTCCGCTCTCGATTGAAGGCATGGAAGTTAAACAACAGTATTCGAATATTCCTGCAGCAGCACTCGAAGTTCCGAAATCTGCTTTGAACGGACTGAAGAATAACCCGCATGTCGCACACGTGGAAGTCGATCAAACGGTACATATCGAAAACCAAAACCAGGATTGGGGAATCCCTAAACTTCAAGCTCCTTCCGCTTGGCAAAGTGGATTCACTGGGAAAGGTGTCAAAGTATCCGTCGTTGATACGGGTATCTCCGCTCATCCTGACTTAACGATTGCTGGTGGTGCCTCGTTTAGTACGGTCACGAGTTCTTACGCCGATGACAACGGTCACGGTACGCATGTCGCCGGGATTATCGGAGCCCGCAATAACAGCATCGGTACGGTCGGAATCGCTCACGAGGCAAGCATCTATGCCGTCAAAGCACTTGAGGCGAACGGTAGCGGTAGTCTATCAAGCATCATCGCCGGCATTGATTGGTCGATCACAAATGACATGGACATCATCAACTTGAGTCTTGGGACGACAAGCCCTTCGACGACACTCCAACAAGTCGTGGATCGTGCGAATAACGCAGGCATCCTTGTCGTTGCGGCAGCCGGAAACAACGGACGTACCGATGGGTCGGGCGATCTCGTCAACTACCCAGCGCGTTACAGTTCGGCAATCGCCGTCGCTGCAACGGATATCAACAACAACCGTGCCTCGTTCTCAGCTACAGGTGGCACAGTCGAAGTCGCGGCACCTGGTGTCAGCATCAATTCAACCCTCTCAAATGGCGGCTACGGTCAAATGAGCGGGACATCGATGGCGACGCCTTACGTTGCAGGTAACCTTGCGCTCATGAAGCAAGCCTTCCCAACGTTATCGAGCACGCAACTCCGTACGAAATTATCGCAAGATTCGATTGACCTCGGTACGGCAGGTCGTGACACTTGGTTCGGAAATGGACTCGTCCAAGCCCCTACTTCTGGTGGTACGACACAACCGGTACAAGCACTCACGACGACAGTATCGACTTCGAAGTCATACTACTACGCGGGTGAAGTCGTCTCGATTTCTTCAACAGTTCGTAATTCGAATGGTCAAGCGGTCGCAAACGCCGATGTCCGTGTGACGGTCACACAACCGAACGGCGCGACGCTCGTCGGTACAGGCAAGACAAATGCTTCAGGTGCCATCACGTTCACACTCTCTACGAACTCTTGGTCACAGCGTGGTACGTATCAAGTGAAGTCTGACGCGACGCTTACAGGTTACACGGCTGGTTCAGCAACGTCATCGTTCCAACTTCTCTAAACAAAAAAAGTCGAGCGCTTCGCTCGACTTCACTGATTGACGAACCACGTCGCTTCATACGACCTGGTTCGTCTTTTTGTAGTGTGAACATCTACAATCGTTGCGCCGTATCCATCAACTGTGTCGAAGATGTCGCAATTTGTGTCGTCGCCCGCTTAAGTTCGGCAATCGACTCCACAATCTCATCGATGTCCCCGGCAAGACTCCCCATCTGCCCGTCGGCATGCTCCGAGTCGCCAGAGATCTGGAGGAAGGCATCCGTCACTTGATTGATTCGTCCCATCGTCTGCTTCATCTCTTGCTCGGTTGAAAGCACTCGACTCGATGTCTCTTCCATTTGATTCGTCAAACGCTTCACCAAATCCTCAACTTCTTCCGCTGCTTGCTTGGACTGACTCGCAAGCGTCCGGACCTCGGAAGCGACGACTTGGAACCCTTTCCCTTGCTCTCCAGCCCGTGCTGCTTCGATGGCCGCATTCAAACTGAGCAAGTTCGTCTGATTGGCGATTTGCTTCACCGAATCCGCAATCGTCATGATCTCGTTCATCAACTTTTCAAGCGCCTTGATTTCTTGGGCAGAATCTGAAAGGTCTCGAGTGATTTCATCGAGGCGGCCTGTCTCGGACAGAATGGCGTCTTTCCCGCTCACCGACGAATGAAGCACCGTCCTTAACTTCGTCTGAGTCAATGAACTTGAATGTTTCATATCATCTGCTCTCTCGTTCATCGACTGGAAACTGGCCATGACCTCTTGCGATAGCGCCGCTAAGTCCTCACTAGCCTGTTGAATCGTTTGACTGATCTCATCTTTCACAAGTTGCATTTGGTCACGAACGACTTCAGCCTCATCATCGAACATCTCCAGTACGATCTGTTGCTCGAAATTAAAGATTTTCGAAACGGCCATCATCAACTTCATCTTTGATTCGGCGTCGAGTTGCTCATCTTGAATCGATAAGACGAGTGTCTCAAATATTTTTTGGAAGGCAGCCATGTACCACTTTCCTTTTAAGCCAATTAAATAGTGACGTTTGGCGATCGCGAGGCGTCTGTTAATATACGCTTCATTCAACTTTCCTTCAAACATCTCCATGATGTGGTTCGAGAGGGTCAGTTTCAATTTGTCCGAAGACGAGTGTTGCCGAATCAAGTCTTTCATCTCATCAATCTTTTCGAGCTCCTCATAAAACACATCAACTAAACGGGGGGTCAACTGACGTAGTTCATGTTGATAGGCACGCAAATACGCGAGATCTTCATGTTCGAGGCGAATCAACTGACGTTGTCTTTCTAAATCCTCTGGTAACGCGATCAACAAGTGCTCCATTTGGGACGAGGTGTCTAAATGGATCGGCATGTTTCGTTTTCGGGCAAACATTGAACAGTCCTCCTTCAATGAATATTTTCATTAAGTTTTCGAAATATTATAAAAAATTATGCAGGTTATGTTCAGTTTAGACCGATATACAAAAGTTGTAAAATATTTTTCCAAATAACAAGTTAGTAAAAAACTGACCTTTGACAAAGGTCAGTTCAAAGTCTCTCTGTAGAGACCAATAATTCTTCAGACGATGTCGCGATCTGACTCGTTGCTTTTTGTAATTCAATAATTGCATTCGTCACGTCTTGAATCTCCTCGAACAGATGATTCATCCTTCCATCCGTTGCAGTCGTGTCGGTTGCGATTTTGACGAACAGTTCCGTCACTTGGTGCATCCGAACCATCGTATCTCTCATCTCTCGCTCCGTCGTCGTCACACACGCTGTCGTTTCCTGAATTTGTCGATTTAAGCGTTTTGTCAGTGCCTCGACTTGTTCAGCTGACGTTTTCGATTGGTTGGCTAGCTGCCTTACTTCCGTGGCCACAACTTGAAATCCTTTGCCCTGCTCCCCAGCACGTGCCGCTTCGATTGCAGCATTCAAGCTGAGCATATTCGTTTGCTCGGCAATCCGTTTTACGCCGCTTGTGATCGAAGAAATTTCAGACATCGATTGATTGAGTTCTCCCATTTGATTTGCAGAATCGGACAATTTTTCAGATATAGTTGTCAGGTGTGTCGTCTCATTTACTAATGACTCTTTCCCGGACTGTGAGGAAGCACGCATGTTTCCGAGCGTGACTTTCGTGCCCTCACTCATCGATCGCATTGCCCCAATCTTATCATTCATCAAACTAAAATTAGCCGTCATTTCCTGAGTCATCGAAACAAGTCCTTCGGTTGTCGCTTGGACCGTTCGACTCATTTGTTCACGGTAATCCATTTGCTGCTGCATGTTGGACGCTTCTTCATCAAACATTTCTAGCACAATTTGTTGCTCAAAGTTGAAAATTTTCGTCACCGCTGAGAGAAGTCTCATCTTCGAAAACGGGTCGAACGGTTCTGCTTCGATATTCTCTAATACATGATCAAAGATTTTTTGGAAGGCCGCCATATACCATTTTCCCTTGAGACCGATCATATGATGACGTTTCGCAATTCGATAACGTTTTTCAATATACGCTGAGTCAATGACTCCCTCAAACATCTCACCGATATGCGTCGTTAAGGTCACTTTGAGCCGGTCCGAAGATGAATGTTGATTGATCATCTGCTTTAATTCTTCGATTTCTTCTAAGTGACGATAAAACAAATGAACGAGTTGTGGTAGTGCTTCTTGAATGTAAAATCGATAACTTCTCAAATATGCTAGATCTTCTAAAGTCAGTTGAATCAACTGTCGTTGTTGATTTAGTTCTGATGAAAGATCGATTTTGACTCGATCCATTTCAATCACTTGATCCAATCTATTTTGTACGTCTATCTTTTTTCGAAACATCGCCGTCGCCTCCTATACTTCCTACAATAAATAGGATACAAAAAGACGAACTTATTTCCTTCATTCAAAAATAAGGAGTTTTTGTAGACGAAAAAGACGACTTCATCACACATGAAATCGTCTCATTTTCATTATTTCACTTTTGCTTTGCCTCAATCGCCGCATACACTTTTCGTAACTGAACGACCCCTTCGTCAATCACTTCCCCGTCTAGCAAGACGAGCGGATAGAACCATTCGTCTTCTTTGAGCGCCTGGGCGAACTCGTCTTCACTCTGTTCGAAGTCGATGTATTCGAACGAAAAGGATTGCTCTGGATACTTTCGTCCGAGTGCACTTTGTAACCATTCATACGTCTCGGTCGAGCTCGGTGCACCGACACAACTCGCACATTGAACTTCAGCCCCATATACCGTAATTTTCATTTTCATTCCCCCTCAAAACCATTATACAAAATCCTTCCCTTACTCGATGATGAAACGCTCAGCGTAAATGATTGAGAAACACTCTCAAACTTGCTAGAATAAAGTAGAACGAGAAAGGGGTAGATACCATGGAAATGTTTGATCAAGTCCAAGAAGTGCTCGATAAATTGCGTCCGTTCTTGCTTCGTGACGGCGGAGACGTCGAACTCGTAGATGTCGAAGAAGGCATCGTCAAGCTCCGTTTGATGGGTGCTTGCGGCAGCTGCCCGTCTTCAACAATCACGCTAAAAGCCGGTATTGAGCGTGCGCTCATCGAAGAAGTACCAGGCATCGTCGAAGTAGAGCAAGTATTCTAAGCAAAAAGGGAGACATTCGTCATCCCTTTTTTTCATGCTTCCATTCATCTAAGCTCTCGACCATATAGGTTGGGAGTTTTTCTTGTTCTTGGATAAATGCCGGTCCATGTACACCTGAATTCACATGGAGTGTACGAATGCCACCATTGATTCCAAATAAAATATCTGTGTGATAGTTATCCCCTACCATGACGACATCTTCTTTATTCAACCCAATCATATCGAGTGCGATGTCGATCATAACCGGTTCCGGCTTTCCGATGAAGAAAGGATCTTTCTCCGTCGTCACGGTCAACACGGACGTGAGTGATCCGTTCCCCGGTAAAAATCCACGTTCGGTCGGAATGGCGATATCCCCATTCGTCGAGATGAATCGAGCCCCCGAGCGGATGGCGATTGCGCCTCGCGCCAACTTCTCATACGTGATGTGTCGGTCGAGTCCGATGACCACGTAGTCCGCCTTCGGTTCATCCGTGACATGAAAACCACGAGACTCTAACGCGAGACGGAGTCCGTCTTCCCCAATCATATAGACGGTTGCTCCTGGCGACATCTTCTCAATATAAAAAGCCGTCGCCATCGCGCTCGTCAAGACGTTTTCTGCCTTCACGTTTGCGCCCATCGCAATCAATTTATCCGCGATCTGTTGTTGTGTCATCGATGCGTTGTTCGTGACGAACAAATACGGAACGCCCGTCGCTTCTAATTCGTTGACGAAATCAACCGCTGCCTGAACGGGTTCTGTACCGGCATACATCGTGCCGTCTAAATCAAACAAATATCCTTTAATCGGTTCCATCCAATCACTCGCTTTCTGGTAAGAATGCGGACACTGGTCCAAGCTCGACTTCTAAGTAGTGACGAACTTGTTCGGAGAACGCCGTGAAGTCTTGTTTCGACGTCTTCACCCACTCATCAAATTTTGATGCATCGGCGTGCACAAACTCACGAACGTAGTAGGCACGTAATCCGACGAGCGCTTTCGTCGCGTTCGCCGTCGTCTCATCGAGTACGCGCTCATCCAGTAAGATCTCGACAATGTCTTCATAACTGCCCGGATCTCGCATAATGAACCCGTCAATCATCGAGTTCCCAACATCGATGACACCTTCCATAAGAAGGACGGCCATTCGCTGTTTCGCAAGTTCCACCGTGAACGCATCCCCCGTCAATTGATCGGTATGCGCTAACATCGTCTCCATTTGTTCCAGTGTCTGATTAATCTTCTCTCTATTCACAAAATACATGATGATCCCCCCTGCTGTTAATACTAATCTTTTTTCGGTCAGGAGAAAAGAATCTGTCCTATTTACATCATTTATAAAATTGTGATACACTAATCAACGGATTTAAGCCGTAAAAAGTATAACACATTGAATAGAGATAACGTGGAGGGTACAACACTATGGAACGTGAATTAGCATTAGAAATCGTACGGGCAACGGAAGCAGCAGCACTCGCATCATCGAAATGGATTGGACGCGGGCAAAAGAACGAGGCCGATGATGCGGCAACGTCAGCGATGCGAGAAGTTCTTGGAACGGTCAACATGGACGCGACAGTTGTCATCGGAGAAGGAGAACTCGATGAGGCTCCAATGCTCTACATCGGGGAAAAACTCGGAACGACATTCGGCCCGAAAGTTGACATCGCTGTCGATCCACTCGAAGGAACATCCATTGTCGCAAAAGGCCTTGGAGATGCGATGGTCGTCATCGCCGTTGCTGATGAAGGTGCCCTCCTCCACGCACCAGATATGTACATGGACAAGCTTGTCGTCGGTCCGAACTTAAAAGGGAAAGTCTCACTCGACGAACCGCTCGAGTCAATCATTGAAAAAGCTGCGAAATATAATAACAAGCGTATCGAGGAAGTCACGGTCATCATGCAAGACCGTGACCGTCACGAACACCTTCGTCAAGCCGTCATGAACGTCGGCGCACGCGTCAAGCTATTCGAAGATGGCGATGTGTCTGCGGGAATCGCTGCTGCCGTCAAATCGAACCCGATCGATATTTTCATCAGTACAGGCGGAGCTCCTGAAGGAGTCATCACAGCCGCTGCTGTCAAAGCGCTCGGTGGAGACATGCAGGCCCGTCTACATCCGATGAACGAAGAGGAATCAGCTCGCGTCATCTCAATGGGAATTGAAGACCCACTTCAACTCCTTACGCTCGATGACCTCGTCAAGAGCGACGACTGCATCTTTGCTGCGACGGGTGTCACGTCAGGTGAGTTGCTCGATGGCGTCAAGTTCTTGACCGATGATATCGTCGAGACGACGTCACTCGTCATGCGCTCGAAGACACGCACGATTCGTAAAGTCGTGGCTGAACATCACTTGTCATTGAAGCCATACTTACAAAAAACTGAAGTCAATGCCTAAAAAAAAACGCCTTGCTCAATAAAATGAGCGAGGCGTTTTGTTGATTAGAAGCCTTGTTCCGTTCCGTGTACCGGCTCGTCCGAACCAACTTGATTGTCGCGAATCGAGTCATAGAACGTCGCATACGTTGTCGAGAAGTAAGGGCCGATAAAGAAGAACCCAATCCCGAGCGTCAAAATCCCGACGAGGAACCATCCGAAGAACGACAAGAAGAGCATGAATGCTTCCATCTTGTGCCCGTCCATGAGACGACGCGATTCCGTGATCGATTCGAGTGCCGAAAGCTCAGGCTGATCGCGTAAGATATACGGCGTAAGCGAGTACGAAAATCCTTTGATGATTCCAGGTACGATGAGCAATAACGTCCACAATACGAGGAACACACCCATCACGAAAGACGTGATGACATGTTTCACATAACGTTTTTGGAACGGCTTGAACAATGTCGAGAGTGATGCGCCATTTCCGCGTGATACGTTAAGCGCGAGCCATGACCAACCGATGGCAAGTGGTGCAATCAAGATTTGAAGCACGTTCGACACGAAACTTAACGTGACGTCTGTCGATGTGAACGCTTCTGGTGAGTTGGGATCCATTTCAGGAGCGAACCACTGTGGAATTCCGTTGACGATGACAAACAAAAGCGCCAATCCAGCCATTAGCCACCATTTTCCTTTCAGTGCTTGTCGTGCATGTTGTTTCCATTCAGATCTCATTGTAACCCATCCTTTTTTATAGTCTTCTCTATAGTGTACGTGAAAAGGTTGAAGGACGTTTCAAAAAAACATAAAAAAAGGGAAAGGATTTTTTCCTTTCCGCTTAACGAATCATTACGTTACCTAAAAAGAACTGAGACATGGATAAGATCAACAAGAGCACTCCGAGCGAAAACGCAAGGTGAGACGTAACTTTGAAGACACGACTCCGTAAAAAAGAGTGGCTGTATTCAAAGCGACGGACGATCAACACATGAATGAGTTCAAAAAGAATGACTGCCGCCGTAAAATAGAAGGTCATCATGATATGAAAGCCAAAAAAGAACATGACCAGTATCCCTAGTCCGAGATTATGAATTCGATTATGGACGTCATCCCGATCCCCGACGGTCGTTTGCACATGTTGCATCCAATCACCTCACTCTAAAAACCAAAACTACGTAGCTATCCTTAATGACAATTTATCACATTTTTCCAACCCTTAAACTCGAAGTCATGACTTTTTACCTAAACGAAATATTTGGAAATTAACTGTAATATAGAAATATAAAAAGTGCTGATTGCTCAGCACTTTACGCATTCGTCTCTTCAGTCTTGTTGAACTTCCGCTTCAATTTCAGTTTCTGCTTCGTTCCACCAAAGACAGGACCACTCTCTTCTTCGTTAATGTCCGTCTCTTTCTTCAGAACGAAATAAGGACATCCGAAATTACAATACTCGTATACATAGTCCATCACGTGATCGATCCGGTTCTCATACGTCGCTAACTTTGATTGCGGTTCATAGAACCCCTTCAAACGCAGCTGTCCGTGTCCCCAGTCGCCGACAATATAGTCGTATTTATCAAGCACGTCACTATACCGTGCGATAAACGCTTCTTCATCAAATCCGTCGCGCTTCTCTTCTAAAACGGTATATCCGTGGCGATTCACTCGAATCATCGCTCCCACCTCCACTCTACTATCATAGCATGTCCCGCTATGACGGCTCTATCCTTTTCGAATGACCTCATGACGAGCGACAATTGTCTCTCGCAACACATCCCTTAATAATTCCGGCATGAAATATCGCTTCGGCTGGTCTGCTAAGTATGGAAGGAGCGGTCCAAACGTCAACATATCGACCGTCGCGACGCGATATGTCCGATTCGGTTCTAGCTTTTCTCCCATGACGTAGTACTGACCGTCCCGCTGTTCGATTTGATAGTAACTCGGCTCACCGAGTACGGTGCCTCTGAATCCTAGACCTCTGACGTGCATATTCGTGAACGTTTCCTCATTTACGTCATGTAAAAATCGTTCGAGCGTCTTACCGTCAAGTGTCAGGACACATGGGTTGATTGGATGTGGACAGATCCGATGCAACATGTTCAGCGTGACTTTTCCTGGAGCGAGACCGTCTAGGACGACTCCGGACGGAATGATTCCGACATCGGCTGCACACCATTCGACCATCCCCTCTACAAGCAACTCACCAAGTGGAGAATGCCCGAACCAATCAGATGCATATCCTTCAGTTTCTGCAATTGTGATATCAAGGAGGCGTTCGGCATCTGCCCCTTCTGTATCTAACAACGCCAACGTATCTGGACTATCTGATTGTTGTGACAGTTCGTGGAGGCGAGCTTCTTTCGAAACGACTCCTGACTCATCGAGCGTCAGCGTCACTTCCCCGACATACTTCCCATATTTCCCGGCTTGTGCAATGAGCACTCCGTTCGTCGTCACGCCTTCATCTAAAACGTGATGCGTATGGGCCCCGAGGATGACGTCAATGTCAGGATACATGTCTGCTAATCGTTCATCCCCGAAGAAACCGAGATGACTGAGTGCGATGATGACATCACAATGTGCCAACCGCTCTAGCGCTCGCTTTGTCGCTTCGTAAGGCGATTCGATTTGCCAACCAAGTTCGGGATACAACTCTTCATAAGGGGCTGTGACACCAAATAAGCCAATTTTCAACCCATTACGCTCAAGAACAAGGGTTTCTTCGACCCAATCTGGTCGCGATCCGTCTGCTTCATACACATTCCCAAGCAAAATCGGGAACGTCGCCTCTTCATATAGATCGGCTAACCAATCGTGTGGAAACGTGATGCCTTCATTGTTTCCAATCGTGACGGCCGTCGGTTGAAGTCGCTCGAGTAAGCGAACGTTCAACTTCCCACGCGTCACTTCAGTCGCCGGATGTGTGCGATCGGCATGATCCCCTAAATCAAAGTAGAGGGTATCGTCCGTGCGACGTTCTTCTAGAAATGAAACAAGTTTCGGCCATTGGTCGAACTTTGAGTGAAGATCATTGTAATGAAAAATAGTAAGTTTCGTCACGGCCATCCCTTCCTTCTAAAACAGACTAATTTGTCTAGGTGCAAGCTCGTATTCGAGCCCAAGAATTTCAATCAAACGTTTGGCGTTCGGAGCCGCGTCCCCGGCCGAGTTGTTGTTAAAGTATACATACACATCTTTCGCTTCACGGTCAATCTCGCGGAGCGAGGCGGCGAGTTCCTGAAGTTCTTCCTCACTATAGCGATATAGACAACGGACGTGCCGCCATTCTTGACTCGTCATTCCCGGTTTCTTGAGCCAACCTGATGTATTACGTCCATGTAATCGAACGACGGCTACCTCAGGGTGCGTCACGACCGGCACGAACGGAATACTGCTCTCTTTCGTTTGTGGCTCGTCACAAATCGTATTGATGAATCGCTGTTCCTTCAAAAATTGGAGCGTACGGTCTCGGAACGCTTCAGAGAACCAAGTCGGGTTACGAAACTCGATAGCAATCTCATAATCAGAGAGTTCGGCACGGAGTGTTCGTAAATAGTCGAGATGTGGTTTCGATACGTCGAACCAAGGTGGTAGCTGGACGAGCACTGCCCGCAACTTCCCTGCCTGTTTCAATGGATCGACCGAAACACGATAACGCTCAAACAATTCAATAAGTGGTGTTTTCGGTTCACGGTCATGTCCGCTCATTTCCCGGGAAACTTTGACGACGAATTGGAAATGGTCCGGCGTCTCGGCATCCCACTTCTCGAAATTTTTCACGGGTTGTATCGCATAAAATGTCGAATCGACTTCAACGGTCGGGAAATGACCCGCGTACGTCGATAGTTTATGTTTTCGTTCCTCTGGGGTCGTGTATAACAGATCGTGGTCACCCCATCCAGTCACACCAACGTAAATCATAGCGTCCTCCTTTATGACTCCGAAATGACGGTCGCTTTCCGTTTCGACCAGTTCCATGTGCCTGTATACGTAATGAGCAACAAGACCAACCCCATGATGAACGGATAGTGCATATCAATATCAAACGCAATACCCGCGAGTGTCGGTCCTAAAATATTTCCGATGCTCATATAGGCGTTGTTCATCCCCATCGCAAGTCCTTGCTCGTTTCCGGCAAGTTTTGAGACGAGCGTGTTCAATACCGGGCGCAAGATGGACGTCGACAAGAAAATGACGAGTGTCACTGCAAAGAACAACATATACGTTCCCACGAAGAGCGATAATAAGAAACCAAACGCCGCAAGCGCGATGAAGGCGAGGACGACTTTGACCTCTCCCATCAACTCGACTAAACGGTCGACCGCAAACAGTTGGACGATGACGCTGACAACGCCCGTTCCCGTCACCATGATGGCAATCTCTTGAGGCGTCGCGCTGAACATTTCACTGACGTATAATCCAAGCACTGATTCATACGCCATGAGTCCGAACGCCATGACCAAGTTGATCAATAACACGAAGAAGTATGGCTTGCGCGTCGACATGACCAATTGTGTCGGTAACGATTCCTTTATTTTCGGCGCTACGTAAGGAGCACGGTCCGGTTCTTTTAAAAGAAGGACGGATGAAATGACAGCAATGAACGAAACGATTGCTGAGACGAGTAGTGGTGTCTTTAGCCCGAACTCGGCAAAAAATCCACCAATCCCTGGTCCGACGACAATTCCTAGTGACATTGCCGCGGAAATATAACTATTCCCTCGCGCTCGCTGTTCGAGCGTCGTGATATCCGCGACATAGGCAAAGATGGCCGGAATCAATAACGCAGCGCCGACTCCCCCAATGGCACGCGATACGAGCAGGATCGTTAAATTATCCGATAGGTAGAAGACGCCCATCGAGATGGTGAATCCGATGAGACCTAAAATAATCATCAAGCGACGACCATACACGTCTGCCCATTTCCCCGCAATCGGTGACATGACGAGCTGAGCACCCGCAAATACGGAAATCATCAACCCGGCGGCGGTTCCCCCTTCGCCAATCATCTTTAAGTAATCCGGAATAATCGGGATGATGATCCCAAAGCCGGCGACGGCGATAAACATATTTAACATGAGGATCGCCAATTGATTTTTTTGTTTTGTTGTCAACGCATGTCACTCCCTTTTCATCTTTCCATTTTACTGTTTGAGCTCACATATGGGCAAACAATAAGACAGAAAAAAGCCCATCCTTGACCAAAGGATGGGCTAGACTTATGAGATGCGTGACTGAGCAAGTGATTCTTGCGATGCACCCTTCGGAAGAAGGAGTGTGATCGCATAGACAATCATCGTTGGAACCGCCCAAGCAAGACCGATTTCCGCCATTGGCAAGCTTGAGATCCAAGAAGTGACCGCAGACGGCTGGATGCCATTCCACGTCTCAAACAACGAAAGAACGAGTGCCGTGTAAATCGTAGCCTTCATCGCCACACCAGGGTTGCGTTGAAGACGTTCTGTCACCGACACGAGCACGAGCGCGATCATGACCGGATAGAGAAGCGTGAGAAGTGGGACCGCGATTTGAATCAACGTGCCCAATCCGACGAGTGAGATCAAATAGCCGAACAATGTAGTCGCGATAACGACATGGTGGTATTTGAGTGAATCAAACTGATTGCTGATGAAGCGTGAGAACTCTGAGATGAGTCCGACCGCTGTCGTCAAACAAGCGAGGAAGACCGCTAACCCGAGAGCGAGCATTCCGACTTGTCCGTATGACGTACCAGCGAACGCTTGGAGAAGGCTTGCACCACTCGTTGTTCCTTCTGCGACCGTCATATTCGCACCGATCGATCCGAGCGAGATGTAGACGAGCATCAAACAGGTAACCGCGAGCATCCCTGCAGAGCGAAGGAGTGAAGACGCTTCTTTTTGGTCACTCAATCCATTGGCTTTCAACGTGACGAGGACGATTGCCCCAAAGACGAGGGCCCCGAATACATCCATCGTCAAATAACCTTGTTGGAAACCTTGGCCGAGTGCGCCAACCCATGTCTCAAATCCTTCCGCCGGAGCTCCTGGCTCTCCGAGTGGAGCGACAAGGTTTGTGATTCCAATTGCTGCGAGCAAGAACAAAAGGATTGGTGTGATGATGCGTCCGATGACTTCAATCAACTTTTGAGCACGGAGCGTCAAGAAGAACGTCAACCCGAAAAAGACGGTCGAACTCATCGCGAGTGTCAAAGTTGAAGGTGCGTCGAGAAACGGAACAAGTCCCATTTCATACGTGACAGCAGCCGTACGTGGGATTCCGAAGAATGGCCCGATGGCTACATACATCAATCCCGTCAAGACGAGCGCGAGACGTTTAGGAATGTAACGAGCAATTTGGTCTGTTCCGCCGCCGACCCGAGCGACTGCGAACAAAGCAAGAAGCGGTAAACCGACACCCGTAATGACGAACCCGATCATCGCCGGTACGAGGTTTTCTCCCGCCAAGGCGCCGAGCTCTGGTGGGAACAGCAAGTTCCCGGCCCCAAAGAATAAAGCAAAAATCGTAAACGCTAACGGGAACAATGTCGATTTTTTCATACAACTACCTCCATACACTTGATATTCCGAACGAATTAACAAAAAAATAATAACTAAATTTTCTGACAATATATCGCTTGGTCTATTCCATTATACACACTTCCTATCGTTTGACCACCCCATCTCCAAAATTCGAGGTTTAATTTTTTGAAATGTAGATTTCACAAAAAATCCCCCTTCGGCCCGAAGGAGAATGTAAGCGTTTAATAACGTATTTCGAACTTCCGAAAGCCTTGATCATCTGTCTTCGCTTCGTCAATTCGCTCGACGCCGACGAAACGATTTCCATCTTTTAAGGCTTTTTGAAATGACTCGATGTCTTCATGCGTACCTTCTACATGAAGTTCGACCGTCCCGTCATTCAAGTTTCGCACCCATCCTTTGATTCCGTATTGGCGAGCGGTCTCTTGGGAAAAATATCGAAAACCAACACCTTGGACACGTCCAGATACAATTAAATGTTTAGCGACTCTCATTCTATATTCCTCCTTTATTTTGACAAAGATGTTTAGAGGTCCTTACTTTAGGAAACAGTATTTAAGTAAAATAATGGAATTGGAGTGGTTATATGAATGCAGTTATCGATATCGTCACGAGTTTTTCAAATTGGCTTTGGGGTGTGCCGATCATCTCGTTACTCGTCTTGTCCGGTGTGTTTCTCACGATCAAACTTGGTTTCTTTCAGTTTCGTTATCCGATCTACATATTTAAGCAAACATTCGGCAGCATCTTTAAAAAACCAAAAGGTGAAGGCGACATAAGCCCAAGACAAGCCTTAACGTCAGCGCTCTCTTCAACAGTCGGGGCCGCGAACATCATCGGTGTACCTGCAGCGATCATGTTCGGGGGACCGGGTGCCATCTTCTGGATGTGGGTCATCGCCATCATCGGCATGGCCATCAAGTTCTCGGAGAGCGTACTGGCCGTGCACTATCGTGAAAAGAATGACGCCGGCGAATTCGTCGGTGGACCTGTCTACTACATATCAAAAGGACTTCGTTGGAAATGGCTTGCGACTTGGTTCGCCTTCGCCCTCATGATCGAACTTATTCCGAGTATCATGGTGCAGGGGAACGCCGTCAGTTCCGCCGTCCGTGAGACGTTCAACGGGAACACGCTCATCACCGGCATTCTCGTTGCCGGACTTGTCGGCATCATCGTCTTCGGTGGACTGAAGCGCATCGCGAAAGTCACGGAGATTGTCGTTCCCGGCATGGCACTCGTCTACGTCGGAGCCGGACTCGTCATCGTCTTGATGAACTTGTCTGAGATTCCAAACGTGCTCAGCCTCATCTTCTCTTACGCGTTCGAGCCGATGGCCGCGTTCGGTGGTTTCGCCGGAGCCGCAGTCGCCGAAACGATTCGTTGGGGCTTCGCCCGCGGTCTCTACTCGAATGAAGCCGGTCTTGGAACGGCACCGATTGCCCATGCCGCTGCACAGACGGATCATCCGGTACGCCAAGGATTCTGGGCGGTCATCGGAATCGTCATCGATACGTTGATCATTTGTAGCACGACTGCCTTCGTCGTCTTGTCTTCAGGTGTGTGGACGGCAGACGGAGCGATGGATGACCCAGCCGCGTTGACGACGATTGCCTTCCGTGAATACTTCGGGTATACAGGTAGTTTACTCGTCACCATCTCCCTCATTTTCTTCGTGCTCTCTACAATCATCGTCATTATCTTTTACGGTTCGCGTCAGGCCGAGTACTTGTTCGGTTTGACGGCGGGAAAAATCATGAAGGCCGTTTATATCGCCTCGATTGTCATCGGTTCAATCGGTGGGGCCCAAATGATTTGGAACTTCCTCGACTTGATGCTCGCGATGATTCTCATCCCGAACATGATTGCCGTATTGTTACTCAGTAGCGAAGTGAAGCGATTGACGACCGAATTCTTCACGTCCGAGAAGTACTATAAGAAAGATATCGCCGAAGAAGAGGCGTCTTAACCAACAATCCGACTGCTCACGCAGTCGGATCTTTTTTAGGATGCGGGTTCGACTTTCTCGATTCCCGCCTTGATGGCTTGTACCGAGGCGTCAAACTTCCGTTGTTCTTCCTCCGTCAATTCAATCTCGATGATCTTGCGAATACCGCTCCGGTCGATCAAGGCCGGTACACCGATATGCACGTCACTCGCTCCGTACTCGCCGTCTAAATGAGCCCCAATCGTGACGACGGAGTTTTCATTTCGCACGATGGCCCGAATGATACGTAGCAAGCCCACCCCAATCGCATAATAGGCGGCATTTTTATGCTCGATGATTTGGTAAGCAGCATCGCGCACATCTGTATAGATGGCTTCCAAATCCTCAAACTGATACGTTTCGTTCTCTGCTAACAGTTCATCGATACTCTTTCCATAGATGCGCGCGTTGTTCCACGCGACAAATCCCGTATCCCCGTGTTCTCCCATATAATAGGCGTGGCAGTTTCGTGGCGACAGTTCGAAATAGTCCCCGAGTTTATAGCGAAGTCGCGCCGTATCGAGGACGGTCCCTGACCCGATGACACGTTCTTTCGGTAAACCCGATGCTTTCCAAGCGACGTGTGCCATCACATCGACCGGGTTCGTCGCGACGACTAAGATGCCGTCAAATCCACTCTTCATCAAGTCTTGTGTCACAGTGCGGACGACTTTCGCGTTTTGCTCGACGAGGTCCATCCGCGTTTGGCCGAGTTTTTGCGCAGCTCCTGCCGTGATGACGACGATGTCTGCGTCTTTACAATCCGAATAGTCCCCTGCCCAAATTCGGACCGGTGTCGGGGCGAACGAGATGCCATGATTCAGGTCCATTGCCTCTCCTTCTGCCTTGGCGTGATTCGAGTCGATTAAGACGAGCTCCTCGCAAAGGGCAGCCGTCGATAATTGATAAGCAAAACTGACCCCGACCCACCCGGCACCGATGACGGCGATGCGGGTGATGTCTTTCGGGTCAATATCATCTTTATGCGGAATACGTGTCATGTAGATCCTTCCTTTCCATGAATCATTCTCTTATTTAGCATACCCGACTCTTCCATCTTTAACGACAAAAGCCGCATGAAAAATACACGAATATATTAAATTTTATTGTACAAAAGGCGAGTGACCCAGCATCAATCGGGTCACTCGCCTTTTCTCTTTTATAAGCTAAACTTAGTCAGAGGCTTTTCACTGTTTTGAAGTAATTAAGATCTTACTTCAAAGATTTTTAAAAATATAAAATACGGACAATTTTCAATATACTCCATAATGAGACAAATGAATATGTTGCCACAATACTCCAGTACAATTTGGGATTACTGAGCTTTTCAAAGTAATAAACACTTAAAAATGTAATAAAAACAGAAAATACTGGAGCCCAAAAAAGAGCTGAAAGAAACAATAGAGTAAAATTTTTAGTTGGAATGGATAAAATTAACTCATCAATTAAAATCCACCAAAAAATAAACGAAAGAAATATAAATAAAAATTTTTTCAATATAACCTCCATAAGCAACGATATTCGTTATGACTACTTTTATTTATTAAATATCCTACTTCGATTCAAAGATTCCTGTATTCCGAACATAACCAAAAATTTGAATCGTCTCACTTTCCAGAATGAACGGAATTTTTTTTCTCTCTAAAATTGAAATGAGTTCGGTGGACATATCACAAACATCTGGGTCAAGAATCACTCCCTTATAGAGCAGTACGCTTGGTCGCAAACGAATCCATTCGATGGAGCGTAAACGGGATTCCAGCCAAATCTCATCCCACTCTCCCCACGATATTTCATACTCGGATAACGAGTCACTTGGAAATAACGTATCCTCCCCTAAGTATTTCATTTGATACGACGGCGCATGCGTCAACGCTTCAGAGACAGCTCGATTGAGACGTTGCCATTTTGTCTCGTTCATTACCGATGTCAATTGGTGTCTCTCTATATATTGCAGTTCTTCTCGTCGGTTCATGCTGTTGAACCTTCTATCATAAGCTCTAATTTTTCAATTGTTCGTAATACTTCTTTACGATTCTGCTTGCGTTTCATCCAAGCGGGTAATCGACTTTCGAGACTACGGTTCGTTCCCTCGCTCGTCCGAATCTTTGCCTCGATATAATATTTAATATAGTTGAGGTGTTCACGGTTGTAAGCCCATAACACATGACCACAACAACCTGTTTGTAAAAATAGCGGCAAACCAAAATGAACATCGATTGGTTCTCCGACGTACTTCGTACCGCTCTCCTTCATTTGCAAATGACCGCAATGAAGACAACTGAGGCGCACCTCATCATTCTTCTCCCACACATCAGCCTGTCCCCCACATCTCGGGCAAATGACAAGCATGGGATTCATGAATGAATAAATCTCTCGGCTCTCTACTAAAAATCGATGGGTCACGTTATCGCCTCCTTATTTCATTATACAAAATATTCTCGACAACAAAACGGAACGCTATCGCGTCCCGTCTGAATCTTACTGTGTCACGTTTCTTTACGGTCATAGATGTAATGAATCGGTCGAACTTCTAGTCGCCAACCCAGCTCTTCTACTCCTTCCACTTGAGTCGTCGGATGCAGGGATGCGATGCGGACTGCATCCTCGAGATCATCGGCTTCGATCAAGAATGTACTCCCAATCACTTCTTTCGTTTCAGTGAACGGTCCATCCGTCACCGTAATCTGATTTGATTGACGCTTTAACACTTTCATACGTGTATCAAGTCCTAAGTCCAATAACACTCGGTCACTCGCATAAAGGTCTTTCATGAATGATTCACATTGACTCATGATTTCCTCCATTTCCTGTTCTGATTTTTCATCCATTTTTTCAGCATTGAAATAGCCAATTCCTAAAAATAACATGATTATCTCTCCTTTCCATTCAATTGATTTGCTTGAGCCTGTCGAGTGAGAAATACTCGTTCCCTCTCATTTTCCGTTAGCGTAGACGCATGTTGAAAAGCTCGAGAGGCTTCATCATATCGCTCGAGTCGATGTAACAAATTTCCTTTGACGCTATAAAGTAAATGATAGTGTCGGAGTCGCTCTGTTTGTTCGATTTGACGTATCTGTTCCAATGCGACATCTGGACCATGAACCATTGAGATTGCCACCGTTCGATTCAGCGCAACCACAAGTGAACCGGTCAGTTCGTATAAGCCATCATATAACTTTATAATGGTTTTCCAGTCGGTGCGCTCATAGTGTGTCGCTTGGGCATGCTGCGCGGCAATCAATGCCTGATACATGATGAATCCCGGTGTTTTCGCGAACTGCATAGCTCGTGATAAGTGAGATAACCCTTGATCAATCAACTTTCGATCCCACTCAGAACGATCTTGATGTTCTAACAACACCATTTCACCTTCTCGATTAAATCGTGTTGATAAGCGAGAGGCTTGAAAACACATTAATGCGTTCAAGCTTTCGACTTCAGCATGTCCTGGGCGCCATACTGATAATTCTCTCCCTAGACGCATGGACTCATGACAAAGATCATGACGAATAAGCTGATATCCACTTGAATTTAAATAGCCTTCGTTGAACATAAGGTAGATGATTTGAAGGACACTGCTCAGATGTTGATCGTCATTTTCCGGATCAGGTAAATGAAAAGGGATCGACAGTCGCTGAATTTTCTTCTTTGCCCGTACAATCCGTTGTGAAATTGTCACCTCACTTGTCAAATAGGCACTAGCAATGTCATGTGTCGTCAATCCACAAACGTATTTCAACGTTAGGGCGATTTGTGATTCTTTTGAAAGCGATGGGTGGCATGCCATAAACATTAGACGGAGCATATCATTTCCAACGTCAGCATCTTGTTCGATTTGGCTAGCGAAATTTTGTTTAACAAGGTACTCGGTTTTAAGGACTTCATATTTTTGATTGAAGTTTTTCGTTCTTCTTAGATTATCGATTGCTCTGTACGTTGCGACTTTCATTAACCATGATGACGGATAAGTGGGAACGCCTTGTTTCGTCCAATGTGAAAAAGCTGTCTCAAATACATCTTGTGTCAAGTCTTCTGCTGTTTCGATGTGGTGTACGTATCGCATGCACGTAGCAAATACTTTACTATAATGCTCATTCCAAATCGTATCAAATTGGTCTATGCTTCGTTCATCAATCACCATACCGCCTCCCTTCGAACAAGCCCCTTATATATGTAACGAATGAATCGACCGTATTTCGACAGAAC
The DNA here is from genome assembly GCF_018617615.1 of Exiguobacterium sp. s189. Classification (NCBI taxonomy): domain Bacteria; kingdom Bacillati; phylum Bacillota; class Bacilli; order Caryophanales; genus Exiguobacterium; species Exiguobacterium sp. s189. The sequence goes on along the minus strand of NZ_JACSKM010000003.1, from coordinate 209,451 downwards.
GCATGATTTTTATAAAACTTTTTATAACTCTATTCCCTTTCGACCCGATCTAACCTCTTGCCCGCGAACGTAAATAAAAAAGCGTGATTGATGTATGAAACATCAATCACGCTTTACGTTATTCGGACGGTTAATCCTTATCCAATCGAACCTTCCATCTCGAACTTGATGAGACGGTTCATTTCGACCGCATATTCCATTGGCAATTCTTTTGTGAATGGCTCGATGAAGCCCATCACGATCATTTCTGTCGCTTCTTCTTCCGAGATTCCACGGCTCATGAGGTAGAAGAGTTGCTCTTCTGACACTTTTGAGACTTTCGCTTCGTGCTCGAGCGACACTTGGTCGTTCAAGATTTCGTTGTACGGGATTGTATCTGACGTTGACTCGTTGTCCATGATGAGCGTGTCACACTCGATGTTCGAGCGCGCGCCCTTCGCCTTACGGCCGAAGTGGACGATTCCACGGTACGATACTTTTCCGCCTTGTTTCGAAATCGATTTCGAGACGATTGAAGACGACGTGTTCGGTGCGAGGTGAATCATTTTCGCTCCAGCGTCTTGGTGCTGTCCTTTACCAGCGAGGGCGATCGAGAGTGTCATCCCACGTGCGCCTTCCCCTTTCAAGATGACAGCCGGGTATTTCATCGTGAGCTTCGATCCAATGTTTCCATCGATCCACTCCATCGATCCACCCGCTTCACAGACTGCACGTTTCGTTACCAAGTTGTAGACGTTGTTCGCCCAGTTCTGGATTGTCGTGTAACGGCAGTATGCATCTTTGTTGACGAAGATCTCAACGACCGCTGAGTGAAGCGAGTTCGTTGTGTAAACCGGCGCCGTACATCCTTCGACGTAATGAACCGATGCGCCTTCGTCGACGATGATGAGCGTACGCTCGAACTGACCCATGTTTTCCGAGTTGATGCGGAAATAAGCTTGAAGCGGTTGCTCGAGTTTCACACCTTTTGGTACGTAGATGAACGAGCCACCCGACCAAACAGCTGAGTTGAGGGCCGCGAACTTGTTGTCCGTCGGCGGAATCAACTTCCCGAAGTACTCTTTGAAGATTTCTTCGTCTTCTTTGAGTGCAGTGTCTGTATCTTTGAAGATGACACCTTTGGCTTCGAAGTCTTCTTGCATGCTGTGGTAGACAACCTCAGACTCATACTGAGCCGAGACACCTGCCAAGTATTTTTGCTCTGCTTCTGGGATACCGAGCTTGTCAAACGTACGTTTGATTTCTTCTGGTACCTCATCCCATGAGCGTTCTGTCTTTTCAGATGGTTTGACATAGTAAGTGATTTCGTCGAAATCAAGTGCCGAGAGGTCTCCGCCCCATGTCGGCATCGCCATCTTGTTGAAGTGATCCAACGACTTCAAACGGAAGTCGAGCATCCATTGTGGCTCTTCTTTCATGCGTGAGATCGTCTCTACGATTTCTGTCGTCAAGCCGCGGCCTGAACGGAAAATCGAAACGTCCCGATCATGGAAGCCGTATTTATAATCGCCAATTTCCGGCATGTTCTTTGCCATATCGGTCTCCTCCTTCTCCTTACGCGTCCTCGTCTACTCCTTTTTCAAGCGCCTTCCACGCGAGCGTGGCACACTTGATTCGAGCCGGGAATTTCGATACGCCTGAGAGCGCCTCGATATCACCGAGGTCAAACGTATCCGTGTCGTACTCTTTGCCTTGAACCATTTCAGAGAAGATGTTGGCGAGTTGAAGCGCCTCTTCTACTGTTTTTCCTTTGACGATTTGGGTCATCATCGATGCTGAGGCGAGACTGATCGAGCAGCCTTCTCCTTCGAACTTCGCATCTTTGACGATGTCGTCTTCGACTTGTAGTTGAAGTCGAAGCGAGTCCCCGCACGTCGGGTTGTTCAAGTCCACCGTCACGCCATCTTCGATGACGCCACGGTTTCTTGGGTTTTTATAGTGATCCATGATGACCTGGCGGTACAACATGTCGAGATTATTAAAACTCATAATTGAAATACTCCTTCGTTTGACGTAATCCCTCGATGAAACGGTCGACCTCTTCTTTTGTGTTGTACAAATAGAAGCTCGCCCGCGCCGTCGATGATTGCTTCAAAAGACGCATGAGTGGTTGTGCACAGTGGTGACCGGCACGAACCGCGATGCCTTGCATATCGAGAACGGTCGCGAGGTCATGCGCATGCACGTCTTTCAAGTTAAACGTGACGAGACCGACGCGATCTTCAGGACCATAAATCTCGATTCCTTCAATCGTTTTCATCTGCTCGATCGCGTAAGACGCGAGTTCACGTTCGTGTGCTTCGATGTTCTCAAGCCCGATTTCTTCTAAGAAATCGATGGCTGCCGCAAGTCCGACCGCCCCAGCAATAATCGGTGTTCCCGCTTCGAAGCGGTACGGGATGTCTTTCCACGTCGATTCATATAAATCGACATAGTCAATCATCTCGCCACCGAACTCGACCGGCTCCATATTTTTGAGAAGTTGCTTCTTCCCATATAAGACACCGATCCCAGTCGGTCCGAGCATCTTATGCCCAGAAAAGGCAAGGAAGTCACAGTCGAGTGACTGAACGTCCAGTTTACGATGCGGTGCACTTTGTGCGGCATCAACGACCATGACGGCGCCTTTCTCATGCGCGAGTCGAGCGACTTCGGCAATCGGGTTGATTGTACCGAGCACGTTTGAGACGTGGCTCATCGCGACGATTTTCGTCCGATCCGATAAGACAGCTTGAACGGCATCCAATGTGACACGTCCGTCCGGCGTGAGTTCGACGTAACGAAGCGTCGCGCCTTTCCGCTTGGCGAGTTGTTGCCACGGAATCAAGTTCGCATGGTGTTCCATCGGAGTGAGGACGATCTCGTCGCCTTCACCGACATTCGCATCTCCGTAGCTCGACGCGACCAAGTTGATGGCCGTCGTCGTCCCACGTGTGAAAATGATTTCTTCAGGAACCGCCGCATGGATGAACGAGCGGACGCGTTCGCGTGCTCCTTCATACGCATCCGTTGCTTGCGTCCCGAGCGTATGGACGCCACGATGCACGTTCGAATGGTTGCGACGATAATAGTCCTCGATCGCCTCGATGACAGCGAGCGGCTTTTGTGAGCTCGCCGCGCTATCAAGATAAACGAGCGGGTGTCCATTGATTTCCTGATCTAAAATCGGAAACTGTTCACGAATCGAGGCGTTCAACATCTTAACGTACTTTCCCTTCGATGACTTCGCGGAGACGGTCTTTGACCGAATCGATTGCAAGTTCTTCGACGACAGGCGTCAAGAATCCGTGGATGATTAAACGCTCTGCCTCTTGGCGAGACAATCCACGGCTCATCAAGTAGTACAATTGAACATCATCGACACGGCCGACCGATGCCGCGTGACCTGCCATAACATCATCTTCATCGATGAGAAGAATCGGGTTGGCATCTCCACGTGCTTTTTCAGAGAGCATCAAGACGCGCTCTGTTTGAACACCGTTCGATTTTGACGCACCGTGGTGAATCATCGATGTACCGCTGAAGATCGCAGTAGCTGCGTCTTTTTGGACACCGTGAATCAAGATGAACCCTTCAGATGCTTTTCCGAAGTGGTCGGTACGGATGTTGAAGTTTTGTTTTTGTGCACCGCGACCGATTGTCACAGCTTTTGTATCCGAATACGTGTTGTCTCCGACGAGGTGAGTCTTCGTCTCGACGACCGAGTTCCCGTCATTCATGTGACCGAGCGCCCAATCAAGACGACCGTTCGCATAGACGACACCGCGACGGTTCATGAACGTAAGGGCTGATTCAGCGAGCTGATCGACACCACCGAAGACGACTTTCGCGTTCTCTCCAGCGAATACTTCCGTCACGACGTTGACCGTGTGCGGTTCGTTCGTACCAGAAAGGAAGTTTTCGATGTATGTCACTTCACTGCCTTCGTCAGCGACGAGAATCGTGTGGTGATAGAGGGCACCGTTCGCCTGTTCCATCGTGAAGATCGCTTGAAGCGGATCTTTCAATTGTTTGTTTTTCGGTACGTAGATGAACGCCCCACCGTTTGTGAGGGCAGCGTTCAACGCCGAAAGACGTTCTTCATCGACACGTACACCTTCCGTCATGAAGTATTTCTCAACGAGCTCAGGATGTTGCTCCATCGCTTCTTTGATTCCCATGAATAAGACGCCTTCCGGCATCGACAATTCGTTATAGACGACATGACCGTTGCGTTCAACGAGCACGTTTGTCCGGTGGTCTCCGAGAAGTGATTCGATGTCAGCTGTCAAACCGTCTTTCGGTTCGAGATTGACATCACCCGCTGCGAAGTCCCACTTATCAATCTTAATCTTTTCAACTTTTGGCAAAGCAAGTGTCGGCGCAAGTTCTGCTGCCTCTTTACGACGGTTGACCATCCATGCTGGTCCGCCGAGCGCTTCTGCACGTGCCGACAACGCTTGTGCATCCAATTCAAATTGTACGGTCATCGTACAGCCTCCTTACGCTTCTGTGTCTACTGTCATTCCGAGTTCTTGCTTCACCCAGTCGTAACCTTCTGCTTCGAGTCGCTGTGCGAGCTCTTTGCCACCAGACATGACGATTTTACCGTCCATCATGATGTGTACGAAGTCTGGCTCAATATAGTTGAGGAGACGTTGGTAGTGCGTGATGATCAGGCAACCGAACTCTTCTGAACGCATTTCGTTGACGCCTTTAGCAACGACTTTAAGTGCATCGATATCAAGACCTGAGTCGATTTCATCCAAGATAGCGATGTTCGGTTGAATCATCATCATTTGAAGAATTTCGTTACGCTTCTTCTCACCACCTGAGAATCCTTCGTTTAAGTAACGGTGTGCCATTTCTGAAGGGATTTCGAGAAGTTCCATCTTCGCATCGAGTTCACGGATGAACTTCATGAGTGAGATTTCTTGACCTTCTTCACGACGTGAGTTGATTGCTGAACGCAAGAAGTCCGCGTTTGTAACACCACTGATTTCAGCCGGGTACTGCATCGCAAGGAACATTCCTGCTTGTGCGCGCTCGTCGACTTCCATCTCGAGGACATCTTCGCCGTTTAATTCGACGCTTCCCCCAGTGACCTCATAAAGTGGATGACCCATGAGTGCTGATGCGAGTGTTGATTTACCTGTCCCGTTCGGACCCATGATGGCATGAATTTCGCCACCTTTAATTTCTAGGTTAAGACCTTTGACAATCTCTTTTCCTTCGATTGAGACGCGGAGGTCATCAATTTTCATTTGTGGTACGTTAGACATTCGGATACCCCTTCCGTATTTTCTCGCCATAGTGAATGGCGTAGATTAGATATATTCTAATCTTAGACTAGTCATTTTTTTATTTCAAGCGACTCACCTTAGAATTCATTCTCAATAAAATGATAAAAGTTGAGAATGCTAATAGTAGGAAATCAAGACATTATCCGGCATTCTCTTCGACGAGCGCGAGGACGGCTTTCCGCTCTCGTACTGCGGCAGCAAAGAAGAAGGCACCACATCCCGTTAAGAGCGCCAAACTCCCAAACACCGGAAGCGATGATTGGCCAAACGTATCGAGTAAAACGCCTCCGATAATCGGCCCAATCGTCTGACCGAGTGACGTCAACCCCATCGCCCCAAAATAAGTTCCCCGCAAATGTTCTGGCGCCAGTTCGTCCGTCAACACGTCCGTCATCGTGAACATCAAAACCTCGCCGACCGTGAAAATGGCCATTGCCACAAAGAGTACCCATTCAACTGTCGCAAACCCAATCAATAAAAGACCGAACGACAACGTCGAAATGCCGAAGAAGAGTGACTTGATCGGCGAGACACGAATCCCGAAACGCATAATTGGATACTGGACGATGAGCACCGTGATTGCGTTCGTCGTCAATAAGTAAGCGAACAATCTCGAACCGTCTTCTAACCCGTCGCTTAATGCGATGAATTGAGGAAGCGTCGAATTGAACTGACTGTAACCGATAATCGCGAAAATCATCCCGATGATGACCGCACGGAATGTCCGGTCGTCTCGTAGGACGCGAAACGTCTCCGTCAAGCGTGGCCGTGCCTTGACCCCGTCTCCTTCTTCAAACGGATACTTATAAAACAGGATCGAGATGATGATTCCATACAATATATACACTGCCGTCACGACAAAGAATGCGGTCTTTACACCGGTGAGTGATAGGACGACCGCCAAGAGTGGCCCGATGGCCGCGGCGATATTGATCATGAAGTAACGGACGTTATAGACGATGACCCGTTGGTCTGCCTGCGTCGTGTCACTGATGAGTGCCCGCGAAGCCGGTTCTAAGAAAGATCGCGACATGCCCATCAACATCGATAACATATAAAACCAAAACAACTCGGTCGCGAGCGCGAGACCAGCGAACGTGACGGCATTGAGCACGATTCCGATCAGCATGAGCTGTTTTCGCCCATATCGGTCAGAGAGTGTCCCCCCGAAGAAGCTCATGAACAGACCCGAAAGTGCCGTCACGGCAAAGATCGTTCCAATTACACTCGCCGAAAAGCCGAGCGTGGCCAGATAGATCGCAAAAAATGGCATGACGAAAAACGTCGCCAGTCGTGCAAAAAACGTCCCGAACAGGACGCCCCACGTCAGTGGATGAATCTGTCTGAGCTTCATCCAAATCCCCCCTTTTCTTTCATATATGTAGTGTACTTCTCTTTATGAAAGAACACTAGACAAAAAAAGACCCAGGGGATGACCCCTGAGTCGAGACTGCTTATTGTTGTACCGGCACGACCGCACCTTTGTATTCGTCTAAGATCCACTGTTGTGTCTCTTCAGAAGTCAATACTTCGAGGAGTGCTTTGACGCGCTCATCTTCTTCGTCTCCTTCACGTGTGACGATCAAGTTGACGTATGGTGAGTCTTCGCCTTCAAGTGCGATGGCATCTTCAAGTGGGTTGAGACCTGCATCGATAGCGTAGTTCGTGTTGATGAGGACCGCATCGCCTTCTCCGTTGTTGTAAGCTGTCGGAAGAAGTGCTGCTTCAACGTCCGTCTTGAATTTCAAGTCTTTCGGGTTGTCGACGATGTCAGAGACTGTCGCATCGACTGTCTTGCCTTCAGCAAGTGTGATGAGACCTTCTGATTGGAGCATCGTGAGAATTCGGCCGTGGTCAGCAACCGATGAACTCATGATGATTTCTGCGCCTTCAGGAAGTTCGTCGAGCGATTTGTAGTCTTGTGAGTAGACACCGATTGGCTCAATGTGAACGCCACCCGCAGATGCGAATTTATAGTCTTTGTTTTCAGCCATTTGTGATTTGAGGTATGGCTCATGTTGGAAGTAGTTCGCATCAAGCTCACCACTTGCGAGCGTCTTGTTCGGAAGCACATAGTCTTGGAACTTTTTAATTTCGAGTTTGTAGCCTTTTGCTTCATATTCTTCTTGTACGTGCTCTAAAATCTCAGCGTGCGGTACGTTCGACGCACCGACAACCAATGTTTTTTCATCGCCAGAACCTGTTTCTGCCTCTTCCCCGCCGCAAGCTGCGAGAACCGTGAATGCTGATAAAGCTGTCAATCCGAGTACTGTTTTCCAAGTTTTCATTATGAATCCCTCCAAATGGTGTATGTGTAATTAAGCTGAACGTTTATCAATTTTTGTGACGAGTCGGTCACCGATGAACTGGATGACGAACACGATGATCAAGATGAGCACCGTCGCCACGAACGTGACGTCGTTTTGTGAGCGTTGGAACCCTTCCAAGAAGGCCAAGTTCCCGAGTCCGCCGCCTCCGACGACACCGGCCATCGCCGTATAACCGACGATTGCCACAATGGTCACCGTGAGTCCTGAAACGATTGCCGGAAGAGCTTCCGGAATCAACACTTTATAAATGATTTGCCATTTCGTCGCGCCCATCGATTCCGCTGCCTCGATGACACCGCGGTCGACTTCACGAAGGGCAAGTTCGACCATACGGGCGTAGAACGGTGCAGCTCCGATGATGAGTGCCGGAAGCGCCGCCGTCGAACCGAGCATGGTACCGAGCAGGAACAACGTGAATGGGATGAGTAAGATGATTAAGATGATGAACGGGATCGAACGGAACACGTTGACGATCGCGCTGACGAAGACGTAAATTGGACGATTCTTCAATAATAGCGATTCGTTTGTAATATAAAGAATCAAACCTAAAGCGAGTCCGATCACAAACGTCGCGACACCTGCGACGAGCGTCATGTATAACGTCTCCCATGTCTGTTCCATCATGATTTGCCAGTCTACGTTAGGAAACATCGCTTTCCACCTCCACTTCTACTGATTGCGAACGAATCGACGCGATGGCGCGTTCGATTTCTCGTGCTTCCCCAATCAATTGGATGAATAGCGTGCCGAGCGCACCGACTTGTGACTGAGTCACGTTACCGCCGATGATGTTGAATCCGATGTCGTGCGTCTTAAGGACGTCAGATAAAATCGGCTGTTCTGCCGTTTCGTTCAAGAATTTCAATTTGACGATTTGCCCACTCGGATAGCGTGCTTTCAAATGTTCGAACGTGAGCGACAGATCGTCGACCGCCCCGATTTGCTTGACGAATTCTTTTGTGATCGGCTGCTCCGGATGTTGGAACACGTCAGAGACTTGACCTGTCTCAACGACTTTCCCTGCCTCCATCACGGCGACGCGATGACAAATCTTTTGGATGACGTGCATCTCATGCGTGATGAGGACGATTGTCAATCCGAGTTTCTTATTGATGCTGACGAGCAGTTCAAGAATCGAATCCGTCGTCTTCGGGTCGAGCGCGCTTGTCGCTTCGTCACAGAGGAGCACCTCTGGATTTGTAGCGAGCGCGCGGGCAATCCCGACTCGCTGTTTTTGACCGCCCGATAATTGTGACGGATAGCTGTCTTCGCGACCTGATAGTCCGACGAGCTCGACGAGTTCTTGAACCCGACGCTTCCGCTCACTTGCCGGAACCCCGATCAATTCGAGTGGGAAGCTGATGTTTTCTGCGACCGTGCGCGACCACAGAAGGTTAAAGTGCTGGAAGACCATCGAGACGTTTTTGCGAACCCCTCGTAATTCTTTCGGGCTGAGCTTCGTGAGCTCACTCCCGGCGACCTCGATTTCACCGCTAGACGGTGATTCGAGGCGGTTGAGCAATCGGATGAGCGTCGACTTCCCCGCCCCCGAATATCCGATTATTCCAAAAATTTCACCGCGATCAATCGTTAGTGATACATCATCGACCGCCTGGACACGACCATTCTTCGTATCGAACCATTTGGCGACGTTTCGTAATTGAATCAATACATTCCCCTCCTGACAACAAAAAAAGCGCGCACGTTTGAGCAAACGTGCGCACTTTATCGTACGGACAACGATTGCTCTCATCTCTCAAGGTTTCTCACCTTGCTGGAATTAGCACCATTTCGGATTGCTCCGCGGTTGCTGGGCGTCATAGGGCCAGTCCCTCAGCCTCTCTTGATAAGAGTGTTGTGTATTCGATTAGCTTTATCATAGCGACAGCTTTTTCTGCTGTCAAATCATTTTTCAAAAAAATCAAAAAAAGGTGCCGTCCGAGGACGACACAGAACGTAGCACCTTGAGTCACGGAAGGACAGCCCATAGATGAAAATCTTTTGCCCGTTCAAGATTTACATCCTTATATGGGGGAAATTCACCAATCATCACTCGATCTTGACTTGGACCGTGCGATTATACGGAACGTCTTTCTTCGCTTGATTTTTTTGGGGGACAATCGAAGGGAAGACTAACGTGTATTCGTATAAAGGTAGCAGCGGCTTCACCAAAACGTCTTGATGTCGGGAATATCGCGTCCTATTTTGTGTTCAAGTAAGATGTTGTAATGAATATACCATTCGTGAACTTTCTGTGTCAACTGATTATTTAAAATTTTCAGATTATTCTAATGTTCCTCTCTCACTTCACGAAAGAGAGGACGTGTTGCACGTTTTGAAAGGCATAAAGACGATCCCGAACCTCGCCATTTTCAAGCTTTAAGAGTGCTGGGACACTCATCACCTGATAAGCTTCAAGCTCTTTTGGGATATAGTTCGCATCGCGCTTTTCAATCCGAATTTCAGGGTCGACCGCCTCGACGACCGTCAACATTTTCTCCGCGACAGCGCATGTACCACACATTGGCGCGTATATATATAAGAATCCGTCTGTAATCATTTTTCTCACCTCTCCTGTCATTATAATGGTCGTTCGAGTTCCATTCAAAAATCGTGCTTTCGTGAAATTTCAGAATTTTTCAATGATTCTCTTGACTCTTTTGTCGGATAGGAATAATATGGGTTCTAACTTTATCGCTTTTGTACATAACAGCAAAGAAGAAGGACAGGTGAATGAATGATGACGGAACAGGCAACAGGTACGACAAAGCAATTTACGATGAACGTCTTAAACGGTCTCAGTATGGCGATTCTGATCGCCCTCATCCCGAGCGCGCTGCTCGGTGAACTCACGAAAGCTATACTCCCTTATTTTCCGTCTCTTCAATTTATATTGGATGCGACGACGATTGCGATGCGCCTCCTCCCGGCCATTATCGGTCTTGCCGTCGCGATGCAGTTCGGGCGATCGATTTTAGAGGCTGGAACGATTGCCATCGCAACCTATGTCGGCAGTGGCGCCGTTCGAATTAACGAAGGTGCGTTCGTGATGGCCGGAATCGGTGACGTGATCACAGCCGGTGTGACCGCTGCGATCGCTACGATTCTTGTCATGAAGCTCGCTCCCCACTTGAAGACGTATACGGTCATCGTCATGCCGATGACAGTCATTGTCGTCGCAGGCGGCATCGGTGCCTTCTTATTGACGTATATCTCACAGATTACGACATACATCGGATACCTCATCATGACGATGACGGATCTTCAACCGGTTCTCATGGGCATCTTGATCGCGATGGCGTTCTCGCTCATCATCGTCTCGCCGATTTCGACTGTCGGGATTGCGACGGCCATCAGTCTATCAGGCGTTGCAGCCGGTGCGGCAAACCTCGGCGTCGTCGCCGCTGGGTTCGGTCTCGCCATCGCGGGTTGGCAGGCGAACGCGACCGGTACATCGATCGCCCACTTCCTCGGGTCACCGAAGATTCAAATGGCAAACTTCGTCCGACGCCCGATTATGATGCTTCCGATTTTGGCGAATGCGGCCATCCTCGGTGCGCTCGCTGGTATATTAAGAATCGAGGGGACTCCAATCAGCGCAGGGTTTGGCGTATCTGGACTCATCGGACCGGTAAACGCGCTACAACTCATGCCTGGCGGATTCGCCTTGTTCAACGTACTTCTCGTGATCGTCTTGTTCGGGCTTATTCCAGTCGGACTCGGGATTTTCTTCTATCGTGTGTTCGAACGGGCGACGCTCGTCAAATCGGACCACTACCGTCTCGATTTCGAGTAAGCATTAAAAAAGCCGGCTTCTCCAATTAGGAGAGGCCGGTTTTACTTATCCTTGAATCATCGCTTCATATTCTTCTGCAGACATGAGCTTGTCGAGATCTGACTCTTCCGTCAACTCAACTTCGACCATCCATGCATTTTCAAACGGTGACTCGTTGACGAGTTCTGGAGAATCTGCAAGGTCTTCGTTTACTGCTGTGATGCGTCCAGATACTGGCGCATACAACTCAGAGACCGTCTTGACTGATTCGACTGAACCGAATGGCTCGTCGAGTAGGATTGTACCATCAACTTCTGGGAGTTCCACAAACACGATATCCCCTAGTTCGCTTTGTGCGAAATCCGTGATGCCGATGCGGGCTTTCGTTCCGTTCACTTCTACCCACTCATGTTCTTTTGAATAACGTAAATTTGCTGGTACTTTGCTCATCCTAACTTCCCCCTCAAATAAATTAGACTCACATCTGTATTATAGCACTTAGCCCCAAACGTCCGTAAAGGACTTTTCTGAAAATCCGACCGTCGTTTTTTCACCATTTGTGACGATTGGACGCTTCAAAAGCATACCATTGCTAGATAATAGCTCGAGTTGTTCGTCTTCTGATAGATTTGGTAGCTTGTCTTTGATGCCTTCGTTCCGATACACTTGCCCGCTCGTATTGAAGAATTTCTTAAGCGGTAAGTCCGATTGTTTCCAAAGCTCGGCGAGTTCTTCTTTCGTCGGTGTCGATTCGACGATATGAACGTATGTATACTCGACCCCTTGCTCTTTCAACCATTTTTCTGCTTTTTTACACGTACTGCATGGTGGATAGCCGTATAGTGTCACCATCTGTTCATCACCTCTCTCATCAATGTAGCACATCTAGAGAAATCAATTCACGTCTCAAGCAACCGTTCGATCTCTCGCTTCATCGTCGGATTGACCGCATGTCGCTCTTCGATAAAACGTAAGATGACCGCCGCCGCGACGCCCGACTTGCCATATCCTAATACCCCGCCTATCAAGAAAGAAATCATTTGTGGATGTCTCGACTCAACCCGACGTGTCGGGTTGAACGGGTCCCCTTGCCCACCGAGCGCCTTCAAGACGTTTTGAACGGCTGCGACTTGGACGAGTTCGAATCCGGCGAGCGTCTCGCCCCGACGTTCCCGAAGCAAGCCGACATATAGGTTCGTCAACGCTTCTTCATAATAGTAAGCCGTCGCTTCACGCGCGATCTCGAGACGTGGTGACGCGAACACGTCGAGTGCTTCGTCCCGTCTCCAGACGACCCGTCCTGGTGTATAGGCGATCGTCGAGAGTTCATGTACTTCAAAGACGGCGAACTCACCGTAGATGCCGTCGTGATACATGATTTTGTGCCCATCTTTCGTGTTTTGGAATTGATAGTGAAGCGGCTCGACTTCAAGCCAGTCGAGTCGGTCGATAAAGCGTGCCTTCTGCCCGTCCTCGACAATCAAAAAGAAATCGAGGTCCGAGTAATCATCCAACCGCTCCGTCTCTTGTCCGATCGACCCTAATGCCAGCAGCATCAGCGTTCCTTCGTGTGCGGCAACCGATTCTCCGATTTGTTCCATTCGTTCAAGCAATTTATCGCGTGTTCTCATCGTCTCTCCCCCTCGTTTCTATTGTACGTGGCGAACAGACCAAAAAGAAAGGGTCGACCGCGTCCGGTCCACCCTTTCTGTCGATTGGATTACACGATAAACTTGTTCGCTTTGATGAGGCTCGCTGCGACTTCACGCTTCGTCCCGATCACATTGATCGGCTGGTAGCGGCTGAACTTCTTCATTGCCGAGAGAAGCATGCGCTGCTCGTCACCAGACGCCGCTGCATACAATACTTCTTTCGCCATGAGTTCGACTTGTTTGAACACTTGTTCCGCAAAGATTTCTGTGTAGCGGACTTTGAGCGTGTTCTTCTCTTCGCCTGTGCGTGCGATCGCTTTGTCTGTACGAGCGATGGCTGCTTCAAGCGCGTAGATGGCACTGATCATGTCTGCGATCTTCGCCAAGATTTCTTGTTCGTTTTGAAGGTCTTGTTGATACTTCTGAACCGCTGTACCTGCGACCATCAAGTTGATTTTCTTCATGTTCGAAAGGAGCATCTTCTCGCGTGCGAGTGGTGAGCCGTCCAATTCTTGCGGCATGTAGCTCATGAGCTCTTTTTGAAGTTTTTGTGCTTCTGCGAGGAGCGGCAATTCACCTTTCATCGCTTTCTTGAGAAGCGTACCCGGAACGATCAAACGGTTGATCTCGTTCGTTCCTTCAAAGATGCGGTTGATGCGTGAGTCACGATAGAGGTTTTCGACTTCATACTCTGCCATGAATCCGTATCCACCATGGATTTGAACTGCTTCGTCGACAACGTAGTCGAACGTTTCAGAAGCGAATACTTTGTTGAGTGAGCATTCGATCGCATATTCAGCAATCGCTTGTGCCACTTTTGATCCGTCACGCATGTTATCGTCACCAAGTGCGTCGAGGCTATCTTGGAACAAGCCGCCCGTACGATACACTGAGCTTTCCATCGCATAGATGTTGGCTGCCATCGTTGCCAATTTCTCTTGGATGAGTGGGAATTGGCTGATTGGTGTCTTGAACTGCTTACGCTCGTTCGAATATTGTACCGAGAGGTCGAAGGCACGTTTTGATGACCCGACCGCACCGACTGCAAGTTTGTAACGACCGACGTTCAAGATGTTGAAGGCGATGACGTGACCTTTTCCGATTTCACCGAGAAGGTTGTCGACTGGTACTTCGACATCTTCAAGGATGAGCGTACGTGTCGACGATCCCTTGATCCCCATCTTCTGCTCTTCCGCGCCAGTTGAGACTCCTTTGAAGTCACGCTCAACGATGAAGGCACTGAACTTGTCGCCATCGATTTTCGCGTAGACGACGAAGACGTTCGCAAAGCCAGCGTTTGTGATCCATTGTTTCTCACCGTTCAAGACGTAGTGCGTGCCCGCCTCGTTCAAGACAGCCGTCGTTTTCGCACCGAGGGCGTCAGACCCTGAGCCCGGCTCCGTGAGCGCGTAAGCTGCAATCCATTCCCCTGTCGCGAGTTTCGGCAAGTACTTGTGCTTTTGCTCTTCTGATCCGAAGAAGACAATCGGGAGTGTCCCGATTCCAACGTGTGCGCCGTAGCTGAGTGCGAACGAACGTGCTTTTGCGAAGCGCTCCGTGATGATCGAAGATGAGATTTTATCGAGTTGGTAACCACCGTACTCTTCTGGAACGTCTGCTCCGAGGAGACCGAGCTCGCCTGCTTCTTTCAACAATTCGACAGAGAGGTCGAACTCGTGTTTTTCGATGCGCTCGAGAACTGGCATGACGCGGTCATCGACGAATCCTGCTGTCGTGTCCCCGATCATCTTATGCTCATCTGAGAAATCCTCTGGTGTGAAGAGACGCTCTGCGTCGAGTGCGTCAATGACAAAGCTACCGCCTTTAATCAATTCATGTTCTGTACGTTCCATATCCGATTCCCCCTTAAAGTAATTCGAAGACACCAGCCGCGCCCATTCCGCCGCCGATACACATCGTGACAACCCCATACTTCTCATTACGTCGTTTCATCTCATGCAAGATCGAGACAGAAAGTTTTGCCCCTGTACATCCAAGTGGGTGACCGAGGGCGATAGCGCCACCATTCACGTTCACTTTCGATGGATCGATTCCGAGTTCACGGATGACACCGAGTGATTGGCTCGCGAACGCTTCGTTCAACTCGAACAATCCGACTTCTTCTAACTTCACGCCAGCCATTTCGAGTGCTTTTGGAATGGCGACGACTGGACCGATTCCCATCACTTCCGGACGGACACCGCCGACTGCGAACGAGAGG
The DNA here is from genome assembly GCF_018617615.1 of Exiguobacterium sp. s189. Taxonomy (NCBI): domain Bacteria; kingdom Bacillati; phylum Bacillota; class Bacilli; order Caryophanales; genus Exiguobacterium; species Exiguobacterium sp. s189. Next base: position 194,191 of record NZ_JACSKM010000003.1, on the reverse strand, counting down.
AACTTCGCCATCGGTTGTAACCCCTGGCGTTCTGCTTCTTCACGATCCATGACGAGGACTGCTGCCGCTCCGTCTGACACTTGTGAAGCGTTACCCGCCGTGACCGAACCTTTAATTTTGAAAGCTGGGCGAAGTTTACCGAGCGCTTCGATTGTCGAATCGGCACGGACACCTTCGTCATGCTTCACGACTTTCTCCACTTCTGCGACTTTCCCGTCTTCACCGAGCACGTGTTCGATGACCGTCACAGGAACGATTTCTTCCTGGAACTTGCCACCCGCGATCGCTGCAGCCGCTTTTTGGTGACTGTTGATAGCAAACGCATCTTGGTCTTCGCGCGAAATGTTATATTCAGCCGCGACACGCTCTGCCGTATGACCCATGCTCATGTAGTACTCGGGTGCCGTCTCCATGATGTGCGGGTTTGGACGGATAACGTGACCACCCATCGGTACTTGGCTCATCGACTCCATACCGCCGGCGATGATCGCCGTTGCTTGACCGATCATGATTTTTGCCGCCGCATCTGCGATGGCTTGAAGACCTGACGAGCAGTAGCGGTTGATGGTGATCGCTGGAACTTCGTGCGACAGTCCCCCCCGGACCGCCGCATAGCGAGCGATGTTCATCCCTTGCTCCGCTTCTGGCATCGCACAACCCATGATGACGTCATCAATCGGGCCTTTATATCCTGAACGCTCAAGCGTTGCCTTGATGGCATATCCCGCGAGCTCGTCCGAACGAACGTTACGGAACGAACCGCGTTTTGCTTTTCCGACCGGCGTCCGTGCGCCGGCTACGATGACTGCTTCCCTCATCTGTTATGTCCCCCTTTATCAGTTCCGTAGTGGTTTGCCTTTCACGAGCATATGTTGCATCCGTTGTTGTGACTTCGGCTCCCCGATGAGGCTCAAGAAGGCTTCACGCTCGATGTCGAGGAAGTACTGTTCGTCGACGAGCGTACCGTATGCCAAATCGCCACCACTGATGACATGTGCGAGTTTCTTCGCAATCTTCAAATCATGCTCTGAAATATAACCGCCGTAGAACATTTCGTACGCCGCAAGTTCGAGCGTCGCTTTACCCGTTTGACCGACGACTGGTAACTTCTCACGAACCGGTGCCGTATACCCATCGGCAAGTTCGAGTACCGTCTGTTTCGCATCGAACGTCAAGTGATCACGGTTCATCGAGATCCCGTCGACCGCACGGTGGTAACCGAGTGTCTTCGCATCAAATGCCGACTTCGATACTTTCGCCATCGCGATGTTCTCGAACGTCTGTTGCGCAGCCTTCTCGATGTTTTGCATCGATTTTGGCGTCTGTTCGAGGAGTCGACGATACGTGTTGACGTTTCCGCCCCCACCCGGGATGAGACCGACACCGACTTCGACGAGACCCATGTATGTCTCAAGCGCAGCTTGCATACGTGCTGCTGGTAAGCTGATTTCCGTTCCGCCACCAAGCGTCATGCCATATGGTGCAGCAACGACCGGGCGACTTGAATAACGAATCTTTTGAACGACTTGTTGGAACTTGTTGATGATCCAATCGAGTTCGAACCAGTTCTCGTCTTCTGCTTCCATGAGCATCATCGCAAGGTTCGCACCGACACAGAAGTTCTTGCCGTCGTTCGCGAGAACCATTCCTTTGAAGTCTTGCTCGACACGGTCAATCGACTGTTCGATCATCTGCATGATGTCGACACCGATCGCGTTGTTTGGTGATGTGAATTCGAGTGCGACGACGTCATCGCCGATATCGACGAGGCGTGCCCCACCGTTCTCTAAGATGATGCCGTTTGATTTTGCGAGTGGCTTGAGTTTCAATTCTTTCGGGTTGACGGTCTTCTCGACATACGCCTTCGACGCTTTATCGTAATACTGGTCTCCCTTGTAGAATGACGTGTTGCCTGCAGCAAGCATCTCATCGATCCATGCCGGGACGTCGTAGCCTTCCGCTTTCATACGTTCGACTGATTTTTCAACACCGAGGGCATCCCACATTTCGAACGGTCCGAATTTCCAACCGAAGCCCCACTTCATCGCATCGTCAATCGCAACGATTGTGTCTGCAATTTCTCCAGTAAGACGTCCCGAGTAAGCGAGCGTCTTCGCCGTGATTGGCCAGAGCAGTTGTCCGACGCGACCTTTGTTCAAGATGGCACCTTTCAACTTCGCTTTCGAACCAGGAAGTGACTTGATTTGATCGAGTTCAGGACCTGTAATCGCTTTCAATTGTTCGTATTCGAACGTTTGAAGATTCAATTCCTGAATGACCTTTCCTTCTTTCTTATAGAAGCCTTGACCGGCCTTTTGTCCGATCCAACCTTTTTCCACGAGTTGCTTCATCTCTGAAGGGACGTCGAACGTGTCCTTCTCTTCCCCAGCTTCGAGCGTCTCGTAGACGTTACCCGCCACGTGGACGAACGTGTCGATTCCGACGACATCGAGTGTGCGGAACGTCGCTGATTTCGGACGACCGATGAGTGGACCTGTGATCGAATCCATCTCTCCGATTGACGCGTTTTGCTTGAGCATCTCTTCGAACGTGACGAGGAGACCGTATGTCCCGATTCGGTTACCGATGAAGTTCGGCGTGTCTTTGGCTTCGACGACACCTTTCCCGAGACGGTCTTCCGCGAAGCGTGACATGAAGTCGATGACCGGGCGTGCTGTCTTCTCCGTCGGGATGAGTTCGAGCAACTTCAAGTAGCGCGGTGGGTTGAAGAAGTGCGTTCCGAGGAAGCGTGATTTCAATCCTTCCGGAAGGGCACTTGCCATCGCTTCGATGGAAATCCCTGACGTGTTCGAGCTGAGGATCGCATCTTCACGGATGTAAGGTGCAATCTTCTCGAAGAGCTGTTGCTTCACATCGAGGCGCTCGACGACGACTTCGATGACCCAGTCCGCTTCTTTCAAACGCTCTAAATCATCTTCTAAGTTCCCGACTTCGATGAAGTTGAGATGGTCGGCTGTCGCAAGTGGTGCCGGATTTTGTTTCAATAGCTTCTGACGGTTTTCTGAGGCGATGCGATTTCGTACTTCTGGTGACTCGAGCGTCAACCCTTTCGCTTCCTCTTTTGCTGTCAATTCACGTGGTACGATGTCGAGCATGAGCGAACGAATCCCCGCGTTCGCCAAGTGAGCCGCAATCCCCGCCCCCATTACTCCTGAACCGATGACGACCGCAAAACGAATTGAGTTCGTCAAACGGAGGTCGGTTGATTGTTCGATGTGACTCGTCATAGTGTTCCCCCCTAAAATGAGAATGAATAGTGATTCATTTCACGCGTAAAAAAAATCGCAATCACCATCGTGTTTACTCTTCTATCATAAATGAATGAACATTCATTCGCAAGCGTTCATTTTTCAATTTCATTCCATTTTTTGATTGAGCGATTAGTTTTCAATCGATGTGGTATAGACAAAAAGAGTCAAATTCAGAAAGGGGAATGTACGCATGCGCGATAATCGTCTGAACACTGCAGGTAGTCGAAAGGATTTTGAGTCGTTTAAAAAGGACGCACAAGAACAGGCGCACCAACCAGGAATCGATTCGAAGATGGAGCCCTTCCCGATCTATGAACGGGAAGACTATAAGGGAAGTGACAAGTTAAAAGACAAGGTCGCGATCATCACCGGCGGGGATTCCGAGATCGGGAAATCGGTCGCCATCTTCTTCGCCCATGAAGGTGCGAACTCGGTCATCGTCTATAAGGATCAAAACGAGCTCGAAGACGCGGAAGCGACGAAAGAACGGATTGAAGACTTGGGCCAAGCCTGCCTCTTGCTGCAAGGAGACCTCGGGGAATCTTCCTTCTGTCAACGAATCGTCGAGGAGACGCTCGAGACGTTCGGTCACATCGACATCCTCGTCAATAACGCCGCCGAGCAGCATCCGCAGGAATCACTCCTCGACATCTCGGACGAACAGCTCGAGAAGACGTTCCGCACGAACATCTTCAGCATGTTCTACTTAACGAAAGCCGCGCTCCCCTACTTAAAAGAAGGAGCGAGCATCATCAATACGACCTCGATTACGGCATATGAAGGAAACGATCAGTTAATCGACTATGCGTCGACGAAAGGCGCGATCACCGCGTTCACCCGCTCGCTCGCCAAAAACTTGGCGGACAAAAAGATTCGCGTCAACGGGGTCGCACCAGGACCGATTTGGACACCGCTTATCCCGTCAACATTTGATGCAGAGAAAGTGAAATCGTTCGGGGACTCTTCCGGTATGAAACGTCCGGGGCAACCGGCCGAACTCGCACCGGCCTATGTCTATCTTGCAAGCGATGACTCGACGTATGTCAGTGGTCAAGTCATTCACGTCAATGGCGGTACAGTGATTAATGGATAATAGGTTAGACTCAGCGATTGCTGGGTCTTTTTTTGTTAATTCCTTTTGTTTCCCTTCTCCATCTTTTCTATGTTTCAATAAGGAAGAGATTACCACTTTCTATAGAATGGAGGAAACGTATTGACCACTCACTATCACTTAACGGAACATGATTTTTTCGCTCTTCAAAAAAGTTCCTTTCACCAATTACCATTTCATAAAAAAAGACGAATTGCCTTTACAGTTGTATTAGAAATACTCGCCATTTTTTATGGGATTTTATTATTGGCTAATGTATTTCCTCAACAGAATGCGTTATATCCACTTGTCGGAGGTTTGATTATCGGGGTGTTGCTTTTGCCATTCATCACGAAACTCTATCAAAACATCGTTCTCCGACAAAATCGACTCATTTTAAAAACGGATACGAAGTGGCCAAGAAAAATCACCTTACGCTTGAGTGAAAGCGGCATTGAATTTCATTCAACCCACCGTAATGTCACCAAACATATACACGTGGCATGGGAAGCGATTCAAAAAATGAGTGAAGATGAAACAAACCGCTATTTATATTTCCAAACAAATGAAGTGTTTATCATCCCAAAGCGGAATCACGGAATAAGTGAAATCGACCAAACTGAAATTAATCGATGGTTACAAGACCGTCTAACTATCAAAAAGTAATCAAATCAATATGCTGATTGACAAAGAAGTTTGAAAGGAGTGGACGAATTGACGTTCACGTATCAAATGACAGTAGAAGATGCCGTATCTTTTGAAAGAGAATTGATCCATCACACTGAAGAACATAAAAGAAGACGTAAAGTATGGATGAAATATATGCGCGCCATTCTGATTGCCATCGGGTATTTAGGGACACTCTTTTTCCCGTATCGACCTGAGTCGACCACATTACATATATTGACTGCCGTCATCGTCGGATTCTTGTTCGCACTTTTGCTGACACCACTTTTAAATGATCTATATGCACCGTATATGTTGCGACTAAATCGTCGTTTCTTGCAAAAGAGTCAGACTTGGCCAAAAGAGACCACCCTTCAGTTATATGAGACTCACGTCGAAGTTCATTCTGTTAGTACAAACATTCATCGAACGACTCAAGTTCCTTGGGAATCCATTAAAAGAGTGAACGAGGACGAAACATATCGCTTCTTGTATTATGAAGAAGATGAGGCACTGATCATTCCAAAAGCAAGACAAGGAATCAGTGAAGCTGAACAGCTTGAAATCGATCGGACACTCGAAAAATATTTGTCTATCTCGCCAAATGTATGACTTCGGTCAAGGAGGAGAATTCATTCATGAACCACGATCAGATTTTCTTCAAAGGACGAATCAGTTTGCTCCTTGTAGCCCCACTCTGTTTCGGCTTAATCGCAGGCTGTTCTTCCATTCAAGACAAAGATTATAGCGAGGTCGATCTTCAAGGGACCATTTTAGAAGTGAATGTTGAGAAGAGAATGATGTTAGTTGACAATCAATCCGACGGACAAGTTTGGGTAGATATGTCCGATTTGAATGACGAGATGGAACAACTGCACAGTCCGCTAGAGGTCAACGTTTGGTTAGACGAATCCACAACTGACAACACCTCCACTATAGCGAGGGCCGAACGAATCGATGTCATTAAATAATAGAGAACACATCAAAAAAGCACGAACATCCTTGACGGACGTTCGTGCTTTTCTCATTTTTTCACCATTCCTTTTAATACGAACGCCACGTTTGCCGGACGCTCCGCGAGGCGGCGCATGAAGTAACCGTACCAGTCACGGCCGTATGGCACGTAGACGCGGACTTTATACCCTTGGCGCACGAGCTCGAGTTGACGCTCGACGCGGATGCCGTATAGCATCTGGAACTCGAACTGGTCGAGTGGGATGTTGTTTTCTTTGACGTGCTCGATGACGGCGTCAATCATATGGTCATCGTGTGTCGCGATGGATGCGTAGTTCCCGTTCGCAAGATGGAGTTTGACGAGCTTCACGTAGTTATGGTCGACGTCCTCTTTTTCAGGGAACGCGACCGTCGCCGGCTCTTTGTATGCCCCTTTGACGATCCGGAGGTTCGGCTTGAGCGGTGCGAGGTGATTGATGTCATCTTCCGAGCGATATAAGTACGACTGGATGACCGTCCCGAGACCTTCGAATTCAGACTTCAGCTTTTTGAACAATTCGAGCGTCTTCTCACAGCGCTGCTCATCTTCCATATCAATGGCCACAAAGACCCCGACTCTTTGTGCGACCGTCAAAATTTGACGCATGTTGTCTTCAATCAACTCGTCCGAGATATCGAATCCGAGTGACGTCAACTTGAGTGACATATAGGCATCTAATTGCTCTTCTGCCATAATTTCAATCGCACGCATGATCTCGTCGCGATTCGTATTCGCCTCTTCGACCGTCTTAATAAATTCCCCGAGGTGGTCGACCGTGACCGACAACCCTTTCGCGTTCAATTCGCGAATCGTCGGAACGGAAGCCTTAAAGTCTTCCCCTGCTACAAAGCGTGATGCACCAAATCGTAGGCCATATTTCTTTGCCAAACTGTTGAGTGTTTTGTTTTGTGACATGTAGATAAATCCATCGCGCAACACTTTTTCCATCTGATTTTCCCCCTTACTTTTACACCCATCTATCTCTATGATGATGTCTGCAATTATTATGACACACAAACGTCAATTCGTCTGTATTTTTGTAACCGTTTGCAGCACTTTCTTCCCAACTTTTCAAAAAAGACAGACGCCCCGTAGGACGGCTGTCTTATAGGCTTGTCGAAGGTGCGACATAGAGCAAAATACTGAGGAAGATGAACACACTTCCGGCTAGGACGAACAAGTGCCAAATCGCATGGTTGAACGGCAGTTTTTGCCACACATAAAACACGATTCCGACCGAATAGGCGATCCCTCCCGCGAGGAGAAGCATGAACCCTTGATGCCCGAGTGATTCATATAGCGGACGGATGGCGATGATGCAGATCCAGCCGAGTGCGAGATACGTCACATTCGACACCCACATATACTTCCCGGTCGAAAACAGTTTCCAGACAATCCCGAGAATCGCCACTCCCCATACGATCCCGAACAACGTCCAGCCGAGCGTCCCGTGAAGCGTCACAAGGGCGAACGGCGTATAGCTTCCGGCGATGAGTAAGTAAATCCCCGCGTGGTCGAACACTTGCAGCACCCGCTTCGCCCGTGGATGCGGGATGGCGTGCATGAGCGTCGAGAATAAGTAGAGTAAAATCATCGATGCCCCGAACACACTTACCGCCGTGACGTTCCACGTGCTCCCACTTTCCGTCGCACTCATGACGAGTAAGACGAGGGCGACGATGCTGAAGATGACTCCTAAGCCGTGCGTGATCGCGCTCGCAATCTCTTCCCCGAGCGTGTCGGCATGGAGCATCTCTTTGAGTTGTTCTTGTTTCATATGCTCCCACCTTCCATAACTGTTCCTTCTAGTATGGACATTTCCCGATTCGAACGCAAACAAAAACACGGGCTACCGATTAGCCCGTGTCGAGATTATGCGACTTCTTTCACCGGAACGTCACATTCCATTTGTGCAGCCCGCATCGCGCGTGCCCGTTTGTGGAACAAGACGAGCAGCGTCAACGTACCGAGTGTCGAAATGACATACGGAAGGACCCCGTCCAGCTTGAATCCAATCGGTGCCGTCAAAATATAGAACCAGACCGCATACAACATGAACGTCCCCGGAAGGAGCGCGATGTAATGGTTCTTCCCTTTGATGTAGAGGTACATCGCCCCGACGAACAGTGCGATGACCGCCGTCGTCTGGTTCGCCCAGTTGAAGTATTGCCAAAGCATCTGGAAGTCCATGTTCGTGAGCACGTATGAGATCGCGAAGAGTGGAAGTGCGATCCAGAGGCGCGACGAGAACTTCTTCTGTGCGATCGACAAGTAGTCCGCGATGATCATACGGGCACTACGGAATGCCGTGTCGCCTGACGTGATCGGTAAGACGATGACACCGAGAATCGCGAGCGTTCCACCGATGCTACCGAGCATGAGTGTCGCCACTTCTTGGACGACGAGTGCCGGCGTCCCTGAGTTGATGAGTCCAAGCAATTCACCTGGCTCGAAGATGGCCATCGCAGCCCCAGCCCAAATCATGGCGATGACGGCTTCCGCGATCATCATACCGTAGAAGATCTCACGGCCGTTGCTTTCTTTCATCGTCGTCCGCGAAATGATCGGCGACTGTGTCGCATGGAAGCCCGAGAGCGCCCCACACGAGATTGTGAAGAAGAGGAGCGGCCAGATCGGCAAGCCGTCCGGATGCATGTTCGTCAATGTCATTTCTGGGATTTGGTAGCCTTGTGCGAACAAGCTGACCGCGATCCCGATAGCACTGACGACGAGTAATGCCCCGAAGAACGGGTAGATGCGCCCGATGATCTTATCGACCGGAAGGAGCGTCGCCAAGATATAGTAGGCGAACACGCCGAAGATGACGAACATGAGTGTCGATGCGTTTCCATCAAACAAGTTGTTGATCATGTTACTCGGAGACGTGACGAACACTGTTCCGACGAGTAAAAGAAGTAAAAGTGCGAATCCGTTGACGATATGACGGAGCGAGCGTCCGAGGAACTTCTCCGCTAGTTGTGGCAAGTGTGCCCCGTTATTCCGAAGGGAAATCATTCCTGTCAAATAGTCGTGTACCGCCCCGGCAAAAATCGACCCGAAGACGATCCAAAGAAATGCGACCGGTCCGTAGAGCGCCCCCATGATCGGTCCAAAGATTGGTCCGACACCGGCGATGTTCAATAATTGAATCATCGAGTTCCGCTTTTTACCCATCGGCACGTAATCGATGCCGTCCTGGGAAGCGTAAGCGGGCGTCGTCCGCTCTTCCTTGATGCCGAACGTCTTCTCGACGTAACGACCATATACCAAATACCCGACCAAAAGTAGTGCGAGTGCGACAAAGAATGTAATCATCTGTCAGTCCCCTTTTCCGTCCATATGTAGCTGATCCCCGTCAGCTCTTCGGTTTACATGTGTCATGTAACCGATTACATGATTGATTATACAAGAATAATCTATTAAATGTAAGGGTTTTCATTCACATTTTTGCCACAAAAAATGAGCCCCCATTCAGGAAGCTCATTTCCAATTAACGAAGCGCTGGTTCACCGACGTGGCCGGCACCGACGACTTTCATTTCTGACTTCGTCTGACCGTCTTTTTCACTGACGACTTCGACTGTTTGGCGAAGCTTGAGCGGTTTGACAGACAGTACGTATTCCCCGTTCTCATCCGCGACCGTCTCAGTCAATACACGATTGCCGTCACGAAGCGTCACGTCAGCTCCAGGAGCCGTCATCCCCGTCACGCGTTTCGCTCCCGGTTTGATTGTATCTACCGTGAGAGTCAATACGAACTCTGGTGCTGTCGGCTCGAGACCGAGCGTATACGTCCGGAAGAGACGACCTGCCGCGTCCGCACGAGTCGCATCCGTCGCTTCGATGCCTTCGTAAAGGTTCAAGTACTGCTTGCCGGCATCCGCCGTCTCAAACGTCACAGTACGTTTCGCGTCCGTGACAATCTTCCAGTTGTTGTCGGCTTTATAGTCCAAGTTGCTGCCACTCGACACGATATAGTCCGAGATGACGTTACGTGTCTCATACGCTGAGCGATAGACGATGTTCTTCCCGCCACCGAGACCCGGGAATGAAGACGAACCGGCACGGTAGTTGTTCGTCGCGACCAAGAACTCTTGGTCCATCGTGATCGGTTGACCGTTATACTCGACGTTCTTCACACGGTTGGCGTTCTCGTTGACGAGTTTCCCGCCGACATCGAACTTCGCCGGACCTGTGACATCGATCTCATACGTCAAGCCGTCGAGGACGTCGAAGTTATAGCTACGGAACTGGAGGTTGAGGAGGTTTTCCCCATCTGTCTCGATTTGGTCATATGCCCCCGCTGACATCTCGAGCCAGTCCATGACGTCCTGCCCTGTCACTTTGACGACTTCGAGCGTGTTCGGATAGACATAGAGGTCCGCCACGTTCTTCAAGGCGATTTGACCTTTCGGGATATTCGTGTAATAGCTCGCGTCCGTCAACTCACGACCGCCCGCTTTGAACGGTGCCCCTGCCGACAAGAGTGGCAAACCTTTGTACGGTGAAAGTTCTGGGTTCGTCTCGAGTTCTTTCTCGACGTACCATTTCTGTGCGTTCGTCACGAACTGGACCGATGCATCGTCACGGACGAGCGCGAAGTAGCTTTGAATATCGTCTTGAATTTGTCCGACCGGTTGGTTGATGTAGTCGATCGTCGCCAAGTGGTCGTCTTCGATCAACGCTTGGATTGTCGGGTCGACCGCCGTATCGGCTGTCACCGTGTCGAGCGCGGCCGATGCGTCAAGAATCTGCCATTTGCCGTCGACGAGCTCGAGTTCGAAATCGATGACGCCGAGGTCTTTCCCTTGGTTGTTCGCCATGACGACCGGTTTGCCGTTGATCGTCCCTTTTGCCATATCGACGTTCGGGAACGAAGCGAACATACCTTTCGCATCCGGGAAGCGACCGTGCTGGTGCCCCGTCATGACCATGTCGAGCCCATCAATCTTCGTGAGCGCATATCCGACGTTCTCTTCGCTGTCGAGTTGTTCGTCCGCAAGTGCTGCACTTTCGCCGATGCCTGAGTGCGCGAGCGCGACGACGACGTCTGCTCCTTGGTCTTTCAATTTTTGAACCGATTCACGTGCCGATGGGATGATGTCCTCTGCCGTCACGCGGCCTTGTAGGTTCCCTGAATCCCATGACATGATTTTCGGCGGAACGACACCGAACACACCGACTTTGATTGTATGTGTTTCCCCGTCCAAGTCTGTGACCGTCCGTTCGATGATTTGGACCTCTTGTCCATCCACGTTGAACTTCGAGACGATTGGGTTGCCTTCTAAGTCTTTGACGTTCGAGTTGACGAAACGGAGCTTCCCTTTCGATCCTTCCATCGCGTTGTACAAGAATTCGAGCCCGAAGTTGAACTCGTGGTTCCCGAGTGTGACGGCGTCATAGTTGAGTGCTGCCATCGCCTTATACATCGGATGTTCGAACGCTTCATTCTTGCCCGCTTGAAGCTCACGGACGTAGTCGCCAAACGGTGTCCCTTGAATCGTATCGCCGTTATCGAACAAGAACGTGTTCGATTCCCCAGCGGCTGTACGATGTTCATTGATGAGTGTCGCGACTTTCGTCAACCCGATCGTGTTGTCGACTTTGTCTTGGAAGTAGTCATAGTTCGTGATGTTCGTATGTAAGTCTGTCGTCTCTAAGAAACGGAGCTTGACGATATCCTCGTCGACTTCTGCCAAAACGTTTGGTGCCTGTAGCGGTAAAACGGTTGGTAACACGAGCGCGGTCGCGATCGACCATTTTAAGGCTGTTTTCATGTTCATTTCCCCTTTTTACAAAAAATGACCTAACCTCTTTCACTATACCACCCGTTTGTAAACGCCACCATTATTTTTTGTAAAAATTGACGGATATTTAGACTAGGATGAAAGTACACTAATTGCGAGGAGAGGGAGCTCGTTGATTATCGAAATTGATGGCTATTGGGGCAGCGTTTGCCTGAGCGGAAAGAAGTGCTCCAAACAGAGAATAAGTGAAATGTATCGACAAACGAAAGAAATGGTGACCTATATACAAGACTTTCCGGACATGTTTTGTCGGCTCTACGGTTTTGACCGTATTCCGTATTCAGACGAGGTGAGCATCGATCTCGTCCTAGACACGGACACGGACCATATTTATACCCCGTTTGAATAAGTACACGAAAAGACTCAACCCCTCCAATCGGAGAAGTTGAGCTTTTTCATGTAGTGTTGAATTTTCCCATACATCGCGTTTTCTTTTTAATCGTATAGTGATGCGTTCTCAAGTAATTAATCTGCTCTGTGGGTACTTATGTGACTTAAGAAACAACTTTTTAAAAATCGTTTAATTTTTTAAAGCCTTCATCGAATGTGTTAATGAAGGAATTCTCATCATAGTAAAAAGTTAAGTAAGGATTTTTTTCTTCTTTATTTTTGAAAATAACCTTGTATAGATAGTTAGTTGAAACTTCAAATTCTTGAGCATTTATAATCTCATGTTTTGATGAAATTTCCGTTTCATACATCTCAAAATCATTTTGAATCTTTTCAATATTTTTCTCATCTTCAGAAGATAAAGGAATTTTAGATGAAAGCATTAAATATTTTTTATTCTCTTCATCAATGACAACAAACGATTCATTATCAACTAAAAAAGAAGGGTTATTCGGATTCTCGAAAAATCGGCTTTCAGATTCAACGATAAATTCAAAATCATTCCCATCCACTAGTGATTTTGCTTTACTAATCGAAGATTGATTCATATAGAAAAGCACTCCCACAATAACAATTAGAAACCCTAAAATACTTATTAACTTCTTCATGATGGGACCCTACTTTCATGATTAATCTGGTGTTATTCCTTGTAAATACCAAGCTGCAGATGCCGTTCTATTAAGGTAAAGATATGCATCGCCTGTTGTAGTTGCCCAATGGTCGTTAATGCGAACAAACTCGTTAGTAAAGCTTCTCGTAATTGCAAATCGATCTTTATAAACTGTTTTATATTTTGCATAGCCTTTAACTGTGACAGTGTGAGCACCGTAAGGAGCATGATTGATACTTAAGTATGAGGGTCCGTAAGAATTAATATAACTCTTATATTCGCTATAGCTGGCGCCTAGTTTCCAACTTGGATCATTTGCAGTAGACTGAGTTCCTTTTCCCATAGCTTGGGCGCCTACTTTAAAAAGATCATCATTATGATACCAGTATACTCCATTCGCAGAACTAAAATAAGACGATTTAATCATAGCGGCATAGCCTTTGTCTCTATTCGTCTGACTTTGCGAACCGTAATGATAATTAATAATTTCTAAAGTTGCAATTACTGCGCAGTCATTTTTTTCTTTATAGATTGTCAAATCTTGATTAATTTCGCCAACACTTTTTGTAGCGCTTTCAATTTGAGTTACGCTTAAGTTGGTAATCCCACTTTCCTTATTAGGATAATACCGTAATAGCCATAATTTTGGATCAGTAATTTTGTCCCCTACACCATTCCCTTCATTGGCCCCGTAATAGATAGAATCTAAAATTTCTTCTGCAGTTTCTACATTTTCAATAAGAGGTTCTTGATTTTTTTCACTAGATTTATTTACTTTTTTAAATTCTCTCTTTAATTCCTTTAAAGATTTATTTGAGTATTTTTTATCCACTATATTATTATGTTCGTCAATTGCAAAATAGCCGAAACCATCCGAATATAATTTTGAGCTTTCTTCAAAGTATCCTTCTTGAACTGATTCATGTGAGTATCTGACGAGTTCTCCTGAAACAGAATCTACAATGATATATCCATGATCAAAAATCAACATAGTTTCTATTGCTTCTTCACTTAAATCAAATATTGGAATTACCTTCTGAATTTCAAATTCTCCTTCGACGAAGTCTTTACTCCATATGGATTGTTTATCTCCTTCTGCAATTAAAATCGCTTCAGTAAGTCCACTAGCAACAGAGACAATCAACTGCTCAGAGTTTACCGTTCTTAAAGACGAATGCATTTTTTTAGGAATTTTATCAAGTAATTTTTGCTTCATTTTTGTAGACATATCTGCAATTCGATTTTCATTTACGCTTTTTAAATTAAACGTTGCCTCAACGGTTCCTATTTGAGCAATGGGTAAAATGACAATAGTAGAAAAAATAAAACTTTTTAAAAGAAATGAATTTTTCATTAAATTACCTCCTTTTTATTCCTTTTTATAAAACTAATTACAATAATAATACAAAAAAAGTATTGTAATAGTAAATACGTTACATAATAAGATGATTATGCTAATTTTTAGATAATCCCTTTAATCTTTTTTTATAAGCGACGCCATTAGTGTTTGAAATGGATATCAATGATATATGCCAAAACAAAAGCCCAAGTTCTCCGTGTCGCGGAAAACCTGGGCTTATCTTTATGAACGTGAATGGTCCTGTTGCTTCAATCGCTTCAAACGTCGCCCGCACCGGGTAAGCATGCTTCCCGCGCACCGCTTCTGTGAGGCGGACGACCGTCAAGGCGACCGCTTCGTCCCCGCACATCAATTCGAGCGGTAACTGTTCGACGTTCAAGTCTTGGCCATAGCCGTTTCGGAGCAACAGCGTCGCCGTCACGTCCGACTCGTTCGTCTCGATGTGGACGAGCATCATGTTGAACTCGTTCTCGCCGACCGGTGGCGTCGACACGTTCGTCCGGGCGAGCTGTTCCCACGCGGCTGTTGAGAACGGAATTTGTCCGATTTGCTTCGCGTCACGTGTCGCGAGGTATTCGTTCACGGTGATGACGTGGACGCCTTTTCCTTCAAGCGCCTTGACGTAACTCGGCAAAGCGGCGACGAGCGTCTTCCCTTCCCCTGTCGGCATCTCCGAGATGTTTCCTTCGAGAAGGGCAAATCCACCGATGAGCTGGACGTCGTAATGACGCATCCCGAGCACGCGGACCGATGCTTCGCGGACGAGGGCGAACCCTTCTTCGGCGATGTCATCGACTTTCTTTCCATCCAAGAGACGTGCCTTGAGCGTCTCCGTATATGTACGCATCTCGTCATCCGAGAGTGCTTGCATCGTTGTCTCTAAGTCGTTGATTCGCGCGACCCGTCGTTCGTACGCTTTCAAACGCCGGCTTTGATCATTCGTTAATTGTTTTACAAATTGGATCACACTAATAGCCTCCATCTTTCTGTCAATTCATCTGTTACATACTCGTCTATTATAACGAAAATCGAGTGAATTCGGAGATTTTTTTACTAAAACTTCCTAAAAGTTGGTTTTTTCATGTTAAAAACCTATAATTTTTGGTTAATTTTCAAAAAGTCTTTGTAAAAATATTTTCAATTCACTATTTGAGACGGCGTGAGACCGTGTTACGATGAGAAAAACAGAACATTTGTTCGTAAAAAGGAGTGGTGACGATGCGCAGACGAATCTTTTGTATCGACAGCGTCTCGTTCTATGCCAGTTGCGAGTGTGCCGCGCGCAACAAAAATCCTTACCGCACGAAGCTCGTCGTCCTCTCAAATCTACAGGATAGCGGTGCGCTCGTCCTGGCGGCGACCCCGAAGATGAAGCAGCTCGGCATCAAGACCGGGTCGCGTCGCTTCCACATCGACCGTCTCCCGTGGCACGAGCGACGGGACGTTTTGTATGCCGAGGCGCGGATGAGTCATTACTTGAACGTCTCCATCCAAATCATCCATATCCTCCATCAGTTCGCCCCGCCCGAAGCGATTCGCGTCTACTCGATTGACGAGACGCTCGTCGACATGACGGGAACGGAGCGGTTGTTCGGAAGTGACGAGCACGTCGCCCACCTCATGCGTGCGACGATTTTTCGCTATACGGGCATCCCTGTGACCATCGGCATCGGACCGAACAACGTCCTCGCCAAGCTCGTCCTCGACTTGCATGCGAAAAAGAAAGGGGTAGCCACATGTTTCCTCCACGACGTCGAGCGACTGATTCACCCTGCCCCGATTGAGAAGATGTGGGGCGTCGGGTCGAAGATGGCAGTCCACCTGCAACGGCTCGGCATCTGGACGATTGGTGATTTGGCCCGCTATCCGCTCGAGTCTCTTCATGAAAAATTCGGCGTCATCGGTGCCGAACTGTGGCATCACGCCTGGGGCATCGATGAGTCGCCGACCATCTTGCCGGCGAGTTCCCTGTTCGGGGCGAAACGGACGCGACCGAAGTCAATCGGGCACGGAATCACCCTCATGAAAGATTACACAACGTACTCCTCGATTCGACTCGTCCTACAAGCGATTGCGGTCGAGGTCGGGATGCGGACCCGGCAAGCGGGACTCGTCGGGGGTACGATTCATCTCGGGGTACGCTATACGCGAACGAGCGACCGGGGTGGGTTCAGTAAACAAAAGAAGCTCCCCCGCTTCACAGCGGACGAGCAAGAATTTTTACCGATCTTATTGCAACTATTTTTAGACGGCTGGGAAGAGACAGAGGCCGTCCGCTACGTCTCGGTCGCACTCGGCAAACTCGAGCCACGGAGCGACCACGTCCAATTGTCGTTCTTCGAAGACGAATGGGCGAAGGCGAAACGGCTCGACTTCCTCGATTTGATTGACGGTTTGAACGTCCGGTTCGGTCGCGGCACGATCCGACCGGCATCGAGCTTACTGAAAGACAGTCCGCTCCGGACGCGCCAACGCTTAATTGGCGGACACAAACAAGGAGGCGATTCCTCATGAGCAAGACCCGCTATCGTGACCGAGGTGAATTGAAATGGATCCCATTTCTCATGCCCGAACACGTCGCCCTACTGAAACGTTATTATGCCCAAATCCAAAAGATTGAGTTGCCCGACTTAGACGAACAGCTCCTCTATCTCTGGCAAACCGAGCTCGAACGGGCTATCCGTGAAGGCGATCAGGTCGAGGTGACCTTGTTCGTGGACGGCTTGACAAAAAGCATGCGCGGCTACGTCCACGCCATCTATTATGCCGAGCGCGAAGTCGAACTGTTCGACGGTGAAG
Source organism: Exiguobacterium sp. s189 (assembly GCF_018617615.1). Taxonomy (NCBI): domain Bacteria; kingdom Bacillati; phylum Bacillota; class Bacilli; order Caryophanales; genus Exiguobacterium; species Exiguobacterium sp. s189. The sequence goes on along the minus strand of NZ_JACSKM010000003.1, from coordinate 177,204 downwards.
TACGGCGCGTCCCGTTCGGTGACATCTTGTCCGTTCGTTAAGACGCCTCGATTGCCTCTTGTGTTGTCTCGAAAGTCTCAATCCCGTCGAGTAGTCCATAGTGAGCAAGCGTCGCACGGACCGATGGCGACAGATGCGCGAAGATGACGTGACGGTCGGCCGCTTTCAGTTCGGTGACGACACGACGCAATTCCTCAACCGCGGTCACGTCGATGACCGGGCAGCGGTGGAAGTTGAAGATGAACACGTTCGGCTCCCGATGGATGTGATGGAGGACGTGCTCGAACAGCTCGACCGCACCGAAAAAGAGGGGACCTTCGACACTGAAGACGATTTGTCCGTCCCGCGTGACGTACCGTTCTGTCCGTTCACGCACGTCGATCGTATCCGCCATCCGCTTCGCGAAGAGCGCGAGCGCACAGATGACCCCGACCTCGACGGCGACGACCAAATCGACGAATACCGTCAATAGTAGCGTGACAAGAAGGACGAGCGACTCGGATGAACGATGACGTAACATCGCCATCACGTGATGACGCTCGGACATGTTCCAGGCGACCCGCATCAAAATCGGAGCGAGTGCGGCGAGCGGCACGTAACTCGCGAACGGTGCGAGGATGAGCACCGCAACGAGGACCGTGATGCCGTGAACAACGCCGGCGCGTCGGCTGACCGCTCCCGCCTGAATGTTCGTCGCCGTCCGAGCGATGGCACCTGTCGAAGGGATTCCACCGAAGAACGGTGTGAGCACGTTCGCAATCCCTTGTCCGAACAGTTCCTTGTCCGGCTTCATCTTCGTCCCCGCCATCCCATCGGCGACCGTTCCCGATAAAAGTGACTCGAGCGCACCGAGGAAGGCGATGGCGAACGCAGACGGAAGAAGCGTCGTGATCAAGTCGACGTCGATGGCGAGCCAGTTGAATTCTGGCAGTCCGCTCGGGATGCCGCCGTAGGCACTCCCGATGGTCGCGACTGTACCTGGGATGAGGAGACTGACGAACGTCGGAACGAGCATCGCCATGAGTAAGAGCGGTAAACGAAACGGCAGCTTCGGCACGAGCCAAAGCGTCAAAAAGCCGATCCCGGCAATGACAATCGGCCACATCGATGCTTCGGGCAACGCCTGACCGAGACGAAGCAGATTCTCGTGAAAATGTGGCGCTTTCTCAAACGTGACCCCGAACAACTCATCGAGTTGGCCGACGAAAATGACAACGGCGATTCCTGCCGTGAAGCCGATGGTGACGGCACGGGGCATGAAGCGGATGAGCCGTCCGACACGAAGCACACTCATGAGGAGCAGTAAGATGCCCGCAAGAACGGTCGTGACGAGCAATCCCTCATATCCGTATGCGAGAACGACACCCGAAACGATCGGGATGAACGCTCCCGTCGGCCCGGCAATTTGGAACGTCGAACCCCCGAACAGGCTGACGAGGATTCCCGCGAAGATGGACGTGTAGAGCCCATACACCGGCGGGACGCCTGAGGCGATGGCGAATGCCATGGCGAGCGGGATGGCGACGACACCGACCGTAACGCCGGCCGAGATGTCCTTTTGCCACATCTCACGTGTGGAGAGTGAGTCTTGCATCATACATTCCTTCTTTCCAATCAGTTCAAAAACGAGTTCAGTGTACGCCTGGAAAGAGGGCTTGTAAACGGGTTGAGAAAAACGTTAACAGAATGTACAAAACAAGCACCACGTTTATGATTGGTTAAAGAGATCATCGTTCAGTCAAACATGTTCTAGCAAGCTGTTTGAGCGAATCGTTCAATTCGAATAACCGAGTGGTGATTTCCTGCTTATCTCCATAACGAATGATATCTTCTCGCGTCAATTCTTCTTGGCTTAACAACTGATGATGGAGATACACCGTCTCCAGTAATTGGAGCAGTTGTTCCCCTCGAACTTCACGAATGATGGACTCGTCTCCGTCACAATAACCTTCGAGAAATCCTGTTGCTATGGCTTTCAATTGTTCTTCACACGTATCAAACTGATGCTTTCGGTAGCGCTCCGTTTGTGACAATGCAAGAAAGTAGTTCTCATATAAATTCATGAAGTTCCCTGCCATACCTCGCGGTGCATAGACGATTGGATACGGATCGATTAAACAGACATGATTCCCTTTCAATAAAATATTTTCAGGAGAAGCATCTTGGTTAACGAGACTTGGAACAGAGACCTGTTTGTTCCGCAACTCTGTCGCTGCATGAAGCATTTGCGCTACCACATCGTCTTGAATTTCAGGATATGCTTCACACAACACTTTGTAATCTGCCAACTGTTCGTCACTTTCTTCTCGTACAAACGTGTGTAGGTCACCGCTCAAACTACCGTGCAACTTCTTGTCTTCCCTCCAAATCAAATACCCTAGTCCTTCGACACCGTGTTCAATTTGATCCGTTTTCCGATAGATTTCCCCTACTTGGACTCCGATATAGGCAGCTTGCTCTATCGTCATTGTATATAACGAAAGTGAATCACCCCCGAACGATTCTAATGTATACGTGAAATCAGGAGACACATAGAATTCGTAAAAATCAGGAGCAGCCCCAGGAACCGCTTGGTTGACGGACTGATAATATAGCTTCGTAGCTGCGTACTCTGCCGTCAAGGCATTGTAATCGAACGTCACTCGCTTTCCATACGCCACTTCTTTCGGAATCCGAAGAACCCGTTCACAACCGTCTTTTACGACTTTCCACGCCTCATGCCACGCACCCTCACCTAGAAAGCTCGGTTCAGAGACCCCTGCATGCCTAAACACCTTGAGCCGTTTTTCATTATTCATTTGTTGAATCATAAAACTGATCACTCCTCCGTTTTCAACCTCAAGCGTTTGATTTGAATATATATGTTTTGTCCTTATGTACACTTTCTACTTTTGACAAAGTTACATTGATTGTACCGTACTTCCGAAAATTGGAACCAAAAAAGACGCACCTCTTAGATACGTCTACACGGTACAACTCATACAATTTTCTCAAGCTTGCCACGGTTGATTCGATAGACATCCTCACATAAGTAATCGATATCCTCTCGATTGTGACTCGTCATTACAATAGTCTTCCCTTCTTCTCGGAAAGCAAGTAATAGTTCACGTAACGATTCGACACTATCATGATCTAATGCATTGAACGCTTCATCCAAAATCAAGATGTGTTGGTTTTCCATAATCGCCTGAGCGATAGCAAGTTTTTGCTTCATTCCAAGCGAATAGTTTTTCACTTTTTGTGAATCGTCTGGGTTCAATCCCAACATCAACATTGTCTTTCGAATTGTCTCTTCATCAATCTGATTTTGAATTTGTGCCAGTTCTTTTAAGTTTTCAAATCCTGTCTTATTGGCAATATAACCTGGACGATCGATAATCATACCGACACCTTCCGGGAACCGTTTCTCTTTTCCAATTTGTTTCTCCTCAACGTAAACCTCTCCATGATCAGGGAACACAAATCCACACATCATTTTGAACAAGACGGATTTGCCAGATCCGTTCGGTCCGACAATTCCGACAATCCGCCCTTGTGGAACAGTCAAATCCACCGCATCAAATAACAAATTGCCTTTGTAGGATTTCGTTACATTTTTTAATTCGATCACTGCAGTCATATTCATCCTCCTCATACATGCAAACTTCTTCTTAACAACAACGTAATCCCGAGCATCAGTACAATCAGTGCTCCAATCAACTGTATAAACACGGTCCACATCGAAGTAGACTCAAGAACGATTAACGCGTTCATTCCGATTGGTAACCAGTTGACATGCAGACTTGGAAATAAAAATAAAGACAACAGACCGATAACGGTCGGTACAACATATACTTCTCGAATCATCCAAGACAGCATGAAGCAGAGCAACGTATACACGAGGCACTGCAAAACAGTACTCACAAACAGAAAACCTAAAACGCTCGCGAAGGTATATCCCTGATAAGTTTGATGGACGTTAAATGGTACATTCGACAGAAATGCCATAAGTAAGGTCAGTCCAATTAAACTGAGTGTAAGGATTGAGAAGAACACAGTCTCCTGAAGGAGAATATTGCGAAACCAACGATGCGGACTCTTATAACGAATCAACTTGTAATGACTAATTTCCAAAAGTTCTCGCTGCATGCGAAGTTGACTCATATAGGTCGCACCAAAAAAGAGAATCACATAGGACATAAAGGACAAATAAGAAAAATAATCTGCCCCCACTCCAATGAAGGTTGCTACGATCACTTCATCAGCCGTCGCCCCTTCTCTCCTATTCAAAATTCCGTTGTAAGAAATATGAAGGATGGCCAACCCAGCATATAAAAGGTATGCTCCGTTCCCTCTCCATTGCTTCCACTCTATTCGTTGAATCGTTGAAAGTTGACGGAACAGTAGTCCCTGACCCAAAATCATGCCTGTCAGGATGAGCGTGGCCACAATCAAATTTGAATACGAAACGGACGTCATTGAAATAGATAAATATGTCGTCGGCGACAGAAATGAGAATTGCTCGGGAAATAGTTTAAATCCTACGACTCCAAGTAAAAATGTGAAGATGGCCTGTGTGTACAACCATCCTTTTTTAACATGAAGAAGAAAAATCCCAGCTAACGAAAAATGAACTGTCGTCAGGAAAAGGAACCATAGACAAAGTTGAACGGGTAACGGGTACCAAGGAAGCGAGAAGCGACTTTGCAATACACTCGTCGCATTGACTTCGGTGACAATCTTCGTGTAATCACTCCAACTGGCTTCATATGGCAGTCCAATCATCATCAACGTACTGAGTATAAACAACACGGTGAAGAGCGGTGCGGCCTCTACAAAAAATAGTTTTAGCGTTCGGTAAATCCATGCTTGTGGAGTCAACATTCGAATGAGTACCTCATGACGATACTCCCGAATCAAAATCCCAACTGATAAAAATAACATGACAGGAAAGATAAAGTACGTCAGAAGATACATATCCGTCATAAGGGCATAAAATCCGTCCCATACATTCACCTCGACCTGATTCAAACGTACTGTGTCTAATATCTGTCGTTTTACCCTCAAACTATAGAGAAAGATGATGACCCCAACAAAGAGCCAGCTCCTTTTTGTAAATTCATTCATCAATCGATCAACAACCATCATTTTTCCTCCTCAAAAACTCCACTCCCGGCGTGACCGTAGATGGAGTAAATAGATGCCGAAACCAATGGAGAGAAAAAGAAGGAATGGAACGAAAATTGTCCAAATCGGTTGTGCCGTAATATTAAACGGAAATAGTGTGCTAAGTGGCGAGAATTGCGGAACCTGAAAAATCCCTGCCACAAAATTAAGAATGTGGTATGCCAAAAATGGGATAGAGATGGCTACAAATAAGTTGTCGAGTGTCAAAATCAACAGGTACGCCATCGTCGCATACAACGACCCGTTCACACCAATCCAGACAGCATAAGAGAATCCATAGAGCATCGGATGAATCTCTTGCAAAAAGGAAAACGTCGTAGTCGGGATCACTACTCCATTTGTCACAGCGGTGTACTCAACTAAATGGAATAGAGGTTCCACGTACATGATAAATAAAAACGTCATGAAAATCATGGAGAATAGCACGATCCCGCTCAAAATCACATTAACCAAACCTTTCGCAACCAGATACACAGATAAATCGATACGTGTTCGTGTATACGTCAAAAAATTGTGCCGATATTCAGCCAAGATATTTGGCAAAAAGATTAAGATGGCTAGCACCGGAAACAGCATGGCAGGAATGGTAGATACACTTTCTTCAAACACCTCGATTGGGCTAAAGAACTCATACCGATCCCGAATGGTCATAAATTGCACGAACGGCACGATGAAAATGATACCGATGTATACCATGAGAGAACGCGGTGTCCATAAATTAGTGAATTCACGTCGAATAAGCTGCTTCATTCGTTAGTCCTCCTTTTCCGTGGAGACCAATTGATTGGCCATCCAATAACCGAGCACGTTCAATAAAAATAAAAGCGTAAGACTCCACACGTTCAATCGTCTGTTTATATGTAGATTGATCACACCCCATACCATCGATAAGACCAGATAAATCGTCAATCCAATCAATAAAAGGAAACTGCCGATTTTACGTGGATCAATGACATCAATGACAACCAGCAATCCGTTCTCCAAATATGAGATTTCATTCGAGATGAGTCCCACAGCACCCGACCACCGCTTGGCCTCTGAGAAGACCTGTCGAGAATTGCTGTAGTCTGAAATCGTCACACCATGAATCAATCGACTCGTCTCGAGAATGGCTTGACTCATTTCTTCATCTGTTGAAGATTCAACAATATTCAGGTATACGGCATCTGCAAACACCAAATCATAACGCCCACCAATGACAATCGACGTGATGAACAGGAAAATCGATACGATCGCGATGCTAAATCCGATTTGAAGCAGTTGCTTCGCAAAACGATTTTGTTGAATTTGCATCATATGTATGATCGACTCAGCTTGCTCAGCCCCTCCAAACCGATTGAATGCAATGCGAGTGGCGTCTGACTCTGAGTGACCTTTAATCATCAAATCCTGAATCGACTGCTCTAAATGAGTTCGCGTTTCCTCTTTTAACTCAATGGTTTCTTGAAGGCGCGGGTCAGCGCTTTGATAGAGTTCGTCAATGTATTCATCCACGTGCTTCAAACGAATCACCTTCTTCATGCAAAAATAGGTCCATCAATTGTTTCACAAGACGCCATTCCACTTTCTTTCGTGCCAAGACAGCTCGTCCATCTGTCGTGATCCGATAATACTTCCGCCTTCCCCCTGACCCTTGCTCATCTCCCCAATAAGATTCCACACTCCCTTTCTTCTCAAGACGTTTTAAGGATAAGTAGAGTGTCCCTTCTTTTAATTCGAACGCTTCATCTGTACGTGTGTGTACGACTTTGGCAATTTCATAACCATACATATCCTGATTGTTGAGTAACGACAGAATCATCGTATCGATATGACCTTTCAGCATTTCTTTATCGATTTCCATAGTGCCCTCCATTCATCACCTAATTCAACTCACCTAATTTTCCCACGCTAATACCTCGTTATGCAATGTATTTTTGTTTTTGAGTCTTATGGGTACATCAACATTAAAAATCAGATGAAAATCGAGACCATTGGGCATAAAAAAGAAGACAGGGTCACTGTCTTCCACTACTTCATCACATTTAATTCGTCGGAGCCTCTACGACTTGATCGCCGTCTTCCGCGTCTTTCGCCAGCAACTTCACGTGACGACCGAACAACCACATGACGACGAGATGGGCTTTCGCCTGCGTCTTCGTATAGAACCACCACGGAAGTGCTGGTACGAACTCATGGATGGCGACGAGTCCTTCATCCGACTCCGGTAATCGTCTAAATTCGAGACGTCCCGTCTGATCCTCTTCACTCAATTTAACGAACTTCCCCCCGTCAATCGCAAAGGATGCCATATCGTCCGTCGCTTCCTGTTCAAGTGATAGATGAAGTGCGACGAATGACGGATCGAGCAGTGCGATCTCCCAATCATCGTCTTCTTTCGTCGTCTGAATGAGCGGATACATAAAACGACCGAGCCACTCGAAGTACGTGTCCGCCATCCAAAGCGCCGACTTTTCCTCTGGCAGACCGAACCGCTGAATCGAACGGACGGTATACGATTTCGGTTGCTTTTTCTCCTTACCGCCCGAGGACTGCTTCTCTTCTTCTTCAAGCGCATGTTCGACAGCCTGTTTAAACGGGATCTCTCCCTGTCCAATGCCTTCCACGGTATCTTCTGCCACCATCGCATGCCCCATGCTCTCGACGAGCGGATAGACGGTCGCCTTCGGTTCACCCGTGACGGCCATGACCCACAGGCGCGACAGTTTGATTGTCGGGAATGGGAAGTCGATCAAGACGCGACGCTTGTCCATGACCTCGGCCGTCTGTTCAATCATCTTCCGATACGTCATCACCTCGGGCCCGCCGATGTCGATGTGACGGTCATAAAGCGACTCGGCACCGACGACCGAGATGAGTGCCTGAACGGCTTCCCGAATATCAATCGGATGCGTCTCCGTCTTCGTCCAACGTGGCAAGATCATCGTCGGCAACCGCTTGACGAGTTTCACTAAAATCGGGAACGATGAGCCTTCCGGACCGATAATGAGCCCCGCCCGAATCGTCGTTACCGGTACGCCTTGTCCGCCGAGGATGTGTTCGACCTCGAGTCGGCTCTTCAAGTGACGTGACAACGTCTTCTCTTGTTTCGGAATGATGCCGCTCAAATAGACGATCTGCTCGATGTCGTTCGCCTTCGTCGCCCGAGCGAAGTTATCCGCAATGAGCGCATCCATATCTTCAAACGTCGCCTGCGTCAAGCCACCGTCCGGAATCATCGAGTGGACGAGGAACATGGCGTAGTCCGCTCCCTCACACGCTTCTCTGGTTGCCTCATATGAAAATAAGTCACAGGCACGCCATGTGATATGGGCTTCATCTTCTTTATTCTTCGTTGATCGCGACAACGCGATGATATCATACTCTTCTTTCAGCTGCTCCATCACGTTCGAGCCGATATAGCCGCTCGCCCCCGCAATGACAATCGTTTTCCGCATAAAGCTCACTCCCCTTCATTTTCACATAGAGGTAATGTACCCTGTTCACTCATAAATAAATATACTGTAAGAAAACATAATTTTTTAATTTAGAATGAAATGTTAAATATTTTATACTTTGAAGTTGGATGATAAAGATTTATAACAGAAAATAAAGATTGAAAACTACTTATAGAAGTCACAGTATTATATTAAATGATAACGTTTAATCAAACTTAGTTTCATCTTCATTTCAATGATACTTTACAATCCCAAAGAATTGAACACGGAAAGGGTGTTATTAATTTAATGAAAGAAGATATCTCAAAACAATTAAGAGCATTAGCAATTACGAAACAACTCAACTTTTTATTGGGTTCCGGAGTATCAGTTCCAGCAATTCCGTTGATGGGGACATTTAAAGACTCTGAAGGTGTATCAGCTAACGAAAAATTATTAGAGTACGTTAAAAAAATTAGTAATGAATTGACAGTAGAAAATAAAAATGATGAAAGTAGCGTTTCACATGTTCTAAAAAATTATCAGAATTTTTTAGAAAGTATTATTTCGGTAATGAATTTATCAAATTCACGGCAAGTGTCCAAAAATGTAAATATATTCACAACTAATTATGACTTGTTTCTTGAAAAATCAATGGATTTAATGTTGAAAAAACATAAATTAGTATTTAACGACGGCGCAAGTGGATACTTTAATCGCTACTTAGAAAGTTCTAATTACAATCGTATGGTTTCTTATAAAGGTCTAAACAACAATTACATTAACGAAATTCCATCAATAACATTGATTAAGCCTCACGGATCAGTCAATTGGGAAAAACAAGATGAACATATTTTAATAAAAAATACTGTAGTTTCTAATCCGGTAGTTGTTCACCCTGATGGATATGAATCATCAGCTACTTTTTATAACAATCATTTTCATGAAATGCTACGAATCTTTCAAATGGAATTAGATAAACCACAATCTGTTTTGATTGTTATAGGTTTTTCATTTCAAGACAAGCATATTGCAAAAATGATAAGGAGAGCAGTACAAAATCCAGAGCTAATGGTTTATGCGTTCGGGTATAGCGACGATGATAAAATGACTTATTTAAAAAATTTAAACTTTGAAAACGAAAGATATAATTTCAAAGTATTAACACCAGAGAACTTGTTTGAAAAAGATGTAACCGGAACGGAAAGCAAAAGAAATAATTTTACTCTATCCGACTTAACAAATATTTTGGCAAATATTAATCTGGAGGGTCAAAATGATAGAACGTAACAAAAAACTCGGCGTCATAGTGGGTGTAGAAGGCAACTTATCTCATGTCGGTATGTATCACATGTCTAATGACTCTGAGTTTATATGGTATGGAGAACTACTTACAGGACCAAAAGTAGGAGCATTTTTAACTATTAATCAAAATGAAGTTAAAATTATTGCCACGGTTTCTACTGAAAAAATTATAGACCAACAAAATACAATCAAAAGTTCCGAATTTGATAATAGATACTCTAAAAATTCAATTAATCGTATAATCACTCTAAAAGTAAAGGGGGTAATATGTAATGGAGAATTTCAAGTTACCAGTAAACACGTTCCAATGATTGGTAATGAAGTTTCATTAACCACACAACACGAACTAAAGATAATATATGATGTAAAGGGAGCTGACTCAACTATCACTGTTGGTGACTCTATTTTAGAAGGGTACCCGATACATTTATCAATTAATAATTTTTTTGCATCGCATATAGGTATTTTTGGTAATACAGGTAGTGGTAAGTCTAATACTTTACATAAACTATTTTTTGAGTTATTTAAATCTAAGTATTATCAGCAAATCATTCAAAAGTCGCAATTCTTTATAATTGATTTTAATAATGAATATACGAATGAAAATATGTTTGGTGTGAAAAACAAACATAAAAAAATATTTAGAGTCAATACTAAAATAGAAACTAATGAAGATAAACTACCTATTAAAAAAGATTATTTATTTGATCCTGATATTTTAGCAATTCTATTTGATGCACGTCCGGCGACCCAAGTACCTTTTTTGAGAAAAGCATTAAAAATGTTTAACGACAATATTGATGATGGTGCTAGTTTTGCAAAAATGGAAATAGGTTTGTTGAAACGTATTATAAAAGATAGTAAGAGCGTTGAGGGCGACTCACTTAATAACTGGATATCTTCCGCTAAAAAATTAGGGATAGAGAAAACACATTTTAGCGGGTTAGTAGGTAATTTTAGTAAAAATGAATATGGAAATTTAAAAATGATGTCAAAAAACAAAATTACTATTCTTGAAAACGGACAAATCACTCCTCAAGGAATCCAAGAATTAAAAATCGATGACTTACAAATCGAACTTGAACGACAATATGATAAGGGTACTTATATTCAAAAGTTGAATTATTTTCTGCAATTTCAAAAAGTTTATGTTTCTGCGTGGAAATCCGCTAATATTCAACATATAAACCCTTTATTTAATAGAATAGAAACATCATTTAATAGTCTAGAAAAAGTTATCGAAGTAAAAGAAAATATTTCTAATGAATATAAAGCTTTAAATATAATATCCTTAGTGCATGCGAACCAATCAATCACTCGTTTACTTCCTATGTTGATTTCTAAAATGATTTATGATGAACAAAGATTTACAGTTTCCGCAAAAAAAATCAATCAAACCAAACACTTAATTATTGACGAAGCCCACAATATATTAAATGATATGAATAAAAATAATGGGGATGATTGGCAGGATTATCGTTTGGCAGTATTTGAAGAAATTATTAAAGAAGGGCGAAAATTCGGTTACTATTTGACTCTATCAAGTCAACGTCCTGCCGATATTTCTCCAACTATACTGTCACAAATACATAATTACATTATTCATCGTCTCGTCAATGATAAAGATTTAAGAATGCTTGAAAATACTATGCCAACACTTGATAAAAGTTCTTATCAAATGATACCTAGTTTAGGAAAGGGCGAGGTAATTATAACTGGCAGTGCAATGCAAGTTCCTGTTTTTGTTAAAATACCTAGAGAAATAGATATACGGCCTAACAGTGATGATGTTTTACTTACTGATTTATGGTGTCATTAATTTTATATTCTCATTCTAAAAAATATTATAAAACGTAAAAAAGTATAAAATCGGATTTCGAAATGAAAGATCCGATTTTATACTTTTTTTATTTTTTTAAGTTGATCACTAGCTCTTCACCTAAAGAACCAACAACCCCTGAATATACACCATTATCTGGAACTTTTTTCCCTTCTCTTACTTCGAATCCAACACTACGCAAATTTTCTAATGCACGTTCTCGATTTTCTTTCCAATTTGGATTGTCTTTAAAAGTAGAAATTCTATTTTTGGTTTCAATTTTATGCATAAAGTTCACCTTACCTTTCTGCGTGTTATAAATTATACCCGTTTTCCAATTCATTTAAAAGTAAAGTAAACTCATCCTTGACTTTGTTCAGAGCTTCCTCATAATTCCCGTCTAAAATACTTCTATCCAGGGCTATTGAAAGAAGATGTGGTTCGCCGCTTATTTCAGCAAAAGACACCAAGTATTGACGGCTTGCTTTTTCGTTATCTCCTTCATATGTGAAAGAATAAAAGCCTTCTTTAAGGATTCCTGATCTTATCAAGCCGGTTCTACGCAAGCTGCGTAACTCCTCGTATCTTTTATTCTGCACATCATCAAAGTTTGGAGCAAAATTAACGTTTGCTTTAGCTTCTAATATTTCTAAAGCAAGATCCATTAACATGTAGAGTCCTATCTCTTCATCCGTATTAGACGATGTTCGTTCCAGTTCATTAAATGCCCAAACCACAAAATTCGAAAGCTCACTAATGTCTTCTTCCACATATTCAATTGCTTCCCTGAAACTTTCTAAGTGATGTCTATTGATAGGAAAAGTCATTTGGTGAATTGCATTAATATTAACATCATCAAAAACTGAACCAGTAAGAAAATTTAAAGTGAATACAGTTTTCTCTCTATGGTTTTTTTCTATAAATCGATAGGATTGAACAGCATGTACATACTTATTTTGTGTAATGAATTTACGAAATATAGTTTCTAAATTGTCTTTAAAACGATAATTACTCAGTTCTTGGTTGGCGCTAATTAAGATTTGCATCTCAGAAGTTAATTTTTCATTAAGATCTTTAATTTCTTCTTCTAAATTTGATTTTGTAAAAGAAAAATATCTATAACCTATAAATATTATAATTCCAACAAAAAAAAGCGTATAAACAATTGGTAACCTAGTATTATCGACTATCGGCTCCACGTAATCAGAATAAAGTGTGGCAGAAACTTTTGAGTTTTCAAACCAAAGATTCAATAAAAATGTAATTATTAAAAATAATATTAAATGAGACATTCTCGAAAAAATATTGCTCATAATATCCCCCTTCCTAAATAAGTATACTCATAAATAAGTCTTAAAAACTACAGATAATTAAATAATCATCTTATACTAGAAAATTCACATAAAAAAAGGATTAATGAGCAGGCACTCAATAATCCTTCGTCAGATCACTTCTTCTCTTGTTGCTTCTGCAAATACGCTTCACGAAGCTTGTTCAATCGTTCCTTCTTGTTCGAGACAGTCGGCTTTTTGCCGTCTTGATACTTCGCCGCAGCTACTTTGCTTCTCGTGTCTAATTGATATTTCCCCATGCTTTTCACCTTCCATTCTTTATGACTTCAATCAAAAGCAAAGACCCCCTAATCTCAATGAAATTAGAAGGTCTTCATGAAAATCATTGATCGCAGTCGTTACAGACTGCTTCAAAATGGAGACGGCGGGAGTCGAACCCGCGTCCGAAGGCATCGTAACGTATGCTTCTACGTGTGTAGTTTATCTATTGAATCTCGATGTGACACTGCCGATAAACAGGCGTTGTCGCATCCAGTCTGTTTCATCTCTTCTTCGCGCCCTCAGACGGCGAGGTTGAAGCGTAGCTTGCTTAGTTTGAGACCCTGAAAGTCATCCACACAAGCGATGGATGTCAGGATCCGCAGGGCACTTAGGCTGCTGCGAGTTGTGTGTTAGTTTTGCCAGTTATAGGCGTTTGCGTTTTAACGAGGCCGACCCCTCGACACGCCACATACGACCGACCTACCCCCGTCGAATCCATAACGTCCCCGGGGTGGTAATTGGTACTATATTTAATATACCACAATCAGGATTCGTTGTCAGTATTTTTGCCGATCGCGCATCGCACGGTCGACGTCACGTTTCGCATCTTTCTTCTTCAAGTCCTCGCGTTTGTCGTACTTCTTCTTCCCTTTTCCGACGCCGAGCAGGCACTTGGCGAACCCGTTCTTGATATACACTTTGAGCGGGATGATCGTGTAGCCGTCACGCCCAGATGCCCCGATAAGCTGATTGATTTGCTTCTTATGCAACAATAGCTTTCGGACGCGAAGTGGCTCATGGTTGAAGCGGTTCCCCTGGTCGAATGGGCTGATATGACAGTTGTGAAGCGTCGCCTCGCCCCCGTCGAACCGGACGTACGCATCCGCGATATTAATCTTCGATTGACGGACCGACTTGATTTCCGTCCCTGTAAGCACCATGCCTGCCTCAATCGTATCCTCGATTGCGTAATCGAAGGACGCCTTGCGGTTTTGGGCGAGTGCGTTCGAATCTTTCTTCTTGGCCATACACATTCAGTCCTTTATCTACAAGATACGGAGGAAGGGACGAGCCCTTCCCCGTCAGCGACGCTTCTTCGCACCTCGTTTGGCGTCGCCTTTTCGTTTGTGCTTGTCTTTCTTCTTCAAGTCGAGTGCCGAACGGCCTTGGGAAGACTTCTCCCCGTCACGTTTCGGTTTCTCTCCTGGTTTGCCCGGCTTCCCAGGTCTTCCTGGTTTGCCGCGCTTCTTCTTGTCGTCCCGACCGCGACCACCACGACGGTCTTTCTCGTCCTTCTTCGGACGACCGCCTTTCGCTTTGATCGTTGTCGGTTGGCGACGTGTCGATGGTTCCCGTTTCGGCATGCCGACGACCGTGAAGTCGATCGTCCGCTCGTCTAGGTTGACGGCGTCGACTTTGACACGGACGGCGTCCCCGATACGGAACTGACGTTTCGTCCGCTCCCCGAGCAGCATGAGCTGTGATTCATCGAAGTGGTAGTAGTCATCCATCGACTGAAGACGAACGAGACCTTCGATCGTATTCGGAAGCTCGACGAACATCCCGAAGTTCGTGACGCCGGCAACGACACCATCGAACTCTTCACCGAGATGGGCTTCCATGTATTCGGCTTTCTTGAGCGCCTGTGTCTCGCGCTCTGCGTCGACCGAACGACGTTCCCGTTTCGATGCCTGTTCGGCGATCGCCCCGAGACGGTCCTCGTACTTCGCAATCGTCTTCTCCGACAAATCGTTGTTGAAGACGTACGTGCGCATGAGACGGTGGACAATCAAGTCCGGATAACGACGGATCGGTGACGTGAAGTGCGTATAGAAGTCCGTCGCGAGTCCGAAGTGACCGAGCGATACGTCATCATATTTCGCCTGTTGCATCGAGCGAAGCATGATTGTGCTGATGACCGGCTCTTCCGGTTCACCGTCGATCGCCTTCAAGATTTTTTGAAGCGTCTTCGGTTCGACCGTCTGTCCTTTGATGCGTTCGATGTGAACGCCAAAGTTTGCGACGAAGTCGAAGAAGAAGTCGAGCTTGTCCGGCTTCGGATTGTCGTGGACACGATAGATGAACGGCACGTCCATCTTGTGGAAGTGTTCAGCGACCGTCTCGTTGGCCGCGAGCATGAACTCCTCAATCAACTTCTCGGCGACCGAACGTGGACGAAGCACGATATCCGCCGGCTTCCCTTCCTCGTTGACGACGACTTTCGCCTCGGCGAAATCGAAGTTGATGGCACCGCGTGAGTTGCGTCGTTTCCGAAGGACTTCCGCAAGTTCGGCCATGAGGTCGAACTCACCGATGAACGGCTCGTACTTTTTCAACGTCTCTTCGTCATCGCGCTCGATGATTTCACGGACGTTCGTATACGTCATCCGTTCCGTCGTCTTGATGACACTCGGGAACAAGTCATGGCTGACGACCTTCCCGTTTTGCGGGGAGATTTCCATGACACAGCTGAGCGTCAAGCGGTTGACGTGCGGGTTGAGGGAACAAATTCCGTTCGAGAGTCGGTGCGGCAACATCGGAATGACGCGGTCGACGAGATAGACACTCGTCCCGCGCTCGAGCGCCTCGACGTCGAGCGGCGAGCCCTCTTTCACGTAATGCGAGACGTCGGCGATATGGACACCGAGTTCGTAGTTGCCGTTATCGAGTTTTTTGACGTGGACGGCATCGTCCAAGTCTTTCGCATCTTCGCCGTCAATCGTAAAGATCGTCTCGTCACGAAGGTCGACGCGACCGATGAAGTCTTTCTCATCCGCCTCGTCCGGCACCGCATTCGCCTGCGCGATCACGTCCTCCGGGAACTCCGTCGGAATGCCGTGCTTATAGACGATCGACAAGATGTCGACGCCTGGGTCGTTCTTATGCCCAATGATGCGGACGACGTCACAGGCACCGGCGAAGCGTCCGTCCGGATACTTCGTGATGCGCACGACAACTTTATGTCCGTCAACGGCACCGAGTGATTTCTCTGGGTTAACGACCGGCCAGAAGTTGATGCGCTTGTCATCCGGCTCGATGAAGGCGAACTGGTCGAGTCGACCGCTCGGGAGCGTATACGTCCCGACGAACTCGGAGAGTCCGCGCTTCAATACTTTCAATAAGATTCCTTCTGTCTTGCCACGGTTGTCCTCGCGTTTTTTGACGAGGATTGTATCGCCATGGTAGACGTCTTTCAGTTGGTCGGGCGGCAAGAACACGTCTTCCGCTTCCCCTTCGACCGACAAGAAGCCGAAGCCGCGCTGGTGGATCGAGATGATCCCCGCGACTTGACCGAGCGAGGCGAGCGTCCCGTAACGGTTCGTCCGCGTCCGGCCGATGGCACCTTCTTCCTCGAGGGCATTCAATGTGCGGATGAGTTCTTTGAAGTCATCCGTCGACGCGAGCTGTAGTCGCTCGGTCAGTTGATCGACAGAGAGCGGTTTCTCGCTCGCCTGTAAGATCTCTAGTAATTGGTCACGTAAATTCAACGTGACACCTCCTTCTTAGACTGACCAGTCTAACGTTTCGAGAAAATCGAGCACGTCCTGGTGCAGTTTCTCTTTTTCTTTGTCGAGCGTGATCACATGTCCCGAGTTCTCATAGATGAGCAACTCTTTTTGGAACGTATTGACCGCCTCGTAAATTTGATTCGCCGATTCCGGGTCGATCATGTTGTCTTTGGCGCCTTGGACGACGAGTGTCGGGACGAAGATGTCCTCGAGCTTCGACGCCGTGTCGCGGACGAAGGCACGGAGGTCTTTTAGCGTTGGCATCGGTTTGAACGCTGCCATCTCCTGCTCGATCTGTTCCGGCGACTTTTCTTCTCTACCCTTATATTCTCGGGCATATGCCTGGACTCCTTTATACAAGCGGTCCTCGGCATCGATTCCAGTCGGCGCGCACATCGGGATGACCGCCTTGACGTCTTTCTCCTCGGCGAGACGGAGCGACATCACGCCACCTAGCGATAGTCCGCAGACGACGATCTCCTCATGGCCTTTGTCGACGAGTGTCTGGTAAGCGTTCAAGACGTCTTCCCACCAGTCTTCTGGTCCATATTGGAGTAACTCTTCCGGTGGGACGGCATGACCACGATAGATCGGTCCCATACATGTGTATCCTTCTTTTTGAAGGAAGCGACCGAGCATGCGGACATCCGCGCTCGATCCAGTGAAGCCATGTAACATCAACACGGCACGTTTTCCGCCCTCGAAGAAGAACGGTTTTGGTGCAGTCACTTTCATTTTATCTGTCATCTCCTCGTATCTACATTATTCCCAAAAAATAAATCGAAAAAACAAAAGCTGACCGCCTCACGTGAAAATCGAGAACGATCAGCCTTATCATCATAATGATGCGACTAGTAATCCTAAAATGAAAAACAAAGTGCCTAGTACAGCTGCAGTTCGGTTCAAAACAGCATCGAAGCCGCGCGCTTTCTGGCGTCCGAACAACTGCTCCGCGCCACCTGCAATCGCTCCAAGACCTTGCGACCGACCTGACATGAGCAGTACGACGACAATCAATAAGACAGCCACGACAAGTAGGCTGATTGTAGCGATCGTTTGCATAGTAGTCAGTTCCTCCTTCTATTTACACGCCTTTTATTATATAGAAGTTATCGTCAAAACACCAGCATTCAAATTATCGGGACGGGTAGCTGAATCCTTCCCCGATGACTTCCTTCACTTGGTGGATCACGACGAAGGCACGGTCGTCCGTCACTTGGACGATTTTTTTGAGTGGTGCGATTTGACGTTTGTCGACGATCATATACAACATGTTCTTATCTTGCTTCGTGTAATAGCCGTGTCCATGGATGATCGTCGCCGAGCGACCGAGCGTCTCCGTCAAGACGACAGCGAGCTCTTCTTGTTTGTCGCTGATGATCGTGACGGCCTTGCGGATGTTGAGTCCTTCCGCGACGAGATCGATGACCCACGAGCCGATGATGATGGCGATGAGCGTATAGAGGACGACTTGTTCCCCTAAGAAGAAGCCAGATGTCGCGACGACGATCGCATCGATGATGAACATCGAGACGGCGACGCTCAAGTGGAGATAACGCTCCATGAGCCGGGCGATGATGACGCCCCCACCGGTCGTCCCGCCGACACGGAGCACCATGCCGATCCCGACCCCGATCATGATCCCGGCGTAGACGGCCGCGAGCAGTTTGTCCTCGGCAGGGCTGCCCCAGTCGTGCGTCAGACTGAGGAAGAATGACGTCGCGACGACGGCGATGACCGAATAGACCATTGTCCGACGGTCAAGCAGCTTATAACCGACGATAAAGAGAATCCCGTTCCCGATAATCGACGTGAGCCCGAGGTCCCAGCCGAACACGTAGTACAGGATGATCGTGACCCCGAGCAGACCACCTTCCGAGAAATCGTTCGGTACGGTGAAGTAGTTGACCCCGAATGAGAGAATGAATGAGCCCGCGATGATCCAGGCGATGTCCTTCACCGAGATGGTTTGTAGCTTGCGCCATACTTGTTGGCGCAATAGATGTTGCTGTTGACGTTTCATAAATTGTCCTCCTTCCATATAAAAAAGACCGCGGCCAAAGCCGCAGTCTTAAGATTGTACTGGCTTTGGCGCACCGTCTTTCATAATCGGCAACTTGCGCTCCGCTGCGTTCGCGTAGACATTCAAGAGTGCCTCTTTTTCCAAATCCCAGTTATATTTCTCACGCGCGGTCTTCGTGTTCTCTTTGACACGCGCATAGAGTGCTTGGTCTTCAATCATCCGGTTGACGCCGTCTGCGATCGATTGTGGATCGTGTGAATCGACGAGCACCCCGACATCGTTCCCCGCAACGACCCGTTCGATCTCAGGGAAGTCACATGAGACGACCGGTACTTCGGCCATCAAATACTCAAACAATTTGTTCGACGATGCCGAGTAGTGGTTGAAGCAGACGTTGTTCAATACTTGGAAGCCTAAGTAGGCGTTCATCGTATAGTAAGGTAACGCTTCGACCGGTACTTTGTCAATCATCTTGACACGATTGCCGACACCTTCAGTCTCAATCAACTGTTGAATCATCGGTTTGAGCTTCCCGTCCCCGATCATGACGAGCGTACCCTCTTTGAAGTCTTTCGCCGCGAGCACGAGTTGTTCGAGACCACGCCCAGCTTGAATCCCACCTTGGTACAAGAGGATTTTCTCGTCTTTCGGCAAGTCGAGGAGCGCATGCAAGTCCTTACGGAGCGAGAAGTCGAGCGGACGGTAGAACGGGTAGTTGTGGAGCACGTACGGATAGAACCCGTATAACTCTTCGTTGTGTGCCGCGCGCGTATGGTTCTCGACCATCATCGTATCGACGAACGGCAAGAGCCATCCTTCGAGGTTACTTTGGATGTAGCCGTAACCGGTACGGTCCGTCTGTACTTCGTGCGAATCGTAGACGATTCGACCTTTGTTGAACACTTTTCCGGCGAGGAGTGCCTGCGGGAGCGTGTTCAAATCGTTCGCATGATAAAAGTCGTATGACTTCTTCGTCGACGTGAACACCATCTCGAGCATCGCACTCGCGTTGACGATTTGCTTACGCACTTGCGGCAACAAGATTGTCCCGACCGATGCCCCGAGAGCGAGCATCGTGAACGGTGCGAGTAGGAATAAGCCGGCACCGACGAGTCCGGCACCTAACTTGCGTTGTGGTTTTGCAAAAATCCATTTTTTTAACTTACTGGCCATTTTCATTGAATTTATAAGAATCGATGGCTGACGCTTCACGCGGATGACACGGAAACCTTCCGGACGCATCTCTTCTTTCGGTAACTCTTTATTTTTCGGGTCCTGGAGCGCAATCAAATCAACTTCATAACCTGCCTCGGCGAGTGCCGAGCATTCGCGAAGGACGCGCGCATCATTCGTAAAATGGTTCCATACAAACATACATACTGACTTCATTGTGTTTCCTCCATCACTAACTGTTGTACGACTTGATCTAACACGTCGATATTCTCTTCCCAACATAAATTCTCTTTGACGTAACGAATCCCGTTCGCCCCGAGCGCCTCCCGAAGGTCCGGTCGGTCGAGGAGCTTGCGGAGAATCCGCTCGATCTCATCGATATCCCGTTTCCGAGAGACGAATCCGACTTCGGCCGCTTCAATGACATTCGCCGCATGGCCTGACACTGCTGCGACAATCGGTTTGCCGACCGCCATATAGTCGATGAGTTTCCCAGGAATGACCGTATCGAACACTTCTTGCTCGATCAGGCTGACAAAGGCAACGTCCGCATTTTTAATCGCCTGGAACGCCTCCGTCCGTGGCATCGCTTCAAGGAACAAGAAGTTTTGGAAACCACGCTCTTTGATTGTCTGCTTCAACTCTTCTTTCCGATACCCGTAGCCGATCAGTTTGAAGTGGATCCGCGGTTCGTCACGGAACCGTTCGGCGAGTTCGAGTAAGAGCGAGACGTCTTGCGCGAGACCCATGTTTCCGGCATATAAAATCTCCATCCGGTCGTCCGGCGGGATCGTCCGCTCAAGCGCTCGTTCCGATTCTCGAATCGAGTTCGGCATGTAGTGGATCTTCTCGTTCGGGACACCACGTTGACGCAGATAGCTGCGGAAGCCTTCCGAGTTGATGATGACCTCGTCAGCTGCACGATACAGTCGCTTTTCGAGCCAAAATGCCGGCGCGAGCACCCAGTCGTGCTTGAACACGCCGACCCCTTTCACCGATTCCGGCCAAAGGTCACGAACGTCCAAAATGAGGGGGACACGATACTTCCGTTTCGCATATACCCCGACAAACGCCATAAAAAAAGAAGGGGTCGTCGCAAATACGACGTCTGGCTTCAATTTTAACTGACGGACGGACCCGATCCCTTTCACCATCTGTTCGAGGAACAAGAAGAGACGGCTGACCATATTGGACGTATGTTTCCGCTTCTTCGTAATGAGTCGTTTGATGAACGGTTGGTCGTTCAGCTCCCGGTCATTCCAGAAACGGTCGTCCTGATACATATCAAAGCTCGGGTACGAAGGGGCGGCCGTGATGACCTCGACTTCATACCCGCGCTGCTTCATCAAATGCGTAATGTTTTGCATCCGGTTGCCGGCGCTGCCGATCTCCGGATAATAGTTTTGACACACCATGAGCATTGTTTTCAAAAATAACACACCTTACTGTTGATCAAGTTCGTCCACGAGCCGTTTTAACAAGGCATGGACGTCATCTTTTAAATCAGGATCGCTGAGCGCGTGGCAAATCGTCGTCTCGACGAATCCGATCGGCTCCCCGACGTCATAGCGTCGACCATCAAATTCGTAAGCAAAGACCGTCTGCGCTTCATTCAAGCGTGCGATCGCATCCGTCAATTGAATCTCGCCTCCTGCCCCTGCTTCTTGTCCTGACAACGCCTCAAAGACGTCCGGTGTCAGCACATAGCGACCAAGGATGGCAAAGTTCGATGGGGCCTCACCGACGGGCGGTTTCTCGACGAACGTCCGCACCGGGATGAGCTTCCCTTCGACGGCAAGTGGGTCAATTATACCATATCGGTTCGTCATTTCATACGGGACACGCTGCACACCAATGATCGAGCGTTCATGCGCCTCATATTGGTCAATCAACTGCTTCGTCGCCGGCACGTCGGATTCAATGATGTCATCTCCGAGCAAGACAGCGAACGGCTCGTCCCCAATAAATTTCCGAGCACACCAAATCGCATGACCGAGACCTTTTGGCTCCTGTTGGCGTATGTAGTGAATGTTCGCCAAGTTCGAGGAGTGTCGGACCGATTCGAGTAAGCGGGTCTTCCCTTTTGACTCCAAGTTTTGCTCCAACTCGAGTGCACGGTCAAAATGATCTTCAATGGCGCGCTTGTTCTTACCCGTGACGATGATGATGTCTTCGATTCCTGAAGCGACGGCTTCCTCGACGATGAACTGAATCGTCGGTTTGTTGACGATTGGCAACATCTCTTTTGGCATGGCTTTCGTGGCTGGTAGGAAGCGGGTGCCGAGACCGGCGGCTGGGATGATGGCTTTACGTACTCGTGTCATTAGCATTGGCTCCTTTACTCGTTATGTAATGAGTATACCCAATATTTGTGTGTTCTGACACAAAATAGAGGTCATGACAAAAGAGTCATGACCAATCGTCGTCGCGCTTCGTCTTTAGATAATACCACACCCCAAATGCGATCAGACCGATGACGAGAAGAATCCCTAACATCATCATGAGAAACGCCTCCCCATTTGTGCTTCACTAATCTATTCCCTTCCTACATCGTTTCAGAACCACTTCTGACCATGTGCTTGAATGAAACGAAGTTCTTCTTGATAATGATCGTAGTGCCCCTCATCCATCATCTTTTGGAAGGCGATATCCCCTTCAGCGGCTTTCCGCTTCATCAACAGACAGAGTGCCTCGATGCGTAACTGCAACATCTCAAATAAGTCTTCCTTAGAGTCGTCCCAACCGTACGCCTTTAAGAATAATGAAACACGTTCTTGATACGACTTATCATCTCGAATCGCATCGTAATAGATGACTTCTCCTGATTCAGCTTGATGCCGGCGACTGAGCGGGACGAACGTGTAAAGAGCGTAAACGATATCCCAAGCTCTCGGACCCGGCGCAGCCAAATCAAAATCGATGACCCCTGATACTTTTCCCTCATGAAAAATCGTATTGTAGACGGCAAAATCATTGTGGCAAATGACCTCTAGCGGTTGAGGGGTGTTGTCAATCGGTGCCCATTCCGATGACCATTCAAAATCTGTCGACGCATCATGCAATCGTCTCATCAAGCACGCAACGTCTTGAATTGCCTTATCGGACCACATGTAAGACTTCAACGGATAGTCTGCGGTTTCTCCTTCCAAGTAAGTTAACACTTCTCTTCCTCGATCATCGATTCCAATAAAGCGTGGCACTCCGGAAAGTTGCTTTGCTTCCAAATGTTTCAAGAAGCGATGGATGCGTTCACTCCCCACTTTTTTCGAACGATAGACATTGTCCCCTTTTCGATGAACGGTGGATACGTTCCCGCCGCTCAACCTTGTTTCTTGTTCATTCGATTGGTTCATCCACTCTCCCCCTATTCTTTATTAGTCACGTTCAGTATACAGCAACGAAGAGGTTCGACACAGAGCGTTCGCGCCCGTCGAAGCGGTACCGTGACTCTTGCAGGAAAGCAATCTCGCGGAGACCCCGCAAGCGCTTAAGCGCGAGGATGCTCCGTGGATTGCCTGCAGAAAGCATCGGTGCCGCAAGACGGGTGACCACCGATCAGTTTTCCCACCGTCGATTAAACGGTTATTCCACACAAAAAAACAGGCCCGTCATTTGGCGAGCCTGAAAATAATCAATTATTTTTTAAGGTTGTAGAACGACTTGATGCCGTCGTATTTCGCTACATCGCCGAGCATGTCTTCGATGCGGAGAAGTTGGTTGTATTTCGCGATACGGTCTGTACGTGAAAGTGAACCAGTTTTGATTTGTCCAGCGTTTGTCGCAACAGCGATGTCCGCGATTGTCGCGTCTTCTGTTTCACCAGAACGGTGTGAGACAACTGCTGTGTAACCAGCTTTTTTAGCCATTTCGATCGCGTCGAATGTTTCTGTGAGCGTACCGATTTGGTTAACTTTGATGAGGATCGAGTTTGCGATTCCTTTTTCGATACCTTCAGCAAGTTTAGATGTGTTCGTTACGAAGAGGTCATCCCCAACGAGTTGAACTTTGTGTCCGATTTTGTCTGTGAGAAGCTTGTGGCCATCCCAGTCGTTTTCGTCACAACCATCTTCGATTGAGAGGATTGGGTACTTGTCAACGAGCTCAGCGTAGAAGTCTACAAGCTCAGCAGTTGTGAGTGACTTGCCTTCGCCAGCGAGTTCGTATTTACCAGTTGACTTGTCGTAGAACTCAGAAGATGCAACGTCCATTGCGAGGTAGACATCTTCACCTGGTTTGTAACCAGCTTTTTCGATCGCTTCAAGGATAACTGTGATCGCTTCTTCGTTCGATTTCAAGTTTGGTGCGAAACCACCTTCGTCACCAACAGCTGTGTTAAGACCCATACCAGAAAGAACTGATTTGAGGGCGTGGAATACTTCAGCACCCATACGGAGCGCTTCACGGAATGTTGGCGCGCCAACAGGCATGATCATGAACTCTTGGAAGTCCACGTTGTTGTCCGCGTGCGAACCACCGTTGATGATGTTCATCATTGGTGTTGGAAGTGTCTTCGCGTTGAATCCACCGAGGTATGTGTAAAGTGGGAGACCAAGCTCATCTGCTGCTGCGTGAGCGGCTGCCATTGACACACCGAGGATTGCGTTTGCACCAAGTTTAGCTTTGTTTGGCGTACCGTCGAGTTCGATCATTTTCGCATCGATTGCGTTTTGGTCGAAGACATCGTAGCCGATAAGTTCTGGTGCGATCGTGTCGTTCACGTTCGCAACTGCCTTCAAGACACCTTTACCGAGGTAACGTGACTTGTCGCCATCGCGAAGCTCAACTGCTTCGTGCTCACCTGTTGATGCGCCTGATGGGACGAGTGCACGGCCGAAACCGCCGTCTTCTGTGAAGACTTCTACTTCTACTGATGGGTTACCGCGTGAATCTAAAATCTCGCGTGCGTAAATTTCTGTAATCATTGACATGAAAAATCGCTCCTTTTCGTATGAAAAATAGTTTTATGATTTTGTAACGATTGATGAACCAGTCATTTCAGCTGGTTGCTCTCCACCGAGAAGGTCGAGAAGCGTTGGGGCGAGGTCGCAAAGTGCGCCTTCGAGAACTGGTTTCAGTTCGACTCCCTCTTTTGTGATGATGCACGGAACAGGTTCCGTCGTATGCGCCGTCATCGGCGAGCCGTCTGGGTTCGTGACGATGTCTGCGTTCCCGTGGTCCGCTGTGATGATGGCCGCTCCGCCCTTAGCAAGTAATGCGTCCACTACTTTACCGAGGCATTCATCGACTGCTTCGATTGCTTTCTTCGTCGGCTCAAGCTTACCTGAGTGACCAACCATATCCGGGTTCGCGAAGTTGATGACGTATGCATCATACTCATCCGACTCGATACGCTCGAGCAAGCCGTCTGTGAGTTCGTACGCACTCATTTCTGGTTGCAAGTCGTATGTCGCGACTTTCGGTGAAGGAATGAGGAGACGATCCTCGCCTTCGAATGGTTTTTCTTTTTGTCCGTTTAAGAAGAACGTGACGTGTGGGTACTTCTCTGTTTCTGCGGCACGGAGCTGTTTGTATCCTTGCGCAGAGAGTGTTTCCCCAAGTGTGTTTTTCAAATCTTCCGGTGGGAAGACGATATCCGTGTCGATATCATCCGAGTACTTCGTCATCGAAACGAGAAGAAGGTTCTCAGGATGGTTGTCAGAGAGTGTAAAGCCTTCAAATCCAGCTTTCTCTTTGAACACTTTCGACAACTGGATCGCCCGGTCCGGACGGAAGTTGAAGAACATGATGGCATCGTTGTCTTGAATTGTTGCGACCGGCTTGCCATCTTTTTCGATGACTGTCGGTAAGACGAACTCATCCGTCAAATCGTTCTCATACGACTGCTTGAGAACCTCGACTGGGTCCGTACCGACTTCACCTTTTCCGTTTACGAGGACGTCATATACTTTCTCGACGCGCTCCCAACGGTTGTCGCGGTCCATGGCATAGTAGCGACCAGACACGCTAGCGACTTGACCGACACCGAGTTCAGCGAGCTTCTCTTCTGTTTCCTTGAGGAAACCAGCACCTGACTTCGGATCACAGTCACGGCCGTCCGTGAAGGCGTGAATGTACACTTTTTCAATACCGTGGAGTTTTGCGAACTCAACGACGGCATACATGTGTTTGATATGCGAGTGAATCCCGCCATCTGACACGAGACCCATGATATGGAGGCTCGAGTCATGCTTCTTCACATGTCCTGCCAAATGGTTCATCGCCTGACGGTCGAAGAACGAACGGTCTTTGATTGCGTTGTTGACGCGTGAGAGTGACTGATAGACAACTCGACCGGCACCGATATTCAAGTGACCGACTTCCGAGTTCCCCATCTGTCCTTCTGGAAGACCGACGTACTCGCCTTTTGCGTTTAAGAGCGTATGTGGATACTGCTCCCAGTAGCGATCGAAGTTCGGTTTGTCCGCAGCCATGACCGCGTTACCGAACGATTCGTCACGCATCCCGAAACCATCTAAGATGATGAGTGCGACTGGTCTAGCCATTTAAATCGCCTCCAACAATTTGAGGAACGAAGCGGCTTCGAGTGAAGCACCGCCGACGAGTGCGCCGTCGATGTCTTCCTGTGCCATGTACTCTTTGATGTTCTCAGGTTTTACAGATCCACCGTATTGGATGCGTACTGCAGCCGCTACGTCTTCGCCGTAAAGACCTTTCACCACGTCGCGAACATACTTACAAGAGCTTTGTGCGTCAGCTTCGTCTGCTGATTTACCTGTACCGATTGCCCAAACTGGCTCGTACGCGATGACGAGTTGTTTGACTTGGTCAGCAGAGAGGTCAGCAAGACCGCCTTCGACTTGTGTGTTGATGACTTCTTCGAACTTGTCGCCTTCGCGCTCTTCAAGTGTTTCACCGACACAAACGATTGGCGTAAGACCGTGTTCGAACGCTTTTTTCGTTTTGCTGTTGATGAACGCATCTGATTCGCCGAAGTACTCGCGACGTTCTGAGTGACCGAGGATGACGTAAGTCACGCCGAGGTCAGCGACCATAGCTGGGCTGATTTCGCCAGTGTAGGCACCGCTATCTTTGTCGTACATGTTTTGTGCACCGAGCTTCAAGTTTGACCCTTTAGCTGCTTCTACCATCGGTGCGAGGAAAAGTGCCGGAGCACCAATCGCTGCATCTACTTTGTCAGTAGACGGGATGTTGTTTTTAACTTCCTCTACGAAAGCGACAGCTTCCGAGAGTGTTTTGTTCATTTTCCAGTTACCTGCAATAATCGGTTTACGCATCGATAACCCTCCTCTAAATTACTTGTCGTTAAGCGCCTCGACACCTGGAAGTTTCTTGCCTTCCATGAATTCGAGTGACGCGCCACCACCAGTTGAAATGTGACTCATCTTGTCAGCAAGACCAAACTTGGCTGCCGCAGCGGCTGAGTCGCCACCACCGATGATTGAATATGCATCGCTATCCGCAAGTGCTTGAGCGACACCTTTCGTTCCGTTTGCGTATTTATCGAGTTCGAATACGCCCATCGGTCCGTTCCATACGACAAGTTTCGATTCGCGAATCGCATCCGCGTAAAGTTCGACTGTCTTCGGTCCGATATCAAGACCCATGTGATCCGCTGGGATCGAGTCGATATCGACTGGGCCGACATACGTTTCTTCGCCGAATTCTTTTGTGATGACGCAGTCGACAGGCATCAAGAATTTCACGCCTTTGTCTTCTGCCTTCTTCATGAATTGACGAGCGAGGTCAAGCTTATCCTCTTCAAGGAGTGACGTTCCGACTTCGTGCCCGAGTGCTTTCGAGAACGTGTACGAGAGTCCGCCGCCGATGATGAGTGTGTCAACGATGTCAAGAAGGTGGTCGATGACCCCGATCTTGTCCGCTACTTTCGACCCGCCGATAATCGCCGTGAACGGACGGTCTGGGTTAGAAAGAGCTTTACCGAGAACTTCAAGTTCTTTTTCCATCAAGAGACCAGCAACGGCTGTGTCCACGTGGTGTGCAATCCCTTCAGTTGAAGCGTGTGCACGGTGAGCCGCGCCGAACGCGTCGTTGACGTATACGTCAGCAAGTGCTGCGAATCCTTTTGCAAGTTCAGCGTCGTTTTTCGTTTCACCTGGGTAGAAACGAACGTTCTCTAAAACGACGACATCGCCTTCAGAGAGTTTAGCGACCGCTTCTTCTGCGACCGGACCGTATGCTTCTTCGACGAGCGGTACATCTTTTCCGAGAAGCTCAGCGAGACGCTTCGCTACTGGAGCAAGTGAGAACTCAGGGTTCTTCTCGCCTTTTGGACGGCCGAGGTGGCTCGCAAGGACGAGTTTCGCACCACCGTCAAGCAAGTGCTTGATCGTTGGAAGTGCGGCTTGGATCCGAGTTTCGTCTTGGATGACGCCATCTTTGAGTGGAACGTTGAAGTCAACGCGGCAAAAGACGCGTTTCCCTTTTACATCGATGTCACGAATAGACTGTTTGTTCATAACTTTCGCCTCCATATGTCGTGCGTGTCATTTCATAAATAGAGCGGAGAACAATCTCTTGTTTCCGCTCCTATTTGATTCTATTTAGTTCACGAAATTACTTCGCGATGTTAGCGAAGTGCTTAACTGTGCGAACCAATTGTGCAGTGTAAGACATTTCGTTGTCGTACCAAGAAACTGTTTTAACGAGTTGCTTGTCGCCAACTGTCATAACTTTTGTTTGAGTCGCGTCGAAGAGTGAACCGT
This sequence comes from Exiguobacterium sp. s189, assembly GCF_018617615.1. Lineage (NCBI taxonomy): Bacteria > Bacillati > Bacillota > Bacilli > Caryophanales > Exiguobacterium > Exiguobacterium sp. s189. The sequence continues at coordinate 148,535 of NZ_JACSKM010000003.1, read as the reverse complement.
ATGTGATTCCAACGATGTCAGAAGAAACGATTTCGTCTTCAGTGTAACCGAATGACTCGTTTGCTGCTGCTTTCATCGCTGCGTTTACTTCGTCAACAGATACTTGCTTGTCGAGTACAGTTACGAGCTCAGTGAGTGAACCTGTAGCAACTGGTACACGTTGTGCAGCACCGTCAAGTTTTCCTTGAAGTTCAGGGATTACGAGACCGATTGCTTTAGCAGCTCCTGTTGTGTTAGGAACGATGTTCGCTGCAGCTGCACGCGCACGACGGAAGTCACCTTTCGGGTGTGGAGCGTCAAGCGTGTTTTGGTCACCAGTGTAAGCGTGGATCGTAGTCATGAGACCTTCAACGATTCCGAACTGGTCTTGAAGTACTTTAGCCATTGGCGCCAAGCAGTTTGTTGTACAAGAAGCACCTGAGATGACTGTTTCAGTACCATCGAGGATGTCGTGGTTTGTGTTGTAAACAACAGTCTTCATGTCACCTGTAGCAGGAGCCGAGATAACAACTTTCTTCGCGCCAGCTTTCAAGTGAAGCTCAGCTTTTTCTTTAGAAGTGAAGAATCCAGTACATTCGAGAACGATGTCTACACCGAGGTCTCCCCATGGAAGTTCTTCAGGGTTACGGTTAGCGAGCGTGATAACTTTCTCTCCGTTTACGAGGAAGTGATCGTCGTGTACTTCAACTTCTCCGTCGAAACGACCTTGAGTCGTGTCATACTTGAGAAGGTGCGCAAGCATCTTCGTGTCTGTCAAGTCGTTGATTGCAACAACTTCGATTCCTTCGTTTTTGATGATCTCGCGGAATGCCAAACGACCGATACGTCCAAATCCGTTAATACCAACTTTTACTGCCATGTTAATTTCCTCCTTAGGGTAGAAGCTATTTATTGAAGAGCCAACGGGGGGTCAACTCTTTAATAACAAGTTAATAATTCTTTCGCCGCACCTTCGTCCGTGACGAGGATGATGTTCGACGTGTGTTTCGCATAAGCGGCGATCGCCTGTGCCTTCGATTTCCCTCCGGCAACCGCGATGACGGTATCCATGTCATCCAGCTCTTCGAGTTGGATCCCGACCGTCTTGACGCGATGGACGATCTCGCCTTCCGCATTGAAATAATATCCGAATGCTTCGGCGACGGCGTCATGCCGTTCAATCATCCGCAAATGCTCCGGTGATGCGTGACGGCGTTTTGCCATCGTTTCTGCCTCACCAATTCCATGTACCACAATTCGCGCCGCTCTAATCATTTCCAGTACATTTTTAATACTAGGTTCCTCCACCATCCGGTCGAATGTTTCTTGTGACACTTCATCCGGAATATGTAGAAGATGATAGTCTGCGTGGGCCCGGTCCGCCATGCGTGAACAGACGGTATTCGCTTGAAGTTCAAGCGTTTCTCCAAGACCTCCGCGTGCGGGCACAAAATGCATCGGGCGTTCTTTTTTATCGGGCGACATCATCGCCGCAACCGATGCCATCGTCGTTCCACCCGTTACCGCAATCACGTTATCATCCGGTGCGAGCCGCGCTTTTAATTGCGTGACCGCTGCCCGTCCGATATCGCGCTGGACCCAGAATGTCTCATCTGAATCACCCGGTACGATGACGACTTGGCGAACCCCTAATTTCTCTTCGAGCTCTCTTGCCACTTCTGAGATCCCGAGAAGTTCTCCCATGATCTCGTGCAAGTCCCGTAAGACGTTTCGTCCCGTCTCACTGAGGGAAATTCCTTGAGTAGCGACGTAAAGAAGACCTTGGTCTTTCAAAAAGTCGACTTCTCGTCTGAGTACCCGTTCGGTCAGTCCCAAACTCGTTGCGAGTGTCCTGCGGCCAATCGGCTGCATCAAGCGGACATAGTGTAAGATATCGTAACGATGTCGGAGCGTATCGAGCAGGTCAGGGACAATTTGCTTCTGAACGTGAATCAGTTGCTGGATCATGCTCTTACCCCCTCGACTTTCAGTGTGGACAATATTCGTCCCACTTTTTTATTTGCGTCCCACCGCTACGAGTTCATCTTATCAATCACTTTTCCGTCTGGCAACCCCTTCAAACGTTTTTTTTCGATGTAAGCGTATACTTAACAAAATCTTCAACTTTGTTGTCATCATATCGCCCTTGACTGATGACTTCTCCTTCGTGTATGAGAACGGGGATCTCGAAGAGGTACTTCTCCTCGAGATCCTCATCTCCCGTAATATCAATCTGTTCAAGTTCGATCGGGTAATCCTCCTGCAGCCATTCGAGCATGACAAGCGCCTCATCACAGAGCGAACAATTGTCACGTTTATATAAAGTTAGTTTCATTTTTGTCATCCCTTCCATAACTGCCGCTCACGCTCACGTGAGTTGCCGAATCCAAGCTCTTCCCGATAGTTCGTCACGGTCCGTCTCGTCACTGGATAGCCATATCGGGCGAGTTCGTCCGCCAGTGCCTGATCACTTTGCGGGGCTTTCTCCCGTTGAATCAGTTCTGCGAGCGTCCGCTTGATCATGAACGGTGAATGTCCATGACTCGTCGACCTTACGAAAAAGTGTTTCCATTCCATGATCCCGCCTTCGGTCTTCGAAAACTTCCCTTGAATGGCACGTCCGACTGTTGATTCGTGCTTGCCGATTCGTTGCGCGACGGTCCGACGGGTCAGCGGATTGAGGACAAGTTCTCCTTTCAGCCACTCGGTCTGACGTGACGCGATAACAGCCCAAATCTCACGTAACGTCTCGTTCCGCATCGCAAGGGACGTCATCCACCATTTCGCCTCGCGGTCATTGCCGACTTTCGTTGCGTCAAGTTCCGGGCTGAGCCACGTCGTGACAAGTTCTCCATCTTCGTAACGTACTTCGACTTCTGGAAACACGTGACCCGTTTCTTCATATAATAATGGACGTTTTGGTAGTGTCGCGACCATTCGCTCTAAACGGGCGAGCTCTTCTTCTGAAATCGCGAGCACGCTCGCCATCTGTTTTTGGCTCACGCCACTCTCGATTGCGTCAAATACATCGACGACGCGTGGGTCCTCATGTTCAATCGCATACCGGTACTGACACTCTCGTTCCGTTCTCGCCCCGATCCCCGTCGGTTCAAGAAATAAAAGTGCCTGTCTCGCCTGTTCGATTTGAGTCACGTCGACACCGAACCGCTCCGCCAACACCTCATTCGTATCCGGCAATAATCCCCGATGGTCGAGCAAGAGGACGAGCTGTCGTCTCAGCTCTTTCTCCGAGTCGTTGCCGCTTCCTTCCCGAATCTGGGTGAACAACTTCTCTTCGAACGCGCTCGCCGCATCCGCGACCCATCCGAGATCCCCACTCCCGACATGAATGTTTGAATTATGGCGCGCCAGACGTGCGAGACGAAACGAGAGCGCGAGACGGTCCGCCTCGAGCACCGGTAGCCGTTGCACAAGGTCTTGCGTCATCTGTTGCTGTTGTACCTGTTTTTGTTCTTGCCGTTGCATCGTTCTCCCCCCTCTTCTCTATTGTAACGAACCCGCTCTGCTTGCGCTCAAAAAAGGATAATGAACAGGATTGCTTTTTTAATAAAACAAATGTATAATAAATTCGTGTCACACACATGCACCCGTAGCTCAGGGGATAGAGCACTGGTTTCCGGTGCCAGGTGTCGGGAGTTCGAATCTCTCCGGGTGTATCAAATGCAAAGGACGAAGGCCAAATGAGGTCTTCGTCCTTTTTTATGTTTTCTACTTCAATTTTAAACCAGCATACTTCTAATTATCCTTTATATAGTATATTTAAGTTAAAGAATTAAAAAAGAGGTGTCAGTAAATGGCTCATACTGTTCCAGAGACGATTCGTTCATCCGCAACAACAGGAGAACGACTTGTCTTTCGCACATTGAAGCGCTACCTCCCAGATGATTACAGAATTTCCGAGCTTTCATCCCACTCCTTTAGGGGTGGGATGAAAGCTCGGCAGGATGCGGAGTGTCAGTAAAGAATCCGAAGGTTTTGACGCTTCAAGTATCTGGAAATCTTCTTGTTGCAGTTTGTTGGTTAAACTGACACAATATTCATATGGAAACCAACTATAGAAGAACTCATAATACTGTTTCTCTAATCAATTATCACTTCGTTTTCTGTCCTCGATACAGAAGAAAGATATTCCTTCGTAACGATGTAGAAATACGTTTCAAAGGTTTGATGTCCGAAATATGCGAAGAACTGAATATCAAAATTATAGCCTTGGAATGCGATACAGATCATACGCATATGTTCCTTGACGCCCCTCCAACACTGAGTCCTGCTGACATCATGGCAAAAATAAAGGGAGTAACGTCTAAAAAGTTAAGAGAGGAATTTCCTCATCTTCAACATTTGCCGAGTCTCTGGACACGATCCTATTTCGTCTCCACCGCTGGAAATGTATCGAGCGAAACGATTAAACGTTATGTCGGACAACAAAAAACAAGGGGGTGACACCGTGTCTCAGACGCTGACAGTCAACATTAAACTGAAGCCGACAAAAGAACAGGAAGTTGTTTTAAAAAGCATGGCAGAAACATATATCGAGACGGTCAATCAACTTATCTCTGATATGGTGGATGCTAAAGCGATGCTCAAATTGACAAGTAAAAGTGTTTGCGCCCATTTGCCTAGTGCCGTCAAGAATCAGATAATTAAAGACGCCCAAAGCGTATTTAAAAAAGCGAAGAAATCGAAATATGAAATAGTCCCAATCCTAAAGAAACCTTACTGCACATGGAACAATCAGAACTATTCGTTTGACTTCGAGTCAATCTCTCTTCCTATCATGGTAGATGGAAAAGCAAAGAAAACACCAATTAGAGCAGAAATGGTCGACAAACACAATCGCAACTTCTCGCTTCTTAATAACAAGTTGGGTGCGGTGCGCATTACGAAAAAGTCTGATAAGTGGATTGCCCAAATCGCCGTTACAATCCTCACAATCGAAAAGACGGGCTCAAGGGTCCTTGGTGTGGATTTAGGCTTGAAAGTCCCGGCGGTCGCATCGACTGATTGCGATAAGGTGAGGTTCTTTGGGAACGGTCGCGAGAACAAGTACATGAAACGCAAGTTTCGTGCGAAACGGAAAGAGCTCGGTCAAAAGAAGAAGCTGAGCGCAATCAAGGAACTGGACAACAAGGAGCAGCGTTGGATGAAAGACAAGGATCACAAGGTGAGCCGTGAGATCGTCGACTTCGCAAAAGAGAACAATATTTCTGTCATTCGCCTAGAGAAGCTAGCGAATATCCGGCAGACGGCAAGAACAAGCCGTAAAAACAATAAGAATCTGCATACATGGTCGTTCTATCGCTTGGCATTATTTATCGAGTACAAGGCGAAACTAGAAGGAATCAAGGTTGAATATGTCAATCCTGCATATACATCTCAGACATGCCCTTCTTGCGGGAGTCGGAATAAAGCGAAGGACCGTACCTATTCGTGTTCTTGCGGATTTAATAAACATCGAGATGTAGTCGGTGCGATGAATATCCGATACGCACCTGTGGTTGATGGTAAAAGTCAATCAGCCTGAGAATCTATATGATCTGTCTCAGGAGGGGTGATGGCACACCCTCATCTGGAGGTTTGAGCAAAACAGAAATGGACTGCGCTCGCACAAGCACTTCAGAATCCCACTCATCCCGAAGGGTGAGCTTGCGGCTTTAGCCGTGGGAGTGTCAAAACGTGCACTGAACTACTATGGAATCGAGCACTTTTGGATTACAGAGAGCAGTGAGACGAAACGTACCTTCTCAAAAGATGATCAGTGCGTAAAAATCAGTACAATCGACAGCAGTAAAGGTCTTGATTTTCAAGCCGTTTTTATCGTCAACGTTGACAATATGCCATTCAAATATGAAGAAGATGTCGAGCGCGAAGTGTCTCTCCTTTATATCGGGATGACACGTGCAAAAGAATATCTCTTCTTATCGTATTCAGGCGACTCCATCTTCACTCGTTATTTCAAATCATGTCAGGTAGTCACACCAGCTCGTCCAAAATTAAATGGGTAACGTCAGCACTTGAGACGTTTTACACATCGAGGGTCGTGGAATAAGCACTAGAAAGGGTTTCTGTTTGACCAACATTGACTATACAGGTATGATGAACTTACAACCTACATAAAGGAGGCAGATTCAATGTTAATTCCAACAGTTATCGAACAGACAGGCCGTGGGGAGCGCGCGTACGACATCTACTCACGCTTGCTCAAAGACCGTATCATCCTTCTCGGAAGTGCGATTGACGACAACGTCGCGAACTCAATTGTCGCACAGCTTCTCTTCCTCGCAGCTGAGGATCCAGAAAAGGACATCTCGCTCTACATCAACAGCCCAGGTGGTTCGATCACAGCGGGTATGGCGATTTACGACACGATGAACTTCATCAAGCCGAACGTGTCGACGATTTGTATCGGAATGGCTGCATCGATGGGTGCCTTCTTGCTCCAAGCCGGTGAAAAAGGAAAACGCTTCGCACTTCCGAACGCGGAAATCATGATTCACCAACCGCTCGGCGGCACACAAGGCCAAGCGTCAGACATTAAGATTCACGCAGAACGTATCATTAAAATGCGTGAGAAATTGAACCAAATCATGGCAGAGAACACTGGACAGCCACTTGAAGTCATCGAGCGCGACACAGAGCGTGACTACTTCATGGCAGCTGACCAAGCGAAAGACTACGGTCTCATCGACAAAGTCATGACTCGCTAATCATACAAAAGACGTTTCCCAATCAATCGGGAAACGTCTTTTTCTATTCGATCGGCATCCAGACTTCAATCATGTCATCCGCCCCTGCCTGACCATGAATGTAACGTTCAAAGTCGACGGCATCGCGAAGCGTCACGTCCGAAACGTTTAACAGTTGTTCGTATGTTTCAGGAATCATCGGGATACCCCCTTCGACCGTCGCGACGATATAGTTTCCTTCGGTCAGTTCGACTTGTCGCGATCCTTCCCCACTCACGGGCTTCGTCATGCCAGCCACATAACCATTCTCATGCGGGAGGCAAACCCCATACGACTCATCTGTCGTCAATTCTGGTTGGAGTCTCGCCCACACCTTCGGAATTTCCTCTAACGTACTCCCATATCCATAGACGATAATCGGTTCACGTAATGTTTCATATCGAATGTTCATGTCATCCCCTCCTGACTGCATCGACCGAATTTGTCTCTCGATTCGGCAAAGCTGTTCGATTTCTGTCCTGACTTCATGTAACCGTGTTTCAAGTAGCGTCTCAGTCGACTCTCCGGACTGAATCTGCTCTAAACTGAGCCCGATTTGACGTAATCGTTTAATTTCACTCAATCGTCGAATCTCTTCCATCCCATACATCCGATACTGGTTGTCCAATCGTGTCGGTTCAATCAACCCGCGCCCTTCGTAAAATTTGATGGCTTTGACCGATAATCCAGTCACATGCGCCACTCTTCCAATCGGAATCACTGTGTTCCCACCTCCTATCTTCACTTTACAGTCGTCCCTAAGAGGCAGGTCAACCATTAATTTTCAGGTACTCGGACACCAAAGACGTATCGACTATCGCCCTGCGTCCACTCTCCACCGACCTCGTATAGATAAATGCCGGGTTCGTCCGGTACGACCGGTTCAGCCGGGACAAGTTCTCCATCTTCAATCTGAAAGAAACTCGATTCCATCGGGTCTGCATGATAGACAACGTCAATCGCGTCACCCGGTTTGACCGTGATGAGTTGCAGGTCATCCGCTTCCGGCAAGCCATAGTCGGCGCACGTCGCACGACTGCCGGCTTCCCAACAATACGTCGATTGTTCCACTTCCGCTGTCACCGAGCCGACACGAACCGTCGGCAACGGCGGTTTGACAGGGTCGTCCCCATCACCGAACCAAGACACAGCGACATAAATCACCCCTATGCCGACAAGTAACCCAATCAATACAATCCAAAAACGCCGATTACGCTTCACGGTCTCATCTCCTTTCCTCACTCATTCCCTATCGTGCAGGAAAATCCCTACTCCAACAAAAAAAGACCCACTTCCGTGAGTCTTGTACGTCATTTCGGACGACGCAGTCCTTTCATCATATAGCCGCCTTTAAAGTCGATTGGGTCGAATGCGACGAGAAACGCCTTCGGCTCATGCTTCTCGACAAGTTCACGCAATTCTTTCATCCGTGTACGGGCTGCCAAAACGTCCAGACGATAACGGACACCGTCTCGACCTTGTCCTTGATAATGCGTCACCCCGTAACCGTTGTCGCGCATCTGTTGAATGAGCTCTGCTGGATATTCTTTCGTGTGGACTTGGATCATGTTGTAGCCGATGGCGAGTTTACGTTCGACATAGCCACCGAGTAAAATCCCGAGTCCGAATCCGACTGCGTACACGATCATACCGAGCGTCGTCAAATCTTGGAATACGATTCCGAGGGCGAAGATGTAGATGAGTGTTTCAAGCGTACCGAACAGACCCGCGATGACGGTCTTCCCTTTCACGAGCATGATTGTCCGGAGCGTGAGCACCGGAACGTAGATAAGTTGTAGCAATAGGATGAGTAAGATTTGACCCATTCGATCGACCTCCGTTCAAATTCATTACCACCACTATTCCAAATTTCAGAGAGAGATGCAACTAAAAAAGGCTGACCGAAGTCAACCTTATTATTTCGGATCTAGATTTTTCACGCTCGTAAGCAATTCATAGTCTTTACGAATCACTTCGTAAATCGCGTTCTTATCTCCGTTCAACAACTCTTCTGCACGAAGCTGGTTCAAGAGAAGGCTTGTTGCGAACGTGACGAGTGCACTCTTCGGAATTCCGATTTCTTTTGCGCGCTCCGTGATGACTTGGTCGAGCTTAGCGTCAATCGTGAGCGATAATCTTTTCTTTTCATTCGACATAGTGATGAAGCTCCTTTAATTCCTATTCAGTAAACCTATTCCAGTTGCTTATTATATAGGAAGAATGGTTTTGGTGCAACCGCGTCACGATGAGGCGATTTCGTCGCCGCTCCGCACACGCTCAGCAATTTGGTCAATTTTACGAAGTCGATGGTTAATTCCAGACTTCGAGATCGGTCCTGACTCGAGCATCTCCCCGAGTTCTTGCAACGAGACGTCTTGATGCGTGACGCGTAGTTCGGCGATTTCCCGAAGTTTTTTCGGCAAGACATCGAGTCCGACCGTCCGCTCCAAGAACTTGATGTTCTCGACTTGGCGTAACGCCGCCCCGACCGTCTTGTTCAAGTTGGCCGTCTCACAGTTGACGAGACGGTTGACGGAGTTGCGCATGTCCTTGATGATGCGCGCATCCTCAAATTCGAGCATTCCCCGTGTCGCACCAATCAACTTGAGGAAGTCTGAGATTTTCTCGCTCTCCTTCATATAGAGGATGTGCCCTTTTTTCCGTTCGAGCGTCTTCGCATTCAAATCGAACCGATTCGCCAGATCGCGTAGCGCCTGGTTATGGTTTTCATATAAGCTGTAGACTTCGAGGTGATACGACGACGTCTTCGGATGGTTGATTGATCCTCCGGCGAGGAAAGCCCCACGCAAGTAGGCGCGTGCCAAGTTCTCGTCTCGTGTCATATCCGAGTTCAACGTCCGGATCATCTCATAGTGTTCTCCTAGAATCTCGAGGTCACGAAGCATCGTCTCCGCGTGCTGTGACACCCGGACGATGTAGACGTTATTCTTTTTCAGACGCATTTTCTTCCGTACGAACAAATCTAATGGATGGTCGTAGAGACGTTTCATCAACGAATACATTCGACGGGCAATCGAGGCGTTTTCGGTCGAGACGTCGAGCGTCATGCCTCGTCCTAGGGCGAGCGAGATGACCCCGTTCATCCGAACGAGTGCCGACAATTCCGCTTTCGCCTCGGCGTCATTCACTTCAAGTTGTGTCAATTCTTTCTTCACATCTGATGCAAAGCTCATCGAGTCCCCCTCCTTTCTGTCTTTCAAACAATTCTTATTTCAATTCTAACTGCTGGAACGAGCGTGGTTTTTTGATCCGAAGCACCCGTTGCATGACGAGTCCGGCGATGGCGTCGGAGTCGTGACGGATATAATCCCGATTGTAATCGACAATATCTCCTGCCAGGACGTTCGTTCCATAGTTTCGGAGTTTCTTCCGGTCGAAGCGGACCTCTTCCGATCCGTCCTCGAGGTAACGCTCCAAATAGTCTTCATCGATCGGCTCGTTATTGACGACGATCGTATCAATCGACGCCTTCCCGAGATATGCTTCGATGGCTTTTAAATGTTTCATGGCGTCATAGCCCTTCGTCTCGCCCGGTTGTGTCATGACGTTACAAATATAGACGACCGGGACTTGTGAACGGACGATGGCTTCTCGCACGTCTGGAATGAGTAGGTTCGGGATGATACTCGTATAGAGACTCCCTGGACCGAGCACGATGACGTCTGCCGACTCGATGGCTTCCACGACCCCTGGGGCCGGCTTGATGCCTTCTTCGAGTAAAAACAGGCGTTTGATCGGCTGCTGATGGAGCGGGATCTTCGATTCGCCTTTGACAATCGTCCCATCTTCAAACTCCGCCGCGAGCGTCATGAGCGTCTCCGTCACCGGCAACACTTTCCCTTGTGCGTTCAAGAGCTGCGACATGACGTCGATCGCTTTGACGAACGAGCCTTCACAAATATGCGTCGCCGCCGTCAGCATCAAGTTCCCGAGGGAGTGACCTTCTAGGCCATACCCCGTGTCGAAACGATACTGTAAGATCTTATCCATCAACGGCTCGACTTCTGACAGGGCCAAGATGACGTTTCGAATGTCGCCCGGGGGCAACATATGAAATTCGTCACGAAGGCGTCCTGAGCTGCCTCCGTCGTCCCCGACCGTGACGATGGCGGTGATGTCGAGCGGATAATGCTTCAAGCCACGGACGAGGGTGGACAATCCTGCCCCCCCACCGATGGCCACTACTTTCCGGTCTCGTCTCATATCATTTCTCCTTCGTCGCGTGGGCAAGGTCACGGTGGACCGTCTTTACGTTGTAGCGCTCCGCAAAATGCTCCGACACTTTCTCGGCGAACGTGATCGAACGGTGTTTCCCACCCGTACAACCGAACGCCACGACAATCTGCGTCTTCCCTTCCCGCTTATATTGCGGAAGCAGGAATTCGAGCATATCGATCAGCTTCTTATAAAACGCTCGCGCCTCCGGATGTGACATGACGTAGTCTTGCACTTCCGTCGTCTGACCCGTGAGCGGTCGTAGCTCAGGGATATAGAACGGGTTCGTGATAAAGCGGACATCGAACAGTAAGTCCACATCGAGCGGGACCCCGTGTTTGAATCCGAACGACATAAAGTTGACCGTGAACGGGATGCGTTCCTCGTTGAACTGTTGCAAGATGCGGTCCTTCAACATCTGTGGTTTCAAGTCACTCGTGTCATAAAGCGTATGGGCACGGTCGCGGAATCCTTCCAACAATTCGCGCTCCATCTGGATGCCGACGAGTGGCGCGTCCTCTGGTGCGAGCGGATGTGAGCGTCGCGTCTCTTTGTAGCGACGAACGAGCACATCGTCACGCGTCTCTAAGTACAAAAGATGTGGGTGTACGTTCTTCTTTTCTAAATCGTCGATGACGATGAACAGGCTATCGATAAAATCTCTCGTACGTGTATCAATGGCGACCGCGATTTTCGGTCGGACCGAGCTGATGACATCAATCAATTGTGGCAAAAGAACCGGTGGCAAGTTATCGACACAGAAATAGCCGAGATCCTCGAAACTATTCATCGCGACCGACTTCCCAGCCCCGCTCATTCCGCTGATGATGATCAATTCTTCTAATCCTTTAAAATCTTCCATCTCGCTGACGCCCCCTTAAAATTGACAACCGAGCCGTGTGTGTAGCTCTCTTCATCTAGTATAACGAACGTCCGAAAAAAAGAGAAGGACCGCGGTTCCCCGCAGTCCTACCTTCTTGAATCATGCGTTTTGTTCTTGCAACGATTCGAGGAGCCCCTCGATGAAGTGCTGAGCGTTCTGAGCGGCAATCGATCCGTCGTTCGTCGCCGTGACGACTTGGCGGAGCGTTTTGTCACGAACATCCCCGGCAGCAAAGATTCCAGGAATCTTCGTTTCCATCGCCTCGTTCGTGACGATATAGCCTTGCTCGTTCGTAATTCCGAGATCTTGGACGAATCCAGTAATCGGGTTCATGCCGATATAGATGAAGACGCCGTCGATTTCGTGATCTGTCTCTGTACCGTCAATCGTACTGACGAGACGAGCGCCACCGACTTTACCGTCTTTCTCTGTGATTTCTTTCAATGTGTGGTTCCAAATGAAATCGATTTTCTCATTGTCGAACGCACGTTTTTGAAGAATCTTTTGAGCGCGGAGCTCATCGCGACGGTGAACGATCGTCACCTTGTTCGCGAAACGTGTCAAGAAGACACCTTCTTCAACGGCTGAGTCGCCACCACCGATGACGAAGAGATCTTTGCCTTTGAAGAATGCTCCGTCACATACCGCACAGTACGATACGCCACGGCCGCCGAGTTCTTCTTCACCCGGTACACCGATTTTCTTATACTGAGCACCAGAGGCGAGGATGATGGCACGCGCTTTATAGTCGCGGTTGTGCGCATGCACGATTTTGTATTCTGTTTCATCCGAGATGCTTTGTACGTCCCCATACGCATACTCCGCACCGAACGCTTTCGAATGGTCGAACATCTTCTGAGACAAGTCAGGACCGAGAATGCTGTCGTATCCTGGGTAGTTCTCGATGTCTTCCGTGTTGGCCATCTGACCACCCGGAATTCCGCGTTCGATCATAAGTGTTGAAAGGTTCGCACGTGAAGCATATAGCGCAGCGGTCATTCCGGCAGGGCCGGCACCGATGATAATGACGTCATAAATTTTTTCTTCTGTCATGTTGATTCCACCTCTGCAAAATATTGATTGCCTTTAGTATAAGAAACCTGTATGGGTATCGTCTATCTTTATGCTTGTTCGAGTGTCCGTTTGAACGAACGAACCGTCTCCGTCAACGTGTCGACCGGGAGATGGAAGGCATTCGCACAGTCCTCGAGAATCAAGGCGTCTCGTTTCGTATAAAACATCCAGACGAGCGCAGCGGCCGATGCCGTTACGTCCATGAATGCTTCGTCCGATAACAGAAGCGTAGCAAATCGTTCATAAAAATCACCTTCTAGGCTCATCCGTTCCGCTTCCGAAACATGTGATTCGGCAAGGACAAGGGCGTCAAACGCGCGCTTGACACGAGCGTCTCCTTGGAACGGTTGCTGACAGAGGTCGGCACGACACATTTCCGCAAACGCACGGACCGTCTCGTTCTCTGTCACGGCGTTCGTCAGCGCGAGCGCTTCAAACGCCTCATCGTCTTTCAGGTTAGAAATGATTCGAATGATCTCGATCCGGGCCAAGTCCGTCTCTTGACGAAGTCCTTGGACGAGCGCCGAACGAAACTCGAGGTTTTCTCGAATATCGAAACTCTGTTTCTCTTCGAATCGTTTCATCTCATCTTTGTTCAAGTAGGTGGCTGCCTCTTCTAATCGTCCTGTCTTATAGGCAGACACGCTGAGCCAATGCCCGAACAATGCGTCACCGCGAAACCCGCGTTCTTTCAATAGACGTAACTCTTCATACGCACGGTCATAATGACCGACGAGCGCGAGTGTCGTCGCCAATTTATAACGTAAATCAAACTGGAGTGGACGGACACGTGTGAGTGGCGTCGATAACTGCATCGCCGCTTCGGATTGTCCCGCTTCATGCAATAGGAGAATCGTGTTCAAGATCGCATGCAAGTTGCCCGGATTTTGATCGAGCACGTACTCGAGCGTCCGAAACGCCGCTTGGTCGTCGCCGAGGTAAAAACTGACGACGGATAAATTGTTATAGGCCGGCCAAAACGATGGATACTGCCCGATCAAACGCTCGAGCGTCGCCTTTGCCGCAAATAGCCGTCCTTTGTCGATTTGACGCTGCGCTTCTGAATGCCATGTGATCAATTCGTCTTCTTCCTCATCCTCGAGCTCTTGTTCGAGTTCGATTAGTTCGAGAAGGGATTGCACGGCTTCCGCGTAGTGACCTTTCGTGTCACGTGCGAGATATTCAGATGCATAGTTCGCCGCTTCTTCATATTGAGAGACATAGGCACAGTTGCTCGCTAAATGATAGAGCGCCTCTGTCGCGGTCTCGTCGAGCTCTAATACTCGTTTCCACACGTCATTGGCGTGGTAGACCTCCCCTACTTCAAATAACAGTTCTGCATACTGTTTATGATAGTCGACGCGATGCGTGGCTGCCGCTGTCGCTTCAGCCATGAAAAAAGTCGCTTCATCTAGGCGACCTTCCCGTAACGCACGACGACCTCTATAGTAGTGGAGCTCCGCAGCGAGCGGAGATTCTGGTTCGGGTAGCGTCATTACTGCTTCATAGTTCGCTTCCATATTCTAAATCCTCCACATCATCTCTAAATCTTTTTTTAGTTGCAGGGATAAGAATACCGCACTCGAACAACGAGGGCAACTGAAAAAGTTAAAAAAAATTGCGACTATATTCCCTCTATAATGAATATTTTTTACTAGGTTCAAAAATTGTTTTTGAGCGAAAATATGATTCCTTCATTTCGGTTCATTTTCCCATTAAAAAGCGGCATCCCTTTTAAAAAAAGTGATACCGCTCAAGTATTCTTTCATGTCTCTATACAAAAGAGGCATAAAAACATTTTGCGAAAAATTGTGTCAAATATGTGTCAGCGACTGGAGTTTCGAACCGACGACCCGCTCTCCCGGCAAGACGTCGCGATGTACGACCGCACCTGCACCGACGACAGCTCCGTCGCCGATCGTCACGCCCGGTAAGATGGTCACGTTCGCGCCAATCAAGACTTCATTTCCGATGACGACATCTCCGATTCGATACTCATCGACGAGATACTCATGGCAGAGGATCGTCGAGTTGAATCCGATGACCGTGTTCCGACCGATGGTGATCCGTTCCGGGAACATGACGTCCGGCGTGACCATGAGGGCGAGAGCGCTATACTCTCCGATGTTCATTCCGAGAAATGTCCGGTACAACCACCGCTTCGCCTTCACCGAAGGGAAGTAACGCCCGACGAGCACGACCGCTGTGTTTTTGAAGACACGTAGGAAGCGAATCGTCCGATACATCTGCCAAAGCGGGTTCGGCCCGTCGATACGAAACCGTTTCGTCTTACGCATGGACGCTGACCTCGTCAAGCCATGCCTCGAAATGTTCCATCGAGTCGATGATGACGTCCGGCTCGAGTGACTCGAGGAATGGGCGACCTTTTAGTGCCCACCCGACAGCGACCGTCTTCGTCCCAGCGTTCTTCCCGCTGAAGATGTCCGTATCGTTGTCACCGACCATGACCGCTCGCTCCGGTGACGAGTCGAGCGCTTGAAGAGCACGTTCGACCGGTTCGGCGTGCGGTTTTTCATTCTCGACATCGTCAGCTGTCACGACGACATCAAACAAGTGGTCGATGTTAAACAACCGAAGGCCCCGTTCGACGACCGGACGGCCTTTCGATGTGACGACGCCCATCTTGTACCCTTTCGCATGAAGGCGATATAAGCCTTCGATGACACCTGGGTACTCTGCGACGAGATGGTCGTGCATGGCGATGTTGAAACTCCGATAGAACGCCTGCATCTCTTTCCATTCTGCTTCGTTCAATTCACGGAACGATTTCTCGAGCGTCGGTCCGATGAAGCGATAGATGTCCTCATCCCGATACGTATGTTCCGGGAAATAATAGTCGAACGTATGACGGAAGCTGGCGATGATAAGCGGGTTCGTATCGAGTAACGTACCGTCTAAGTCAAATAAGAGCGTATCCATTAATCAAACAATCCTTTCTCTGAAGGGTCATTGTATCGTTTCGCGTTGCGGCGAAGGACCATCATGACGATACCGAAGAGGATCAAGACGATCGACACCATTTGGGCCGCACGCAAATCGCCTGACATGAGACTATCCGTCCGCAGTCCTTCGATATAGAAGCGACCGATCGAATACCAGACGAGATACGACAAGAAGATGTATCCGCGACGTGGGTTTCCGATCATGCGCCATGCGACGAGGAGGATGACCCCGATGATGTTCCATACACTTTCATAGAGGAACGTCGGGATATAGTATGCCCCGTCGATATACATCTGATTGACGATCCAATCCGGTAGCAAGAGCGTATCTTGCAGGAAGCTACGCGTCGTCTCGCCACCATGGGCCTCTTGGTTCATGAAGTTCCCCCAGCGCCCGATTGCTTGTCCGAGGAGAAGTGATGGCGCCAAGATGTCCGTCACTTTCCAGAACGACATCGATTTTCGCATACAATAGACGATGACGACAAGGAGTGCCCCGAAGATGGCACCGTGAATGGCAATCCCGCCTTGACGGATATCGATGATCTGCCCGAGGTTCTCTGAGTAGTAATCCCATTGGAACGTCACATAGTAAATACGCGCGAAGATGATACTGATTGGAATCGACCAGATGACGACATCCACGAGTCGTTCCGAATCATAGTTGATGCGCTTCGCCTCGTAAAGGGCAAGGACGAGTCCGAGCATTGCCCCGAAGGCGATGATCATACCATACCAGTAAATCGGCAGAGACCCGATTTCAAACGCTACACGATCAAATGTCGGTTCTACCATGATCACAAGTCTCCTTCAGTGTCCTGAATCGCGTTCGCGAGACGTTCCGCAAACTCTTCAGCTGTATTGATGCCCATGTTTTGCAGACGATAGTTCATCGCTGCGACCTCGATGATGACCGCCAAGTTTCGACCTGGACGGACAGGGATCGTGAGGAGCGGGACTTCACTGTCGATGATTTTCATCGTGTTGTGATCGAGTCCGACGCGGTCGTACACTTTTCCAGCGTCCCAGTTCTCCAAATTGACGATGAGACTGATCTTCTTATGCGAACGGACCGCACCTGCGCCGAACAAGGTCATGACATCGATGATGCCAATTCCACGAATCTCAAGCAAGTGGCGAATCAGCTTCGGTGCTGAACCGACGAGGAGCTGGTCGCCCGTTTGGCGAATCTCGACCGAATCATCGGCGACGAGACGGTGCCCCCGTTTGACGAGTTCAAGCGCGGTCTCCGATTTCCCGACACCGCTCTGTCCTTTGATGAGAACGCCGACGCCGTAAATGTCGACGAGGACGCCGTGCATCGCTGTCATCGGTGCAAGTTCCATCTCGAGGAAGTTCGTGATTTGCGACTCAATTGATGTCGTCACCGCATTCGTCCGCATGAGTGGGACGTTTGCCGCTTCCGCTTCTTCTTCGATTTCTGTCGGAATATCAAATCCACGTGTGATTAAAATCCCAGGTGTCGATTCCGTACATAAAATCCGGGCACGCTCGCGACGCTTTTCTTCCGATAAGCTCGCATAGAAAGTCAACTCCGTCTTCCCGAGCACTTGAAGACGATTTTTCGCATAGTGCGTGTAATAACCGGCGAGGACGAGTCCTGGTCGACTAAGGTCAGGTGTGGCGACCGGACGATGAAGGCCCTCTTCTCCCGCAATGACTTGAAGTTTAAAACGCTCAACGACTTGAGCTGTACGTACGATATTTTGCATCAGTATCTGCCCCTTTCACGCTCATTATTGTATCATAGCTCTTTCTCGGAAGTGTTAGGGAAGTGATGAAGAACGTGTCAAAAAATTGTTGAAACTTTCATACATGGCGTTCGTAGGAAGGGTATAGGCAAATAGAGGAGGTGAAAATATGGATGCGTTGTTTTGGATTGTCGTGCTCATCGCGCTCGTCATCGGAATCGGAACGCTCATCTACATCATCAAGTCATTGATTGATATGTGGAAAGAGTATGCGGCGACGAAAAACGAGACGGTCTTGCTCTTGTTCATTTTAAATATCATCGGATTCTTCTTATCCGGCGCGCTCATCTCGATGATTGTCGCCATCATCTTCTACTGGAATCGCTCGAAATCGATGCGACTACTCGGTATCATCTTATTGATTGCCGGACCGGTCCTCTTTATCGTCTTCGCAGTCAGTGCATTCACGCTGTTTGATACACAGATGATGGATTGGCAACAGATGGAGTATGAAATGAATTTATAATCAAAAAAATCCCGAAGGCGCTGCCTTCGGGATTTGCTTATTGTTGATGGAACGGATTATTCAAATCAGCTGGGTCGACGGGATCGACCGGATCCGACGGCTCCGTCTGTTCTTCCTCAAGGAAAGTCGACGGTGTATACACCGATCCGTGTTCCAAATCGATTGTACCGGTACGTGTACCCGCTTCGACTTCGATGCGAGGTGTTTGACCCCGACCGGACAAGAATTCGAGACGACGTTGGGCAACGTCTTTTCGGTCACGAATGATTTCAAGTTCGTCGAGTAAGCAGTGGAGTCCCCCGAAGTTCGTCTCGAGTTCTCCTTCGACCTCGACGCCGTGTGGCAACACGAGTCGAATGTTTCCGGCGAGCGAAGCGAGTTCGAACTTGGCCGGACGTGCTGTCGCGAGTTCCGCGCGGATGTTGCCGTTCCCTGTCTTGAGGGATGCTTTATCGTACTTCCCTCCGACGATGACGGCCCCGTTTCCGGTACGGACGTGCACGAGCTCCGCCTCAACACCTTCCACCTCGACTGTCCCGTTTCCGGTATTGAGAAGGAGTTCAGACGCGTGTACTTCATGTAGGACGACGCGACCGTTCGCCGTTTGCACGCGGACGTTCTCGACGTCCAAACCATCGGCACGGACTTCCCCGTTCAATGTCTGAATATGAAGATGGTTGAAATGGTGATGCGGGACGTACAGTTCCACGTGGGCCCGGACGAGCTTGTCACGCAAGGAGACGACGAGACGGTCCCCAATGACGGAATGCTTGACCGCTGATTGCAACTGTTCGAGCGCTTTGTCCGCGTCTTGTTGGCGGAGCGGACGACCGGTCACGATGAGCTCACAATCTTCTGCATCTGACGAGACAATGGTCGCCGATGCGTTGAAGAGATCGAGTGAGATGTCGGTGCCTGTGAATGGGAATGATTTCGAATACGTCACTTCTGGCCCGAAGTTCGAGCTGAAGGAGAAGTCGCTGTCACGAAGCTTCGTGACGAGTCCTTCTACCGCAGACGTCAGTTTCGTCGTGAGCGATTCGACCGAATAGGCATCGACCTTCTCCGTGTCTTGTCGCTCTTCTAACGCCTGGACTTGTTCTGGTTCGAGGCGCTCGAGACGTTCGAGTTGCGTCATCGCCTCCTCGATTGTCAATTTTCCTTCCTTCACTTGCTGGAGAATCAGTTCACGCATTTCTTGTTTCACGTTCATTTTCCCCCTTCAATTTGGTTGCACGTCAATTACCTTCCCGTTTCTCACCATTTCTATACTTATTTCTTTTTTCCTGCTTTTGGTTTCACGCGAGCCGCATCTCGTTCGAGTACTGGCTTCAAATACTTGCCGGTATACGAGCCTGACACTTCAGCAACTTCTTCTGGAGTCCCTGTCGCGACGATGAGTCCGCCGCCGTCCCCGCCTTCTGGTCCGAGGTCGATCAAATAATCGGCCGACTTGATGACGTCGAGGTTATGTTCGATGACGAGCACCGTGTCCCCGTTCTCAACGAGGCGCTGCAACACTTTCAACAAGCGGGCGATGTCATCGACATGAAGACCTGTCGTCGGTTCGTCCAAAATATAAATCGTCTTTCCGGTCGAACGTTTATGAAGCTCCGAAGCGAGTTTGACACGCTGGGCTTCCCCACCGGAAAGTTCCGTCGCCGGCTGACCGAGTTTCATATAGCCAAGACCGACGTCATAGATGGTCTGAATCTTCCGCTTGATTTTCGGAATTTTGTCAAAGAATTCGAGCCCTTCCTCAATCGTCATATCGAGGACATCGGCAATCGTCTTCCCTTTATACTTCACTTCGAGCGTCTCACGGTTATAGCGTTTCCCGTGACAGACCTCACATGGAACATACACGTCCGGTAAGAAGTGCATCTCGATTTTGATGATCCCGTCCCCACGGCACGCTTCACAGCGTCCGCCTTTCACGTTGAAACTGAAGCGCCCTTTCTTATAGCCGCGCATCTTCGCTTCGTTCGTCGAGGCGAAGACGTCACGGATGTCGTCGAAGACGCCCGTATACGTCGCCGGGTTTGAACGCGGCGTACGTCCGATTGGGGATTGGTCGATATCGATGACTTTATCGATATGCTCGAGACCTTCAATCTTCTTATGTTTCCCTGGCTTCGCTTTGGCACGGTTCATATTGTGTGCGAGCGATTTATAAAGAATCTCGTTGATGAGTGTCGACTTCCCAGAACCGGATACACCCGTCACGGCGACGAACATCCCGAGCGGAATCGAGACGTCGACATCTTTCAAGTTGTTTTCTTCTGCCTTGAGAATCTTCAAGAACCGTTCGTCCGGCATCTTCCGTTCAGCCGGGAGCGGGATGAACTTCTTCCCGGCAAGGTATTGACCTGTGAGCGAGTTCTTGTTTTTCATCAGTTGCTTCGGCGTCCCGGCAGCGATGACTTGTCCACCGTGCTCCCCGGCACCCGGTCCGATATCGATTAAATAGTCGGCTTCCATCATCGTATCTTCATCATGCTCGACGACGATGAGCGTGTTGCCGATGTCTCGCATCTGTTTGAGCGTGGCAATCAAGCGGTCGTTGTCTCGTTGGTGAAGACCGATCGACGGTTCATCGAGGACGTACAAGACACCTGTGAGACGTGAACCGATTTGCGTCGCAAGTCGAATCCGCTGGGCTTCCCCACCTGAGAGGGTTCCCGCGGCACGAGACAACGTCAAATAGTCGAGACCGACGTTATTCAAGAAGCTGAGTCGCTCACGGATTTCCTGCAAGATGAGTCTGGCGATGGCGATATCTTTTTCACTGAGCTGTTCATTCAGTCCTTCAAAGAACGCAAGTGCGTTCACGACCGACTTCTCCGTCACTTCTCCGACGTGCTGGCCCGTGATCTTGACGGCGAGTGACTCTTCTTTCAAACGATAGCCGTGACATGTCGGGCAGGCGTGCGTCGCCATATACATCTCCATCTGTTCACGGATATAGTCGGACGTCGTCTCCCGGTAGCGGCGCTCGATGTTACGGAGCACCCCTTCAAAGAAAATTGTGTTCGTCCGGACCTGACCGAAGTCGTTCTCGTATCGGAAGAGGAACGACTCTTCCGAAGATCCGTTCAAGACGAGGTCTTGGTCACGCTTCGACAGACGCTCGAACGGTACGTCCATGTCGATATTGAAATGCTGACACATCGCCGCCAACAGTTGCGGATAGTACTGGGAACTTGTCGGTTGCCATGCAGCGACCGCCCCTTCTTTTAACGTCTTCGACGGATCAGGGATGACGAGTTCTGGGTCGACGTCTAGTTTCGTCCCAAGACCATCACACGTCGGGCAAGCCCCGAACGGTGAGTTGAAGGAGAACATACGTGGTTCGAGTTCTCCGATTGAGAATCCACAAATCGGGCAAGCGTGGTGTTCGCTGAAGAGAAGCTCGGTCCCGTCCATCTTGTCGATGATGACACGTCCGTCGGCGAGGCGTAATGCCGTTTCAAGAGAGTCGGCAAGGCGCCCTTCGACGTCAGGTCGGACGACGAGACGGTCGACGACGACTTCGATCGAGTGCTTCTTGTTTTTGTCGAGCTCGATTTCATCCGTCAATTCGATCGTCTCTCCGTTCACTCGTACACGGACGAATCCTTCTTTTTTCAACGAGTCGAATACTTTGACGTGCGTTCCTTTACGACCTGACACAATTGGTGCCAAAATCTGAAGTCGCGTCCGTTCCGGCAATTCCATCACCTGGTCGACCATCTGCGAAATCGTCTGACTCGAAATCTCAATTCCGTGGTTCGGACAGACCGGTTTTCCGATTCGTGCGAACAAGAGTCGGAGATAGTCGTAAATCTCGGTCACCGTTCCGACGGTCGAGCGCGGGTTTCGGCTCGTCGTCTTCTGGTCGATCGAGATGGCCGGACTTAAGCCTTCAATCGTATCGACATCCGGCTTATCCATCTGTCCGAGGAACTGACGAGCGTACGCAGACAAACTCTCGACGTAGCGTCGCTGTCCTTCCGCATAAATCGTGTCGAACGCGAGCGACGACTTCCCGGAGCCGGACAAGCCCGTCAAGACGACGAGCTGGTCACGTGGGATATCGATGTCGATATTTTTCAAGTTGTTGACGCGTGCCCCTTTGATGACAATCGCATTTTTCTTTTCAGCCATTTAATTCCCTACCTTCAACTCCAAGATTAAGTCACGCAATTCGGCCGCACGTTCGAACTGGAGATCGCGCGCCGCTTGCTTCATTTCTTCTTCTAGTTTGGCAATCGCCGCCTCGCGTTCGGCCGGCTTCATCGTACTGAGCGATTCGAGTGCCTCTTCTTCGGCCTCGACCGTCGCCCGGATGACACCACGGACGTCTTTACGAATCGTCTGTGGCGTGATGCCATGTTCTTCATTATATGCTTGTTGAATCGTCCGACGACGATCCGTCTCTTCGATGGCTCGTGCCATCGAGTCGGTCATCTTATCCGCGAACAGGATGACGTGTCCGTTCGCATTACGGGCCGCCCGTCCAATCGTCTGGATGAGCGAACGATCGGAACGAAGGAACCCTTCCTTGTCGGCATCGAGAATCGTCACGAGACTGACTTCCGGAATATCGAGCCCTTCTCGTAACAAGTTGATTCCGACGAGCACGTCATACTTCCCGAGACGAAGGTCACGGATGATTTCAATCCGTTCGAGCGTCTTGATCTCGGAGTGCATATAATTGACCTTGATTCCTGCTTCACGCAAGTAGTCGGACAAGTCTTCTGCCATCTTCTTCGTGAGCGTCGTCACGAGTACACGCTCGTCTCGCTTGATGCGTTCGCGAATCTGGTCCATCAAGTAGTCGATTTGTCCTTTGATCGGATGAATCTCGATCGTCGGG
This sequence comes from Exiguobacterium sp. s189, assembly GCF_018617615.1. Classification (NCBI taxonomy): domain Bacteria; kingdom Bacillati; phylum Bacillota; class Bacilli; order Caryophanales; genus Exiguobacterium; species Exiguobacterium sp. s189. Next base: position 125,558 of record NZ_JACSKM010000003.1, on the reverse strand, counting down.
TCGAGTAGCCCTGTCGGACGAATGATCTGCTCGATCATGTTCGGTGTATGTTCGAGCTCGTACGGACCTGGTGTCGCCGAGATGAAGATCGCTTGTGACAATTTCTTCTCGAATTCATCGAATTTGAGGGGACGGTTGTCCTTCGCAGAAGGAAGACGGAACCCGTGGTCGACGAGCACTTGTTTCCGCGCCTGGTCCCCGTTATACATCCCGCGCACTTGCGGGAGCGTCACGTGTGACTCATCGGCGACGAGGAGGAAGTCTTCCGGGAAGTAGTCGATCAATGTATACGGGGTCGAGCCCTCCGGCATCAAGTTCAAGTGTCTCGAATAGTTCTCGATGCCTGAACAATACCCCATTTCACGCATCATCTCCAAATCGTAATGCGTTCGCTGTTCGAGACGTTGTGCTTCGAGTAGCTTCCCTTCCTCACGGAACTTCTCGAGCTGCTCCTCGAGTTCCGCTTCGATGTTGACGATTGCTTTTTGCAGTTTCTCGTCACGCGTGACGAAGTGGGATGCCGGGAAGATGGCGACGTGATCGCGGTCCGCGATGATTTCACCCGTCAACGGGTCCATCTCACGGATCCGGTCAATCTCGTCCCCGAAAAATTCGATGCGCATGCAGTGTTCGTCACGTGACGCTGGGAAGATTTCGACGACGTCCCCACGTACACGGAAACGTCCACGCTGGAAGTCGATATCGTTTCGTTCATATTGAATATCGATGAGCTTACGAAGCATCTCGTCACGGCCCATCTCTTTACCGACCCGCAGACTCAATACGAGGCTGCGATATTCTTCCGGGTTACCGAGACCATATATACAGGAAACAGATGCGACGATGATGACGTCGTCCCGCTCGAAGAGAGCCGACGTCGCCGAGTGACGCAGCTTATCGATTTCATCGTTGATGGACGCATCTTTCTCGATAAACGTATCGGTCGAAGGCACGTACGCTTCCGGCTGATAATAATCATAGTAACTGACAAAATATTCGACCGCATTGTTCGGAAAGAACTCCTTGAACTCGGAATACAATTGACCGGCGAGCGTCTTGTTGTGGGCGAGGACGAGTGTCGGCTTCTTCACTTCTTGGATGACGTTCGAGACGGTGAACGTCTTCCCAGTTCCGGTCGCCCCGAGGAGTGTCTGATAACGGTCACCCCGATTGACGCCTTCGACAAGTTGTCGAATCGCTTCAGGCTGGTCACCTCCTGGTTGAAATTCAGATTGTAATGCAAACGGAATCGATTCCATAAGATACTCCTCACCTTCTCATTTCATAGTGTCTTGATTATACCATAGACACGAACAAATATTCGCTTATTAGCTTGCATACGGATTTAAGCCTTTTCTCTTATATATCATCATTTCTTTTTCCGTTACCGTCTCAAAAGAAACATCAAATCTTGTTACGTTCATCCTTCGAGAAACGCTTCACAATCGTTTTTGTAGCATAGAACACGGAAAGTCGGATCCTGGACCTTGTTCCTATTCGATTGAAATTCCCATGATTTTTTAAAAAGGATGTCAAAATCATATCCATGTCGCTCTCTATCTGACTCTTTATGTGAAGTTTACAGGTGTAAATGTGAACATTTGTAGGGAAAAAGTAGGATTTTTGAAAAACACCGTTTTAAAACGCTTACATTTTGGGCATATAATGAAGTGGTAAGTCAAATTGCATAAGGGAGAAAGGGGAGTATCACATGTCAGCATTTGTAAGTGAAATTATCGGTACGATGCTATTGATTCTGCTCGGTAACGGTGTCGTCGCCGGCGTCGTCCTCCGCCATTCCAAAGCGGAAAACTCTGGCTGGATTGTTATCACCATGGGTTGGGGTCTTGCCGTTATGGTCGGGGTCTACGCAGCCGGTATTTACGGAGGCGCACACATCAACCCTGCCGTCACGATTGGTCTCGCGACAGCAGGCGAATTCCCATGGGCCGATGTCCCACTCTACATCCTTGCTCAGTTTATCGGGGCGTTCATCGGGGCATGTTTGGTATATGTCCACTACAAGCCGCATTACGATGCGACGGACGATCCAGGCTTGAAACTCGCAACGTTCTCTACAGCACCAGGTATCCGAAGCACACCGTACAACTTGATTGGTGAGATTATCGGAACATTCGTCCTCTTGTTCGCGTTGTTGTCATTCGGGGCAAACACATTCGCAGACGGACTCAATCCGCTCATCGTCGGTTTCTTGATCGTCTCAATCGGTCTCTCGCTTGGTGGTACGACGGGGTATGCGATTAACCCGGCACGTGACCTTGGGCCACGTATCGCGCACGCCATTCTTCCGATTAAAGGAAAAGGCTCTTCAGACTGGGGCTATTCATGGATTCCAGTTGTCGGTCCGATTATCGGTGCTGTCATCGCCGCACTCGTTTACGGCATTCTCGTCCCTTAACACATAATTTTGAAGGAGGAAATCACATATGGCGAAAGAAAAACGTTATATTTTAGCATTGGACCAAGGAACGACAAGTTCACGGGCAATCATTTTTGATCATGATGGAAAAATCGTCACAGTCGCACAGCGCGAATTCAAACAGTACTTCCCAAAACCAGGCTGGGTTGAGCATAACGCCAATGAGATCTGGGGTTCTGTCCTCGCCGTTATGGCGGAAGCATTCGGTTCGGCGGATATTGACCCGAATGAAATCGCAGGAATCGGGATCACGAACCAACGTGAGACTGCGGTCGTTTGGGAGAAAGAAACAGGACGTCCTGTTTACAACGCGGTCGTTTGGCAATCACGTCAAACTGCTGATATCTGTGAAGAGCTAAAAGCGGCAGGTCACTCGGACATGGTTCGTGACAAAACGGGTCTTCTCATCGACGCCTACTTCTCAGGTACGAAAGTCAAATGGATTTTGGATAACGTCGAAGGCGCTCGTGAGAAAGCCGAGAACGGTGAACTTCTCTTCGGAACAATCGACACATGGCTCATCTGGAAACTCTCAGGTGGTCAAGCACACGTGACAGATTATTCGAACGCATCACGTACACTCATGTACAACATTTACGAACAGAAGTGGGATGACGAGTTACTCGAGATCTTGACGGTACCGAAATCGATGCTTCCTGAAGTCAAGCCTTCGAGTGAAGTTTATGCGAATACCATCCCGTATCACTTCTTTGGATTCGAAGTACCGATTGCCGGAGCCGCAGGTGACCAACAGGCTGCCTTATTCGGTCAGACGTGCTTCGAAAAAGGTGAAGGAAAGAACACATACGGAACGGGTTGCTTCATGCTCATGAACACGGGCGAAGAAGCTGTCAAATCAGATCACGGTCTATTGACGACAATCGCGTGGGGCTATAACGGAAAAGTCGAATATGCGCTCGAAGGTTCAATCTTCGTTGCCGGTTCAGCAATTCAATGGCTCCGTGACGGATTGCGTATGTTGAAATCAGCGAAAGACTCGGAGCAGTATGCGACGCGTATCGAATCGACAGAGGGCGTCTATGTCGTACCTGCCTTCGTTGGTCTCGGTGCACCTTATTGGAACTCTGACGTGCGTGGTGCCATCTTCGGTCTCACACGCGGAACGGAGAAAGAACAATTCGTCCGTGCGACGATCGAGTCACTCGCTTATCAGACACGCGACGTCCTCACATCGATGGAGAACGATTCAGGCATCAACTTGAAAACACTCCGCGTCGATGGTGGAGCTGTCAGCAACAACTTCCTCATGCAGTTCCAATCGGACATTCTCAATGTTCCGGTCGAACGTCCTGAAGTAAGTGAAACGACTGCACTCGGTGCCGCCTACTTGGCAGGTCTCGCCGTTGGTTTCTGGAAAGACCAAGCAGAAATCAAAGACCAGTGGAAACTCGATAAGAAGTTCGAGCCGAACATGGACGAGTCTCATCGCGAAGCACTCTACAAAGGTTGGCAACACGCTGTCGAAGCAACGATGGCATTCAAACCATCAAAACTTGACGTATAAGTGGCAAGGGCATCCTCACGGGTGCCCTTTTCGTATGCAAAAAAAGAGTACCCATATGGATACTCTTACAATTTACGAAGTCGGACACGCGGGCTCGTCGGCTCCCCGACGAACAAGATACCGAGTTCGTGTGGATCGGTCTCATACATCGCCCGTTGAACGAAACGGATGTCTCCGTTCAGATTCAACACCTCGAGCTTGATGTACGGTTTATGTTGCTGGAGCGCCTCATAAAAACTGTGCCCTCCCGTGATGATCGTCCCATTCACTTTATAGATGGATTCACCCGGAATGAGCTGCATCGCCTCTCCTGGCGAATTCGGAAGCGTGTCCACGATGACCGCCCCACGATTTCCATTGATGAAGACAGGTGTCGTACCGCGATTCTCTCGTTTGATCCACTGAAGCCCAAGCTCATAAAGAACGAACAAAGCGAACAGCGCATAGTCGACATACGGGATCTCCCATACATACGAGAGACCGAATAGACCGAGAGCGATCAAGGCGAGTACCCCGCGATAGTTGCTCAATCGTGCGAGAAGCGTCCCCGGTAAGGCACCGGTCGACAGTAAACTGACCCCGATCGGAATCGGAAGAATGATCGGTACCATCGGCCAATCGAGGCCGAACGTCGGTGGCAAGAAGACGACGAGCGGGAAAAACCAAATACGTTTGACGACATGCCCCCCGATGAACTGACCACGTTTCGATAAGATCAGTGTCGGAGACGTCTCTTTCGGCCCGTTCCAGCGTAAGAGAATCGCTTCTGCGAGTGTGACGAGTCCGAACGTGAGCGCGTAGACCGTCCAATCGACCCGAGCGAGCTCTCTCACCCAGTCACTGAGCGCCCCGTAAGAGACGACATCTCGTAACATGACGACCGCGAACAAGACGAGGAGTGGAAGCACCGGATTGAAGAATCGCGGATGCATCGTCAATACCACGAGCGTATAGAGCACCGTGAACGAGACGGCCCACTCAAACGTGATGGTCGTCTCAAGTAGAACCGTCGCGGCCGATGAGAGGACCGCTAGAAGAAGACTCGGCCAGATGAAATGCTTCCATTCCGACTTCGGCGAGCGTCGTCTCGAACGAAACATGGCTCGTTCTCGTTTGACTCGTGTCATCGATATGTATGTAAGGGCGACGAGCGTCACCCAAAACAGCGGACTACCTAACAACGTCAATAAAGCCGTAACACTCATTCGTACAACTTCCACGCGGTCCAATCCTTTCTTTCATTCAACGTTATTTTGCGGCTTCTTCAAGTGCCCGGTTCAATTGGGCATCGTTCGCCTCATCTTGAATCGTCTCGAGCAATTTCGATTCGAGTGCCGAAGCTGTCTCTTCATCGACTGTCCCAGAAGCCTCGAGGCCATTGTCTGTCTGGAATGCCTTCACGGCGTCTGCCATCGTGTCACCATAGTATCCTGGTTGACCGCCTGGCTCATAACCGATTCCCGTCAAGATTTTATGCAAGTTCGAGACGGCATCGCCGTAATCGCCGACTTGCAGTGACTCTTCTTCTGTCAACACACGGGTCACATTGAAGTAATCCGGTTGTTTCACTTCAATGTCCGGTTCAATGCCTTTTTTATTGATCCAGTTCCCGTCCGGTGTGAGCCATTTGCTCGTCGTCAACTTCAAGTTGCTGCCATCTTCTAAATCGAACGCCGTCTGGACGACGCCTTTTCCGAACGTTTTCGTCCCGATAATCGTTGCGCCTGCCCCTTCTTTCATCGCACCCGTCAAAATCTCAGATGCCGAGGCAGAGCCCTCATCCGTCAAGACGAATAACTCATACGGTTTCGCTTCGCGGGCGCGACCGTTCTGTGCATCACGATCTCCGTCAGCATTTTCGATTTGAACGACCGGTTTTGATGTCGGTACGAATCCTTCCGACATCTCGATGACGGCCGGCAAGAGACCTCCCGGGTTCCCACGTACGTCGATGATCAAGCTGTCGATATCTTCTGACTCGAGTTGCTCGAGTTGTTCAAGGAACTCATCGGCCGTCGGTTCTGAGAACTGCGTCACTTGCAGATAGCCGATTTTTTTGCCGTCTTGCTCCTTCACTTCTGAGAACACCGTCTCGATTGGAATCGTGTCACGCGTGATCTCATAATCCGCCGTCTGACTGCCACGGCGAATCGTCAACGTGACGGTCGTCCCTTTTTCCCCACGGATGAGCTGGACAGCTTCCTGAACGTCCATCCCTTCAATCGACTCCCCGTCGACTGCCGTGATGATATCACCTGGACGAAGACCCGCCTCCTCGGCTGGAGCGCCTTTGATTGGAGCGACGATTAAGATGTCTTCTCCTTTCTTCTCCAAAGTCGCGCCGATTCCTTCAAAACTCGATTCAATCGAGTCGGTAAATTGCGATGTTTCTTCCGCGTCCAAGAAATCCGAATACGGGTCATTGAGTGCTGCCGTCATACCATCGAGCGCACCGGTCAATAAATCCTCTTCCGAGATGTCTTGTAACGAATGTTCTTCAATTAAATCACGCACTTGGTCGACTTTATCCCAGCCTTCCGCATTCGTCTGAATCGGAAGTGATGTGTCTGTAAACGCCATCGTCGCAAGGCCTGCACCGGCCCCAGCCACGAACGTTGTGCCAGCGAGTAGTCCTGCGGTTGAATTTTTCACGGGTTGGTCCCTCATTTCTCTTTGTAAGTCTTTTCATTAGTATAGCAAAAACGAGAGGAAAAGCGGACGCGTTCCACATATTTGGGACGCGTCCGCTTTAATCAGTATCCAATATACGGGGCTGGGTCAATCGCATTCGGTTGTCCCGGTGCCCATTTTCCTCGATGTAGCTCAAAATGGAGATGCGGTCCAGTCGACCAGCCGGTGTTGCCGAGCGTTCCGACCGCCTGCCCTGCTGCGACTTGTTGACCGGCACCGACCGTGATCGCGTTTAGATGGGCGTAGACCGTCGTCCAAATTTCTCCGTTCATAACATGGGAGACGAAGACAACGTTCCCATATCCAGTCGCCGGCGCCGCCTTGATGACGACACCCGGTGCACTCGCGACAATCGGTGTCCCTGGGGCATTGACGAGGTCGATGCCTCGATGACTCTCAGGCACACCTGTCAACGGATTGTTCCGTGGACCGAACGGGCTCGAGACGTAACCGGAAACGGGGCGGACGAATCCAGTTGAGGTGGACACGTTCGTCGGTGTTTCAGCAGGCTGTGCTGGCGGTGGCGTCACTTCAGGTGCCGCGACCTCCGTCTCCGCTTCCCGCGCCTCTCTTTCGGCGCGTGCCCGTTCTTCAGCCGCACGTGCCTCGGCTTCCCGTTTCGCACGTTCCGCCGCCTCAGCGGCTTCGCGTTCAGCTGTCGCAATCGCCTCAAGCTGTTCACTGATAATGCGGTTCTGTTCGGCCATGACGGCCTGTTCTTCGCTGCGCGTCATTTTTTCGAGTTCGAGCTGCTCGACTTGTTCGTTCAGTTCGACCAACAAGTCACGTTTCTTTTCGGCCGTCCGGTCAAGTTCTTGTTTCGTGATGACGAGCTCACGTTCTTTTTGTTTGATAAAGGAGAGCTGGGTACGCTGTGTCGTCTCTAACGATTCGAGACGTTCCATCTCACTCATATAATTATGTATGAGTTCCCGGTCCTGTTCAGCAATCGTGCGAGCCGTCATGACCCGTGTCACGAAGTCGCCGAAGGAACGGGACTCAAAAATGACTTGAAGATAGGAAGTATCCTCATTGACTTGTAAGACGCGAAGGCGTTCATTTAAGAGTTCCTTCTGACTGTCCAAGTAATCTTCCTGAACATGAAGTTGTTGGCGGGTTTCTTCGAGCTCGGCACGGGCCGTATCAACCTCGTGCTGCTGAATGGCAATTTGTTCACTCAAATCATTTAGCTGGTCATCGACGACGTGAATTTCCGTCTTTACGGCATCACGTTCCGCTTCAGTGACCTCGAGCTCGGCATCCGTTTCGGCCTGCGCTTTTTTCGACTCCTCCATTTCATTGGCAAGTCGATCTTTTTGAGCTTTCAACGTGTCTTTCTCTGTCGCCATGACCGGCATGGCAAGTAACGATACACACAACCCTAGCGCAAGCGAACGTTTCATCCGCCAACTCCTCCTTATTTAAGTTAAATTTTCAAGAAACGACCGAGCGATGTCGTCGATCCCCAGATTCCGATGAACGCACCGAGTGCAAGTAAAACAAGTGATACTTGTACAGTGAGCGTTGACGGATCAATCAACTTAAATATATCACTATTCAATTGATCAAGCGATGGTTGTAAAGCACTATATGCGACGTCATATCCAAAATAAATGACAAGAATCGGGACGAGAGCCCCAAGCATACCGAGAAGCAATCCTTCGATGAAGAATGGCCAGCGGATAAAGCTGTTCTTCGCACCAACGAGTCGCATGATTTCAATCTCACGACGACGTGAGAAGATGGTCATCTTGATCGTATTCGAGATCAGGAACATCGCCATTAATGTCAAACCAACGATCAACGCGAGTCCACCGATGCGAATCCCGTTGAAGAAGGCGAACATTTTATCGATGTAGTCTTTTCCGTATTTCACATCGTCAACATTATCGAGTGAACCGACCGATTTGGCCACTTCCTCTAGTTCTGTCGGGTCTTGTGCTTTAACGATGTAGCGGGCATGGAGCGGGTTGTCTTTTTCTACCGTACCGTACGCAGCCGCATCGTCACCGAGTTGGTCTTGGAACTTTTGCAACTCATCTTCTTTCGAGCTGAATGTGACCGTCGAGACACCCGGAACCTCTTCTATATTCTGTCCGAGTTGTTCAACAGAATTTTCATCAGCCGTACGGGTGATGAACACTTGAATCTCAACATCGTTCTCGACATTATCTGAAATTTCGTTGACGTTGAACATGACGAGTGCGAAGACACCGACAAGCAACAACGTAATCGTCACGGCACTGATTGCCGCAAATGACATCCATCCATTACGAAGTGTTCCTTTGAACCCTTCACGCAAATGGCGCAATCCAGTCTTAAACATCATAGCCATATGCTCCTTTCTCTTCATCGCGAACGACTTTCCCGTTCTCAATCGCAATGACGCGGTGACGAATCTTATCAACAATGTCACGGTTGTGTGTCGCCATGACAATCGTTGCTCCGCGGCGATGAATTTCTTCAAATACTTCCATAATGCCCCATGCTGTCTCTGGGTCCAAGTTCCCTGTCGGCTCATCGGCGATGATCAGTTTTGGTTTATTCACGATCGCACGTGCGATTGAGACACGTTGCTGTTCTCCACCCGAAAGTTCATCTGGATAGTTGCGTGCCTTGTTCTTCAATCCGACAAGGTTCAACACATCCATGACTTGCTTGCGTATCGACGTCGCGTCTGCTCCCACGACTTCTAATGCGAACGCAACATTCTCATACACTGTGAGCGACGGAAGCAATTTAAAATCTTGGAAGATGACGCCGAGTTGACGACGTAGCTTCGGCACATGTCGATCCTTTATCTTTCCGACATCGAGACCGTCAATCATTAATTGACCGCCTGTCGGTTTCTCCTCACGATAAATCATCTTCATGAATGTCGATTTTCCGGCACCGGAAGGACCGACCACATAAAGGAACTCGCCATCGCGAATCTCTAGATCGAGGTCATCCATGGCAACGACGCCGTTTGGATATACTTTACTGACTTTTTGCATCGAGATCATAACGTATTCCCTACCCTTTTTAAAATATTTTCATGCATCTATGACGAATTCAATCATTTGTTTTAGTTACTGTATATTTCGCCTAGAGTCTTTTTTACAGGAAATGACTCCCACTGTCAAGGTGTTGTTTTCATATCATCGCCTAGTCAAAAATTCATCTAGGGCATAGGTGAAGCGACTACAATTATATCAATCCACCTTTTAAAACACCATTACAGGATTGTTTCAGTTCGATTGAGTTCGATGTGAAAATGTCGCGAAGAACCTCGCTTTCTCTATATGTAAGAAAAAGTTGAAACCGCACTTCAAAAAGGGTGCTCCCGTAGGAACACCCTTCACGATATCGTCAATAATTAGTCATGTGGTTTTTCTTTCAATGCGTCAAACGGAGACTTTTTCCGTTTCCGATATTTGATATGGATTGTCGGCGACTCATAATCATCGGAGGCTCGGATATCCCGACTCGACACTCGGACGAACGACCAGGCCAGGAGGAACATGATAAAGATCAGCGGGAACCCACCGACGATACTCGCCGTCTGTAGCGTATCCAATCCGCCGAGGAACATGAGCGTGAGTGGCATGATCGCGAGTGCGAACGCCCAGAAGAGACGGTTCCAGACGATCGGCTCGTCCTCGACATGTTTCTGTGTGACCGATGCCAAAATGTAAGACGATGAATCGAACGTCGTAGCTAAGAAGATGATCGCGAGAAGTGTGAAGACACCGATCACGACTTTCCCGAACGGTAACTGTCCGATGATGGCAATAATCGTTGGTGCCGGACCGTTCGCCGCCATATACCCGACGACATCGAACGTTCCACTCAAGTGGAGGTACAGCCCATAGTTTCCAAGGATTCCGAAGAACAGGATACAACCAAGCGTTCCGTATACCATCGTTCCGAAAATCATATTTCGAATCGTACGACCGCGCGAGATGCGGGCGACGAACAGCCCAACGAACGGCGCGTAGACGAGCCACCAAGCCCAATAAAATACGGTCCACGACTCCGGGAAGCCCGTCGAGGCGAACCCACCGAAGTCACCGAACGGTTCCATCCATGTCGCCATACGGAAGAAGTTGTCCATGACAATCCCCACCCCGTTAAACGTCGTCTCCAAAATGAAACGTGTCGGCCCGAAAATAAATACAAATGTCAATATTCCGAGGGCGAGCCAAATATTCAAGTCACTCAACACCTTGATGCCGCCTTTTAAGCCGATATATGAACTGACGGCAAAAATCACCGTACAAATTAACATGATGACGGCTTGCATACCGAGCGTGACCGGAATACCTGTCAGTGCATTGACCCCTTCGGCAATCATCGGTGTTCCGAGGGCGAGCGTCGTTCCGGCACCGCCTAATAATCCAAAGATAAATAAGATATCAATAATCTTGCCGAGCGGACCGTCCGCCCATTTTCCGAGTACAGGGCGAACCGCTTCACTGACTTTAAGTACTGATTTTTTACGGACATAGAAGAAATAGGCGATCGGCAATGCCGGTAACGTATAGATTGCCCAAGCAATCGGTCCCCAGTGGAACATGCCGTATGCCGTCGACCATTGAATCGCTTCCGGTGACTCAGGTGTCAGTCCAAATGGTGGACCTTCGTAATAGTAGACCCATTCAATGACTGACCAATAAAGGATACTCGACCCGATGCCGGCAGCAAACAACATCGCCGCCCATGAGAACGTACTAAATTCGGGTTCTTCATCTTCACGACCTAACTTGATGTGGCCATTTTTACTGAAGGCAATAAAGATCAAAAATCCGAATGCGCCTAAGCCCATCGCCAAATACAGCATGCCAAAGTTAGAGGTCATGTATTCGTTTGCCGCCCCGACCCAGGCCTTACCGGTCTCCGGGAAGAAGATGAGCGGTAACGTCACCCCTAACAGTAATACAAACGAGCCGATAAAAGTCGGCCAGTCAATCAGTTTCGTCTTCAATTGTCATCACTCCATTTCCATAACGTCTACTACTACCCTAACAATAATTCCCCAAGCAATAACACCCCAAACAAAAAAGCACGAGGTAAATATTCACCTCATGCTTACGTGTCTTATTTTTTCTCAGCGAGCCAAGCGGCAACTGCCGTGATCTCTTCATCGTCTTCGAGGACGTTCGCAGGCATCGCGCCTTGACCGTTACGAATGACGTTTTCAATCTCTTCTGCCGACAGACGAGCACCGACTTGCTCGAGTGACGGACCACTCATTCCTTCAAGGTTTGCACCGTGACATGCCGCACAGTTTTGTGCGTATACCGCTTCCGCGTCAACCGATGCCGTGTTCGAGCCCGAATCCCCGTTGCTCGATGTGTCCTCTTCTTCGCCGCCGCCACATGCGCCGAGTGTCAGCATGGCGCCGAGGCCGATGGCCATCATCCATTTTTTCATAACCACGTTCCCCTCCTAAGTTGTAGAAATGACCTACATTTACCATTATAGCCGTTCACGTATACTTTCTAACCTAATCTCACGAAAAGTACACAAAGATTCCACAACTTACGGGACATTGATGTAGCGTTTATCCGACGTGAACCCTTGTCCGAGCACCTCGTGCGCCTCGCTGAAGACGAGGAACGCCTCTGAGTCGATCCGACGGATGATTTCTTTCAGACGGCTCACCTCGCTCTGACGGACGACGATCATGAGCATCGGACGGTCGAGACGAGAATACGCCCCGATCGCCTGAATCTCCGTCGCGCCGCGGTCGAGCTCCTCAAAGACGGCCCGGACGATGAAGTCCCGTTTCTCCGAGATGACATACGCCATCTTGTCCTGTGTGAACCCGAGCTGAACGAAGTCGATCATCTTGACCGTGATGAATAACGCGATAAGTGCATAGAGCCCGGTCGAGAACGAGAACGTGACAGCAGCGGTCAAAACGACCATACCGTCGAGGATGGCGATACAAAGATAGAGCGGGATGTGCGTGAACTTATGTAAGATCTGTGCGATCAAGTCCATTCCGCCTGTCGAGGCACGTCCTCGGAAGATAAGCCCGAGTCCGACACCGACACCGACCCCACCAAAGATGGCGGCGAGTAACATATCGTTGACGGCAGCCCCTGCATCGATTGCCTCATAGAATAGGATGACACCCGGCAAAAAGATGGAACCGACGAGCGACTTCACGCCGAAACCGAGACCGAGGATGGCCCATCCGATGATAAGTAGCAACACGTTCGCCACGAGCTGGAACGCCCCCGGCGAGATGCCGAACAATTCATACGTGATGACCGAGATCCCGCTCACCCCGCCCGACGCGAGGTTGTTCGGCAACAGGAACAAGCTGAAGGCCGAGGCGACGAACACCGAGCCCGTCAACAAATATAGATAGTCTTTGACGATTTGCTTCATTAAAGAAATTCTCCTTTACAGACAACGTGGCCCAAAGACAGGAGTCTTTGAGCCACATGCATCACATATTTGTTTTACGAAGATAAGCATCGATGAACGGCATGACGTCGCCATCCATGACACCACTTGTGTTTCCGACCTCGTGGTTCGTACGGTGGTCTTTGACCATCGAATACGGGTGGAAGACGTATGAACGGATTTGGCTACCCCAACCGATGTCCGTTTTCTCTCCACGGATCTCGTCGAGCTTGCGTTGTTGCTCGTCGAGTTCGCGTTGGTACAATTTCGCTTTCAACATCTTCATCGCCGACTCACGGTTCTTGATCTGTGAACGTTCTGTCTGACAAGAGACGACGACGCCTGTCGGCACGTGCGTGATCCGGACGGCAGAGTCTGTCGTGTTGATGTGCTGTCCGCCGGCACCTGACGCGCGGTACGTGTCGATGCGGAGGTCTTCTGTCCGTACTTCGATTTCGATGTCGTCATCGAATTCTGGCATGACGTCACATGACACGAACGACGTGTGACGACGGCCTGACGAGTCGAACGGCGAGATGCGGACCAAACGGTGAATCCCTTTCTCCGCTTTCAAGTAGCCGTACGCGTTATGTCCGACGATGCGGAGCGTGACCGACTTGACGCCCGCTTCTTCACCAGGAAGGTAGTCGACCGTCTCGACTTTCCAGCCTTGCTTGTCTGCGAAGCGCTGATACATCCGAAGAAGCATCGATGCCCAGTCCTGTGACTCGGTACCGCCTGCACCCGGGTGTAATTCTAGAATCGCGTTGTTCGCATCGTACGGTCCGTTCAAGAGGATTTCGAGCTCGAAATCATCGAACTCTTTCTTGAGCGATTGAATCGTCTCCGCGAGCTCTTCTTGCATCTCGGCATCCGGCTCTTCTTTGATGAGTTCGAGCGTCACTTCGCCGTCCTCATGTTGTGTCGCGAGGTCTTGATACTTGTCGACCATCGCCTTGAGGCCGTTCGACTCGTCGATGACTTTTTGTGCCTTCTCTTGGTTGTCCCAAAAGTCAGGGTACGTCATCTCGTTCTCGAGCTCAGCGATGCGTGCTTCCTTCTCCGTTAAGTTGAGCGAAGCTCTGTAGTTCTCGAGGCGCTTCGCCATCGCCTCAAGTTCGTTCCGAATATCTGAAATTTCCATAGTGTTGATTCACCTTTCCGTAGGAAAGAGGCGAGCGGACCCGCCTCTTCAATAATTAAGCCTGTTGTCTACCGTGACAGTTCTTGAACTTCTTACCAGACCCACACCAGCACGGATCGTTCCGGCCGATGCTATCTTCTTTCGAACGACGAACCGGCTTCTTCTTGACCGGTGCGTCTTCCTTGCCTGAAACGGCGACTTCCTCTTCGACGACTTTCTCGCGTCGGAGGTTGTCCCCGACTTCGGCACGGAGTACGAAGCCTGTCACTTCTTCTGAGATGGCTGCGTTCATCGCATCGAACATGTTGATTCCTTCCGCCTGATACTCGCGGAGCGGGTCGTTCTGTCCGTATGCACGGAGATGAATCCCTTGACGCAACTGATCCATGTGGTCGATGTGAGACATCCAGTGCGAGTCGACGGCACGGAGCACGATGATCTTCTCGAACTCGTTGAAACGCTCAGGCGGTGCGAGTTGACGTTTCGCCTCGTACTGCTCGTTCACGCGCTCCATGAGGAGTTCGATGATCTCTTCGCGTTCTTTGCCGAAGAAGTCTTTGCCTTCGACCGTACGCTCGAGCGCGAGCGTCTGGTTTGCCCAATGCGCGAGCTCGTCGATGTTCCACTCTTCCGGCACGAGTTCGATCGGCGTGTATTGACCGACACCGAGTTCGACCGTCTGTGCCATCATCGAACGGACGATGTCTGTGACCGACTCGTTCTCGAGGATGCTCGAGCGGTCTTTATACATGACCTTCCGTTGGTCGGCCATGACGTTATCGTAACCGAGAAGCTGTTTACGCGCATCGTAGTTGTTTCCTTCGACGCGTTTTTGAGCCGATTCGACCGCTTTCGAGACCATGCGGCTCTCGATCGGTTGCGTATCGTCCATCCCGAGACGCTCCATCATGTTCTGGAGGCTGTCCGTTCCGAAGCGACGCATGAGCTCATCTTCGAGTGACAAGTAGAACTGGGATTTACCCGGGTCCCCTTGACGACCTGAACGACCACGGAGCTGGTTATCGATCCGGCGTGACTCGTGACGCTCTGTCCCGATGATATAGAGACCACCGAGGTCGATGACACCTTCGCCGAGCTTGATGTCGGTACCACGACCGGCCATGTTCGTCGCGATCGTGACCGATCCTTTTTGACCGGCGTTCTCGATGATTTCCGCCTCACGCGCGTGGTTCTTCGCGTTCAAGACATCGTGACGAATCTTCTTCTTCGTCAAGAGTTTGCTCAAGTATTCAGACGTCTCGACGGCAACCGTACCGACGAGGATCGGTTGACCAGTCGCGTGGACCGTTGCGATCTCCTCGACGACGGCTTTGAACTTCCCTTCCATCGACTTGAAGATGAGGTCTGAGCGGTCCTCACGAAGAATCGGTTTGTTCGTCGGAATCGTCACGACTTGCATGTTGTAGATGTTACGGAACTCTTCTTCTTCGGTCTTCGCCGTACCGGTCATCCCGGCAAGCTTCTCGTACATACGGAAGTAGTTCTGATACGTGATCGTCGCGAGCGTCATCGATTCACGCTGAATCTCGACGCCTTCTTTCGCTTCGATGGCCTGGTGAAGACCTTCTGAGTAGCGACGTCCGTCCATGACACGACCGGTGAACTGGTCGATGATCATGACTTGTCCGTCACGCACCATATAGTCGATGTCGTGATGCATGACCGCGTTCGCACGAAGGGCAAGCCCGACATGGTGGTTGACCGCGACGTGCTCGATTGCGAACAGGTTGTCGATGCCGAAGAACTTCTCGGCGAGGTCGACCCCTTGGTCCGTCAAAAGGACCGATTTCGTCTTCACGTCGACCGTGTAATCGTCTTCCTCTTTTAACGTACGGACGAATGCATCGGCACGCGTGTAGAGTTCCGTCGATTTTTGAGCCGATCCTGAGATGATGAGCGGGGTACGCGCCTCATCAACGAGGATCGAGTCGACTTCATCGACGATCGTATAGTAGAGCTCGCGTTGCACACGGTCTTCCTTATAAAGGACCATGTTGTCACGGAGGTAGTCGAATCCGAGCTCGTTGTTTGTCGAGTACGTGATATCACAGTTGTAGGCCGCCTGTTTCTCGACACGGTCCATGTTCGACACGTTGAGGCCGACCGAGAGACCGAGTGCGAAATAGAGCGGCTCCATGAGTTCTTTATCTCGCTTCGCCAAGTATTCGTTGACCGTTACGACGTGTACGCCACGGCCCGTGAGCGCGTTCAAGTAGACTGGAAGTGTCGCGACGAGCGTCTTCCCTTCACCGGTTTTCATCTCGGAGATGTCACCGTTGTGGAGCACGTAACCCCCGATGAGCTGGACACGATAGTGACGCATGCCGAGCACACGCTCTGATGCCTCACGACAGACCGCGAACGCCTCTGGTAAGATATCGTCGAGCGTCTCGCCTTTCTCTAGGCGTGAACGGAACTCTTCCGTCTTCGCTTGAAGCTGTTCGTCTGACAATGCTTTGATTGGTTCGGCGAACGACTCGATCAAGTCGGCCGCTTTCTCTGCTTTTTTCAATACTCGTTTCTGTGGAGCAAATAACTCTTTCAAAAAGTTCGCCATACTCATATCTCCTCTGCACTCACTAAAAAATGCATGTTTTTTCCCTAATGTACAGTTTAACCGAAGTGGTGCCACCTTTCAAGGAAAGGCAAAACGAAACGACCCTCCGAAACCGGAGGGTCGTGTAAGGTCAAGTATATTATTCTGGTTCGATCAAGCCATACTTCCCATCTTTACGACGGTAGACGACGTTCGTGTTGCCCGTTTCCGCGTCAGAGAAGACGAAGAAGCTGTGACCGAGCATGTCCATTTGAAGAATCGCCTCTTCCGTGTCCATCGGTTTCAATGTGAAGCGTTTCGTCCGTACGAGTTCGAGTTCTGCCTCGTCCTCATCGTAGACGGCCGGTGCATCATCAGGTCCTTCGAGGGACTTGAAGTACTCGCCGACGCCACCTTCTTTCCCGCGTCCTTTACGGTTGAGTTTCGTTTTGTGTTTACGGATTTGACGTTCCAATTTATCGACGACGAGGTCGATTGCCGCGTACATGTCGAGGTTGATGTCCTCGGCACGGAGCAACAAGTTCGGCATCGGGATCGTCACTTCCACTTTTTGTTTCTCGTTATACACTTTTAAGTTGACGTAAGCCGTCTGTGCATCCGTAGGAGTTGTGAAATACCGAGTCAACTTCTCCAGCTTTTTCTCGACATAGTCTTTGATTGCTGGTGTGACCTCAATGTTTTCGCCGCGAATGTTATAAATCATCTGAACTCCTCCTTAAAATAACCGCTTGAACCAATGATTCGTCGAACGAGACGGAATCTCCTGCTTCATTTCTAAAAGAAAGTGGAACCAGGTGGTTCACTAATATTATACCCCGAAATCGCTATGTTTGAAAACGTTATCATCAGAAAATAATGACAATTTTGTTCCGAATTCAACATTTCCTACAACGAGCTAAAGGTATAGAAAGAAAATACCCATTCCACCCATTTTTAAACACCTTTTTTTATTATGTAGACAAAATAAAAAGCCGACTCCCGAGGGAGCCGGCTTCACGGTTTGAAATTATAATTTTACAACGTTAGCCGCTTGTGGGCCACGCTCGCCATCAACGATTTCAAACTCTACGTCTTGACCTTCGTCAAGTGATTTGTAGCCTTCAGATTGGATTGCTGAGAAGTGTACGAACACGTCTTTGCCGCCTTCTACTTCGATGAATCCAAAACCTTTTTCTGAGTTAAACCATTTTACTTTACCTACCATGTGTAAATCCATTCCTTTCACCATTGGAGAATACAGAGGGTTGTCCTCTACGGCTAATCTTACCACCTTCTTGTAAGCGTGACAAACACTTTCTCAAATATTTGTAAACGTTTCGTCATTTGGCTTTCATTGGAATTCTTTTTCCCTACTTTTCATATTGTCTTGTTGAATTTACATTTTTTGTGATATATCATTGAAGGGATGATTTAGGTTTGTGCCGTTTGTCATTTAGCCGATCCTGAAAATCTAATAAGAGGAGGATGGTGCAGCGTATGCGCTCCTACTATTCTGAGGAAAAATATCGCATCACAAAGCGAACCGTGGCGATTCTCCCTTGCTTTGACATTATGAAGCAGTCACGGATCATTCTCGAGGATGGCACCGAGATTTCAACCCCGCTCCGGCCGTACCAGTTGTTGCAACTTTCTTGCCGCCAGTACAACAGCTCGATCGAGGAAAGAATCTTCATCGCCAAACGCGTCGCCGGCGTAAAAGGGAAAGTCCCTGTCGTGATCGAACCGACAACCGGACTCGTCTTCTTCCCGACGAAGTCTCCGAAGCGAGACGATTGTGAATGGTATGCCTGGTCCCATATTCGAGACATACTGAACATCGAGGAGGAGCCGAACGGCCTCGTCCTCACAAAAGATGGACATCAAATCCAGACGAACGCGACACCGTACGTCCTTCGGAACCAACTGAAAGCGACAGGAGAACTCGTCGCCCGGTTCCAACAATTGAATGCGAGCCCAGCGCTTGAATCATGACACGCCTTCCGTCGAAAAGACGGAAGGTTTTTTTCGTTTGTTTCGCTTCATTTTTTGAAAAAGAGGTCGATATTATGGTCGAGGTGACAAACATGCAAATTCAAGCCCAAGCGACCGCCGTCAGTTCGGTCTTACCAGGCATCCAGACGAATCGGACCTATAAGGCCGAACTCGTCAAACAGACAGGCCCCGACTCCGCTATCGTCAAGATCAACGGCGAAGAAGTCGAGGTCACATTCAAAGACGGGCTTCCGAAGACGAACCCGTTCCACGTGACGCTTGCCGAACAGGACGGCGTCTTGCTCGCGACCGTCGTTCCACAAAAGGAAGAGACGCTTGAACCCGCACCACCTGCATCGTCAAAGCTCGACACGAAGATCCAGACGCTCCTCGCTTCCCTTCCACCCGAAGTCCGAAGCGCCGTCAGCCGTCTGCTCCAGTCCGGGCGTTTGCCGATGAACGAGGACACGGTACGCCTCCTCGAGACGGCTTTTAAAGGTGACATGCGCGACGTCATCCTTCATCTAAAGACGCTCGACACTCAGGCCGTCCCGCGTGAAGTCGCACGGGAGATTGCCGTCCTTTCTTTAAATGAGGCGAGACAACTCCTCACACCACCATCACCAGACGCCCCGTACCCTCAAAAAGAGCGATACGTCGAACTCGTCAACTTGTCACGTCCCGTGAGCGAACGAGTAACACCGACTCAGGAGACGATCGACCGGGTCATCCGTGACTTCCCTACCCCACCGAAGATGGAGCGCACCGAACCGTTGCCGCTACCTCCGGTGAACGGACGACAGGTGATGGTCAAGGAAGTGACAAGCCATCTCGCGAACGTGACGAACACGTTCCGAAACGAACAGGCGACGGTGACGAAACAACTCGGACAGGTCTCAGCACTCATCGAGTCGAACCCACATGCGGCACGCCCCGCGCTTGAGACCGTCTCGACCCGCTTGACGCAACTCGTCCAAAAGACGGATGCGCTCCTTCACACGGATGTGACGCAGGAGAAACAACTCGTCGCCATGACCGCGAAGCTCGACCTCGCCTTGTCGTTACTCTCGACAAAGCCACAAGAGAGCGCGGCACTCGTCAAAGACGTACGGGCGACGTTGAACGACTTCCGCTACGCACCGAACCAGGCACGGATCGAATATATCCCTCACGGTGCGATGCGCGCCGGGGAGATTCCGAGCGTCACACCGCTAAAACTTGACGCGACACTATCCGGTCGGCACGTCCAAGAAGTGACGCAACGTGTCCAGGCACAGGCCCAGCTCGCACAGGCGAACAACACGCCGACGTCCGCATTATCGGTGCGAAGCGACACGACGAACCCGGAGGCGCAGCGACTCGCCTCGTTCCTTCAGGTCCAACAGACGCTCAACCGCCTCGATGGTGGACAGCTCCACCAGCTCCTCTTCGCCCTTCCGGCGAAAGTACAGGAGATTGACACCGGGATTCACGTCCATATCCAAAACCGCGAGGCCGGTGACGTCGTCGACTGGGAGAACAGCGTCCTCTATATCCGCTTAGAGACACCTCGCCTCGGCGAGATCGGCGTCAAACTCGAAGCGAAAGACCGGAACCTCCGTCTCACGCTCGAGCATGACGATGCGACGGTCGAACGACTCGCCCGCCCGCTCCTCGTCAAGATCGAACAGACGCTCGAGACGATCGGCTATAAGAGCGTGACGACCCAGTTCAAACCGCTCACGAAAGCCGAACGCGTCGTCGATGAGCCGAAAGTGGCACCGACGACCGGCTATGACTTCAGAATTTAGGAGGCCACGATGTACCAACGCATGGATTTGACGAAACGAAAGACGGCCGCGGTCGTCCGCTATGACGAATCGACGGACAAAGCGCCCGTCATCGTCGCCCGCGGAACGGGAGCCGTCGCTGAAAAGATTCTACAAGAGGCACGTGCCCGAGGCGTGGCGGTCGAGAACGACCATTCCTTGCTCGGACACTTGCTCGACCTCGACTTAGGGGACGCCATCCCCCCGCAGCTGTATGACGTGATGGCGGAAGTGTTGCTGTTGATAGAAGAACTCGATTCCATTAAAGGAGAACCAAGATGAACCCAACCCAGTTATATGAAATGAGGCCTGAAGAACTGACACAGGCGATGTTACACGCACTCACGTATCATTACGAACGCGCCCAAGGCTCGACGATCGCCGAACGAAATCGTCATCTGCGCCAAGCGCGCGAGCTGTTGGTCAAGCTCCATCAAGGACTTCATGACAGCGGTGGCATCATCGCGGCGCAACTTGATGAAATCTATCTCTATATGGCGAACGCCAGCGTCGAGGCAATCATCGACCAGGACCAACAAAAGATCGCCGAACTACATACGCTCGCAAGCGACCTCGACAAGACGTGGAGCGAGGCGATGGAACGCGCGAAAACACAATCTGTCCCGACTGGAGGAAACCGCTATGAAAATTACCAATAACGTCCAAGCGTTGAAAGCCTATACGTCACTCTCGTTGAACCAGGCATCGATGAAGAAGACGATGGACCGCCTCTCGAGCGGTGTCCGGATCAACAAGGCGTCAGATGATGCGGCAGGACTCGCCATCTCCGAGAAGATGCGGATGCGCCTTGACTCGCTCTCGATGGCAGAGCGCAACACGCTCGACGGCATCTCGCTCACCCAGACGCTCGAGGGCGGGATGAATGAGACGCATTCCCTCCTCCAGCGCATGCGTGAACTAGCGGTCCAAGCAGCGAACGGGACGCTCAGCGAGGACGATGCGAAAGCCGTCCAAGAAGAGATTAACGCGTTGACGGAAGAAGTGACACGAATCGCCGAGACGACGGAGTTCAACTCGAAGAAGATCATGAACGGGGAATACAAAGAAGAGAAGAGCACGTTATTCTTCCAGATTGGTGCCGGCAATAACGAAGCCGTCGTCTTGAACGTACAAGATATGCGAGCGCATGCACTCGGCATCACGACGACAGCGGGAGGCGGAGCGTTATCTACCGTCGACCACGACAACGATCAAGCGACAGCAGATGTTTCTTACTACTCCCTCAGCGTATTGACGCCAGACAAAGCGGGAGAAGCAATCGCGAAGTTCGATGCAGCCATCAACCGTGTGTCACTCGAACGCTCGAAGCTCGGGGCAATCCAAAACCGTCTCGAGGCGAACGTCAGCGTCGTCGCCATCGGTTCTGAGAACTTGACGGCGTCCGAGTCACGAATCCGTGATGCCGACATGGCCCGTGAAATGATGGACTTCGCCCGCCTTAACATCTTGAATCAGTCTGGCATGGCGATGATCGCGCAGTCGAACGCATTGCCGCAAGGCGTGTTACAATTATTGAACTAACCTAAAGAAAGGACGGTTGCCCATATGGACATTCGTCGCATCATGGAGACGCAATCGCTCCTCGGCTCAAATAAGGCGAAACGCCCCGAGGTCGAACCTGGCATCTCCTTCCAAAACGTCATCGGTCAAAAGCGTGAAGACCGTGAACACGAGCGATTCCATCGTCAAATCGCCGCGATCCAGGAACAAGGAGAGCTACTCGCCGAGAGCCAGACGGTCGAGGCGCTCGCCGACTATAAGAAAATGATCAAAGACTTTATGAAAGAGGCCGTTGACGCGGCACTCCGCCTCGAGGACAAGCGCGGATTCAACCGCCGGGGACGTGCGAAGATCTACAAGGTCGTCGAACAAGTCGACCAGAAACTCCTCGCGCTGACAGACCAGGTCATCTCAGGGGAAGCCTCTCGCCTCTCCCTCCTCGACCAGGTCGGTGAGATTCGCGGATTGCTCGTCAACGTCTATGTGTGAGGTGTCGAGATGGCAGAACATTTGTTTTTGAAGAAAGTCAAATGTCCGTATTGTTTACAGGAAAGCAAGACCCAGCGTGTCTTGTCGCGTCACATCCGTCCGCTCGAGGTCGAAAAGGACGGCTATACGACGTATGACGGACCGAACCCGTATTTGTATGAGCCGACCGTCTGCGGTCACTGCCACCTCGTCTTCCATGACTCGTTCGACAAGGTGCGAAAGCATAACCGGGAGGCACTCGAGACGCATTACTTCAACCAAGTGAATCCGGATATCCTAAAAGGTGACCGGACACATGAGCACGTCATTCTCTTATATAAATTTGCGGTCATGACGGCCCAGTTGAGCGGACAAAAGCCTTCCGTTGTCGCCATGCTCGGGATGCGGATCGTCTGGATGTATCGGTTGATGGGGGATACGGCGTCTGAGAAGGAATGGATGCAACGCACACTCGATAAATACAATGAGGTGCAAGAGGCGTATACGGACCCAATCCGGACCGGGCTGCCGTATGACCAGCTCATGCTTCGGATTGCTGACCTTTCGGCTGCGCTCGACTATTACGAAGATGCGCGGCGCTGGTACGGGATTCTCCTCAGCAGTAAGGAAGTATCGGAGCGGATTCGGAATCAGGCACGGACTCATTGGGAAGATTTTCGTTTGGAACATACATAAACGAAAGCGTAGGACATTAAATCCTACGCTTTTTCGTAGTCATCATTGAGAGGTTCGACGATGGGGTATAAACAAATAGCTTACATACTAAAGGAGGATTTCTCATGTTTGAAACACAATATCTCGATACCGTACGTGCCACGTTCAACAGCCAGAAACAACTCGCCGAGCGCGCACTCGTCCAAGTGAGTGACGAGAACCTGCACAAGACGCTCGCGCCCGATACGCTCTCCCTCGCCCTCATCATCCAGCATGTGGCGAACAACATGAAGTCGCGCTGGACCGACTTCTTGACGACGGACGGCGAAAAGCCGGACCGGAATCGCGACGCCGAGTTCGAGGACCAACAATTGTCCCGGGACGAGCTCATGCAAGTATGGGACGAGCGCTGGCAACTGTTAGACGACGTCTTGGCCGCTCTCACACCAGAAGACTTAGGAAAAGACGTCATGATTCGCGGGGAAGCCCACTCTGTGATCGATGCGATTGAGCGACAAGTGTCGCATTACGGCTATCATGTCGGACAGATCGTCTATCTATCGAAGCTATTTGCAGGCAATGACTGGGACGTGTTGTCGATCCCGTTACCGCATCAGAGGAAGTGAGGCATCTCTCTTTGAGCGAGTTCGATGAGACGCCGCTCTAACGAACCGTCAAACGGAAATTGCTGATGCTCGATTCGTCGTTTCACTTCAGCGACGGTGTGCCATACCTGTTCAACCAATGCATCTGGATAACCGTATCGTATCCGGTTGATGTCGAACTCCTCTTCGTCGACGAGTTGCCATTCTCCTGGTTCCCTCGCAACGAGGTCCACATCCAAGTCAATGAAATGAATCTCCTCATCCGTAACGGTTGGGGGCAGGCCAATATTGGAGTACCCGCGCATCGTGCCGTCCTGTTCTAAATCGAGTTGCAGCGTGAAGCCTTCATGTCGCATAAAGCACTCCAGTGAGTGAGAATCGTATGTATAACAGGCACCTCGCGTATGATGTTGGAGCGTCCGCCCCGGTCCCGCATACAACAATACGTAATCCTCCGTTTCTTCCAAGACATGACTCGACCATTCATAATGGAGCTGTTGGTCATATTTGAGTAGAGAGACGTTCTTCATCACTGACCTCCTAAAAGATGGGATATCTTCATTATCCTCTATCGTTTAGGTTTAGACTAGACAAAGAGGGCGTGCCGTTTGGTTTCGGCACGCCCTTTATTTATTTCGTCACGTTGATCGTATATTCGTAGCGGTCTTCCGCAATCGTATTGAATTGGTCGTTATACGGACCCTCTACGACAAAACGCACCTCAGTCAACTCTGCTGGCATCGAATCTACATGAAAGAGTACCCCGCCCTCTTTCTTCACTTTACCTAAAAATTCTCCTCCGACATCTTCCGAAATGATTAGATCAGCGTCTACCTGTTCTCCTGTGTTCGTTACAAGGCGGGCCTGATTCGGATGAAATGAGACCGTGTCGTCACTCGTATTTTCGACAATCACGTTGAACGAAACAATGGTCACTTCTTTTTTTTCATCGAACATGAAACGAAAATCAGAAGCAACCTGTAATCGGAGGGTTTGCACTTTATCAATCTGAAAAATGATTGGACCAATCTTTTCTTCAATACCTAGGTTACGATTTTTCATGTAAATTTGACTGATGCCAAGCTCATTCTCTTCTACCTCAAACTCTTCGGAGCCACCAATCCCTTCTGACGTATCTTCATCTTTACTCGATTCACTTCCTTCTGATGAAGAAGTGGTTTCTTCATCAGTCGCCTGCTCGGTTTGCTCGATAGTTTCAGAACTCGTCGCCTCATCCGTCTCCCCGCATCCAATCAGAAATACGAGAGGCAATGTGAACAACCAATGTCGAACTTTCATGACACGCTCCCTCCTATTCGAAAATCTCGTCGGACAATGACTTATATTGAATATGTACCCATCTAATTAGAAATAATCATTTGTTTTATGATAATTCCTCTACTCATTTTCCAATGACCATACAAAAAACGTGCCGACACTCGGTCGGCACGCTTAATCTTATTTCGTCACGTTGATTGTATACTCGTAGCGATCTTCCGCCACTTTGTCGAAGTTCTCGTTAAACGGTCCATCGATGACGACTTTCAAGTCCGTCAGCTCTTCGGGTTTTGCTTTCACGAAGAAGAGGACATTCCCTTCTTTCTTCACTTTCCCCATGAATTCGCCACCAACGTCATCTGAGAACCATAAGTCCGAAGACACCTGCTCCCCCGTGTTCGTCACGAGTGTCGCCTGGTTCGGATGGAAACTCATCGTCTCGTCAACTGTATTCTCGACAATCATGTTCATCGCGACGACCGTCACCTCTTCTTGTCCATCGAATGAATCACTATAAGCTTCTGCGACCGTGAGACGTGACGTCTGCACTTTGTCGATGGCGAACTGAATCGGTCCCATCGTCTCCGTGATGGTGAGTGCCTTATTCTTCAAATAAATCTTGTTCGTGCCGAGTTCGCTTTCTTGGACGTCCGTTTTTTCAGCAGTCGTCTCCTCTGGCGCACTCGCTTCCGCCTCTGCCACTTCTTCTGTGTCCGTCGCCGTCGTCTTCAGTTCATCTGCTTCCCCGCATCCTGCGAGTAGTGCGAGCGGTACCGCTACCAGTAAGCCAAATCGTTTCATGTTCATCTTCATCTCTCCCTTTTCATAATCCAAGTGTTGTGGTTAAGACGAATATAACGAATTGGCAATCTGTACCGTGACAAGAAAACATTCCAGGCAAAATAAAAGTCAAGGTCCACAATCGGACCTTGACATATACACTTATCCTCTTGATTTCAGTTCTTCTTCCTCGTATGGGTCAGGACGATCTTCAAGCGGCGTATCGTCCTCGACATACGCCTCGAGTTTCGGGTCCCGTTCCACATACTCATCGTACGCTCCCTCTGGACCATAGACGAAATAACGGCGTTTCCGTGACGATACCGGTTTGGACTCTTTCTCACGCATCTCGTTTCCCTCCTCTTTCCAGAAAAGAAGCAACGGCTACAATGATGTTTACCCGATTATAGCGGAAAACAGACGTGATTTCATCTTCGCTTTTTATCCGAAACCTTTTTGCGTGATATCCGTATATATGCACAACGATTCAATGAAGGGATGGTACATATGCAATTAGTGAAGAAAGGGTTCGTACGAAGCCTCTTATGGTCGCTGCCGTTTGCGATCCTCGCGCTCTATCAAGGATGGTCAGGAAATACGGACGGCGTACATGCCATGCTCGTCTACGTCGGAGTCGCTTTCTTTCTCGGGCTCACGAGCGTCATTTATGAAGTCCGACAATGGTCGTTCAAAAAGCAAATTTTCATTCACTGGTGCGTCATGCACATGACGATCCTGCCGCTCCTTTGGTTCGGTGGGTCTACACCAGTGACGTCACTTCAAGATGCCATGCGCCTCTACTTAAATTTCACGGTAAGTGGGCTGATCTTGTTTACGGTCTCTTACTTCATCATTCGCATGCGTCGCCAAGTGAAAACCTCTTAACACACAAAAGCTCGAAGGCATATGCCTTCGAGCTTTTTACGTCTGTTGGTCGAATAGTCCAGAAAAGTTAGAATCGACGTCTTCATACGGGTCGACGTACGATTTGACCGTCTTCCGTTCCATCCGGGCCGTTCCGAGCGTCATCCCGAGACGCTGGTGTTCAGCCTCAATGAGACGTGCAATCTTTTGACTGTCGTCGACGAGCTGCCGGAGGACCGTCTGATCGGCTTTCTCCAAATCAGGACCGTGCGCCGCCAGCAACTGTTCGCGGTCGTCCAAGAGCTCATGGATTTGTTCCATCCATGAGTCGTACGTTGGCTCTTCTGGGACTTGCGCCAGCAACTCTTTCAGGCGTTGCGTCTTTAAAATGATCTCATCAATCGGCATCATGACTGTTTCGCGAGTTTCATCGCTTCCTTCCACGTGTCGCGGAGTTCCGTTGTGAAATCGAGTACCTCATCGAGGATCGTCGTATCGTTCTTGACGTTCGCATCGACGAGACGGCGCCACATGTACTCATAGAGCGAATCCAGATTCGCCGAGATGGCGATGTTTTTATTGAGTGTGAGACGAAGCTCTTGGAAGATGGCTTGCGTCTTTTGGATATTGATGTTCTTCAAATCAGGGTTCCCCTGGTCGATCGCAAGCTTGGCGAGGCGCATGAACTTGAGCGCCCCGTCATAAAGCATAAGCGTCAGTTCCTGTGGGTTCGCGGTCGTGACTGCATTGTTTTGATAAGCTGCGTATGGATTGGCTACCATTTAAATTCCTCCTCTTACATGCCTCCGCCT
Source organism: Exiguobacterium sp. s189 (assembly GCF_018617615.1). Taxonomy (NCBI): domain Bacteria; kingdom Bacillati; phylum Bacillota; class Bacilli; order Caryophanales; genus Exiguobacterium; species Exiguobacterium sp. s189. Next base: position 97,999 of record NZ_JACSKM010000003.1, on the reverse strand, counting down.
AAAAACTGTTGAAGTGAAGCGGCTTGTGAGTTCGCCTGGTTCATCGCCGTTTCCATCGCCGCGAAGCGACGGTAGTAGGCGTTTTCTTTATCGATGAGTAAATCGTTTAATCGTTTGATTCGCGTATCCATCTGCGTCATCTCGCGACCCATTGAATACGTCGGAGCCCCCGCCCCATCCGCACCGGCGATACGCGTGATCGTCTCACGTGAGTCTTTTGCCGTGTCACGAATTTGTGGGAGGAGTCCTGTACTTTCATCCGTGAACAGTTTATACACTTGTTCTGGGTCTTTCTCGATGGCAGCTTTTAACTTCTCTTCATTCAGCTCAATCTTACCACCGTTTGTGAAGTCAGAACCGGTCGAGAGACCGATCTGGAACAGTTGCTTCATCTCTTTATCGTTCGATGCCGATGTCGCACTCGACCATTTGCTACGGAGCGTGTCCATCGTCCCACGAAGAATCGTGTCCCCACGGAGCATCCCGCTCATCGCTTTCTCTTCCCACTTCTTGATCTCATCTTCCGACAACTCATCACGCTGCGCCTGTGTGAGCGGTGCGAACGATCGGAATCGTTCTTCGCGTGTCTTCTTGTTCATGAGATCAATCGTCTCATTGTATTTATCGACGAATCCTTTGATGTTGTCAAAGATTTTTTGAGTGTCAGTGGCAGCGGAGAGTGTGACTGGTCCGCTCGCAAATGTCGATTTTAAAGTCAATGTCATATTGTCGATTGTCACAGTATTTGAGCTCTGTGTCATTGGAATACCATTCAGCATAAACTGTGCATCTGTTCCAGCTTTCAAGGCATCACCTGGAGCAATTCCTAGTGCTGTTTGTGTGGCTGCATCGAATTCAATCACTGCAGTTGAACCTGTTTGTTTTTGGGTCAAAGCGAGCTTCCCTGAAATCGGTTCAAAAAATGCGGAAATGCCTGTGTCTTTACCATTCAATGCCGCAATCAGATTGTCTACAGTTGCATCTTCTGATAACTGAATCTTTTGCATCGCACCGTCTTTAACAGATCGTAGTTCAAGTTCATATCCGGAAGTAAATGTCGCTTTTGTGCCAGCTGGGATATCTGACCCATCTGTCATCGTCACTTTACCTGTCGCGTCGACGCTATAAGTTCCATCAACTAATGGTGAATCGCTTGCATCACGCAATTGAACACTACCGGCTTTTGGCGGTGGTGAAAGTGTCCATTCTTTCGTAGCCGCATCTAATGTCGCTGAACGAGACGTTGGTGTAAATTTCATATCAGAAATTTTAGTCGTTCGTGTCACAGCACCGTCCGCTTTCGTTAACGGTGTTGCCGTTACTGTCGCGGCAGTCGCTAAATCTGAAACGGAATCAACACGGATTGCCGTATTCCCATTCGAAGGACCTGCCACAACTGAGACACGTGACTCATCCGACGAACTAGACGTCTTCGCATAGAAGTTTCGGCTGAACATCAAGTCGACTGCGCTATTTCGTAACGTCATGAGGGAGCGGTTGATTTCACGATACGCATCGCGTTTCCATTCCGTCGTTTGTTTCTTTTGTTCGAGTTTATCGACCGGCGCACGCTCGGCCTGCATCAATTGTTTAATAATCGTGTCGGTATCGATTCCACTGGCGAGTCCGCCAAACCGGATCGGTGTCGTCATGAAAATCCTCCTTTATACCCGTTCATCGAAAAGTTGGTTGAACTCCATGAACGCCGCAAAGAAATCGAGTGATTTCTTGCTTGGGATTTCGCGGATGACTTCGTTGTTTGTATCCACGATTTGAATATAGTAGTCGTTCAATTTTTCATGTTTCATAAACTTCAAGCCCGTACGTTGTTGTTCGAGCACTTGATTCGCCTTCTCGACGGCCGCCTCTAATTTGGTGACGTGTTGAGGCGTCGGAAGAATGACGATGCCTTCGTCAGCGAGTTTTGCTTGATTCGCTTCGACGAACACGTTTTTCGTTTGTTCATACGGCAAGACGGAAGAAGGTAGGTGAAGCCGGACTTCTGAAATGGTCGGATTCATATACGTCTACTCCTCTTAATAAATGTTCTCAATTCATATATCGGTTATTCTATTAAATTATTAAGAACTTCTGGGAAACTAACCGAAATCTTCGATTCGAGATAGACTAATTGGTTTTGTAAATCTTGAAACGATTGATTTAATACTATTCTTCTCGAATCTTCGGCGTTCATCGCTTCAAGTGCGATAGATTTCATCGTCCGTAATAGCTCTTCTTTTTCATCAAGGATTTCTCTCAACGCTTTAACTTGATGTAGTTGCTCCAACACTTCTTCACGAATCATAAACCTCAATCCCTTCTCTTTTTTTATATCGGTCAAATGAATGAGCTTCATAAGGAACGGGAATTAAATAATGTATGATTACTAAAATAGGGAGTGGTTGAAGTGAAGTGGGAAGAGTTGACGATTTTTGAGAAAAGCTTGTTACTCGGCACACTATTAGGAGATGGAACAATCGCAAGAACAAAGTCAAAAAGTATTCCAAAGAAAGGTCTTCAGTACCGAGAACATTTTTCCGTGAAACAGATGGAGTATCGAGAGTGGAAGTTAAAAGCGGCCCCTCGTATTTTTAGCGGAATTCAAATTCGGAAATCAGGAACGAGCGCAGAACTGTATTCAGAGAAAGATGAATTATTCGCATGGCTTTGGGAGCAATGTTACGTCGATCGAAAGAAATATATACCTATCCATCTATTAGAAGATTGCACCCACCCTGTCTTTTTACTCGCACTTTACTTAGATGATGGAAGTTTATCTTTAACCAAATCATCACGGTCTAAATTGAACCAAATTATCATCACACCGCATATCTATTTGTATCTTCAAGCATTTTATCCTGAAGAGCTTGAGCAATTAAGTGCTTTTATTGCTCGTACATTTCATCATCAGTTTGTGTTAAGCAAACGATCCGATGGTCATTTCTATACGTTACGTATTCAAAAAACAGAAGAAGCGCTTCGATTTTTGAATGACTTTGAACCTTATTCTTATGCAATCCCTTCAATGCGAAAAAAATTGGATTGGGAATACCGACTCAATTTGGAAAAAACGAAACATCCAGACATGTCTGTGATTGTCTCCAAAGCAAAAAATGACTATACCGAAGAAGAAATTCAATTTATTATACAAGCGAAACGAGAAGGAATAACGGATGCTAAGATTGCCGAGGCATTGAATCGTACGTATTGGTCAGTCGTCTACAAATGGCAGGACATTAAGAAAAATATTATAAAAGAGTATCGACTCATTTACACATACTAATGCAAAAGCCCGTCTCTCGATTGGCGAGAGACGGGCTTTGTTATGCAATCCGTACATTGAGTGTACTGATTAAAGAGTCGAAAGAAAATCTTAACGAAGAAGTTGAAGAACCGCTTGCGGTTGCTGGTTCGATTGGGCCATCATTGCTTGTGCAGCTTGGTTAAGAATGTTGTTCTTCGTGAAGTTCATCATTTCTTTTGCCATATCAACGTCACGGATACGTGATTCTGCAGCAGTTAAGTTTTCAGCAGATGTACCTAAGTTGTTAATCGTGTGTTCAAGACGGTTCTGAACCGCACCAAGGTTAGAACGTTCTGTCGAAACCGATTTAATTGCTGAATCAAGTGCAGTAATTGCGTTATCTGCTCCCTGACGGTTTGAAATATCTAAATCAGCAATGTTTAAACCTGATGTAGTCATGTTTCCAATTTGAAGGTTAATGTTCTGTGTGCTGTTTGCGCCGATATGGAAGTCTACTCCCCCTGAAGCTGAAGTCGTTGCTCCAGAAAGTCCGAGCGCATCTGCAGAATCATTTTTTTCAAATTCAAGTTTAACTGTATCTGACTTGTCAGTTGAGATGACAAAAGCACCGTCTTTTACTTTAACATCAACTGTTCCGAAATCTTCTCCAGTTAATGCCTTATATTCATCCAAAGCAGCTTGAATATCTGTTTGCAAATCAGCAGCAACAGTTGTGATATCGTCGCCCGCTGTACGACCACCGCCACCAACATTTGCTAAATCAACAGCAATTTCTTTTCCGTTTGCGCTGAGTTTGAGTTGATCTGTAGTTGCGAGAGCGTTAATAGCTGTTGTAGCCTCGGCAGTTAATTTACCATCAGAACCTAATGTTTTAGTAGCGTTATCTGTCAAAAGATCTTGAAAATCAGAAGCTGTCTGTGCTCCAGTATTCGTACCATCTTCAAGTGGTTTAATCGAAATTTCTGAATTTGACCCTGTTGTACCACTAGTGATTTTGAAATTCATTGTAGTCGCATCTGTTACATCAATATCAAACTTAGCATATTTCACTGTATCTGTTGGATTAGCTGCATTGTGCGTATCGATTGCAGCATTTAATTTCGTTTCTAAGTCTTTGAAGAAGGCAAAAGTATCTGATGAGTCAACGCCAGCTAAATCAAACGTTTTACCATCTAATTTCACTTGGAAATTTTTAGTAGACCCAGCTGTAAATGCACTAGGGTCCATATCACCAGTTTCAAGAACAGCAGCAGTCGCTTCGCCTAAGGAAGAACCAACACCTGATAATTGAGTACCAGAAAGTTCACCGTTCAAGAGTTTTTTCGTGTTAAATTCAGTATTTGTAGCAATACGGTCGACTTCTGACTTCAACTGTTTGACTTCATCTTGAAGTGCTGCACGATCGTCGTCTGTCGCTGTGTCATTTGATGCTTGTACAGAAAGTTCACGCATACGTTGAAGAATTGAATGTGTCTCATTCAAAGCGCCTTCAGCAGTTTGAATCAATGAAATTCCGTCTTGTGCGTTACGTGTTGCTTGATCAAGCCCGCGGATTTGTCCGCGCATTTTTTCAGAAATAGCAAGACCAGCTGCGTCGTCGCCTGCACGGTTGATACGAAGACCTGAAGACAATTTCTCCATTGCTTTCCCAGTTTGCGTTGTGTTGAACGACATGTTACGGTGTGCGTTCATTGAGTTAAGGTTGTGGTTAATAATCATTTTAATTTCCCTCCATAGGTTTAAAGTTTTTCCGCTCTTCCAAGTCCTTTTGTCCGAGCATGCAAGGTTTAGGCCGGCCCCTCACCTTGCATTTTTTGGAACGTTTTATCGTTTCCATACTCTATATCGGAACCCTATTCAGATTGTTTAACAGTTCTTTCATCATTTTTTCTTTTTCTTTTCCGTCTTCATACTACTTGGTTTCTTTATTTCTCACCCTTCTCATCCATTCCGTCTAAAAAATCTTATCAACAATAGGATAAATTATCTAATTTTCCTCTTTGTTAGAAACGTTTACCCCTTTTTGAAATATTTCCTTTCAATCACTTCCCTCCTTTCTCTATACTTGTGTCGAGTCATCTTTATATTGAACTAGGAATCAAGGAGGGAAACCATTGAACAAACAAACCAAGCGGTTGAGTACAGCCATTTTCTTAAGTGGTGCATTGTTCGCTACGCTTTACACTCAACACGCAGACGCCGCATCGAAAACTGCAACCGTCGACACAACCGTGTTAAATGTCCGACAATCTTCCTCTACATCTTCCCCAATCGTCGGGAAACTCACAAAAGGGACAAAAGTCTCTGTATTGAGCACAAAAGGAACATGGGCACAAATCGAGTACAAAGGTCAAAAGCGCTACGTATCTTCGACTTATCTCAAAATGACTTCGACTTCATCGACAAGCGCGCAAAAAGTCGAAAAAGTATATAGCGTTACGGAGAATCTCAACTTACGCTCTTCTGCGAGCTTAAAGGCGAAAGTATTATTGACCATCCCGAAAAACAAAGAGATTCAATACATCTCGAAATCAGGTAGCTGGTATCGCGTCAAATACGGTTCAAAGACCGGTTATGTCTCATCAAAATATGTAAAATCTGAGAACAAAGTCATCAAAGAAGCGACGTCAACAGTTTCGAAGACATCGACTTCATCATCTTCTAGTTCAACGAAGAAGGTTTATACCACGACGGTCAACTTGAATATGCGCACAAAAGCTTCGACTTCTGGATCGCGCATCCTCACGATCCCAAAAGGGAAAGAGATTCAATATCTCTCGAAGTCAGGTAGCTGGTATCGCGTCAAATACGGTTCAAAGACCGGTTACGTCTCGTCTCAATACGTGAAAACGACGACAAAAGTCGTCAAAGAAGACTCTACTTCGACAACGAAGCCACCAACAACATCAAATAGCTCAAATAAAACGACAACGAAATATACGACTACTGTCAACTTGAACATGCGAACAAAAGCCTCGACTTCTGGATCGCGTATCCTCACGATTCCAAAAGGTAAAGAAGTTCAGTATATTTCGAAATCAGGTAGTTGGTATCGCGTCAAATATGGTTCGAAGACTGGTTATGTCTCGTCTAAATACATAAAGGCGACAAAAGTATCCACACCAGCAGCGAAACCTCCTGCGACAAAACCACCGACAACAAACGCCACATCAAAAACCTATAAAACGACAGAGAATTTGAACTTGCGTAGTTCAGCATCTACGTCAGGCAAGATTCTCGTGACAATCCCGAAAAACAAGACAGTCAAATACATCTCAAAATCGGGTAGTTGGTATCGCGTTCAATACGGTAGCAAAACCGGATATGTGTCTAGCAAATATTTGTCAGAGGTCAAAACGACTCCTTCAAAACCGGAAACTCCAGTCGTGAAAAAATATTATTACACGACCGTCAATTTGAACTTACGTGACAAGGCATCAACAAGTGGTAGCCTTCTCATGACTATTTTGCCGAATGAGAAAGTTGAGTACGTCTCATCACATGGTGACTGGTATAAAGTGAAATATGACGGGAAGACCGGTTATGTCGCGAAGAAATATTTGACTGAAAAAGCACCAGCCAAGCCGAGTGAACCAGCGGAAGATACAGATTACGAAATCAAGTATGAAGCTGTCGTCACGGTAGATGGATTAAACGTGCGAAGCACCCCAGGTGTCACGTCTACGAATAAAATCGGTCAATTAGAGAAGAATCAAATCATCGGTGTCATTAAAGATGTAAATAGTGATTGGTCTCAAATTGAATACGTCGTCAATGATAACTTCGTCACGGCTTATGTCAGTCGTGATTACATCAAACCTTATACAGGTCCAACAGTTCCTGAGACAATTCCTGGCTCAAAAAATGTGGTCTTGAATTACACGGACTACGCATACAAATTGACAGACATGGTGGCTATCCAAAAAGGTGTCAATGCTCAAACCGATAAGTATAGAGGTACAGCTGCCTATGTCTCACAAGAATACGTTGAACTCATTGAAGGTACGAATACCGGTAGAATTACCGTTTCAGGTCTCCGCGTTCGAGCTGATTCGAACACGAACTCTCATATTTACGGTATCTTAAATGTAAATAGCATCGTCAACGTGTTAGGTGAGAAGGATAACTTCTACCTCATTAGCTACAAACGTAAAGCAGGAGAATCAGAACGCGTCTTTGATAACACGTGGCGCTTGGCAACTGAAGAAGATATCTTAAATCGTGTCGACCCACGTTTGGTCGAATTTGAAAAAGCACTTGAATCACCTTACGAATCTTTCCAGTTCTTAGACCTTTCGAAACCAACGAATGCAACTGCAACTGTTTTAAACAAAGCATTGGTCGGCAAGGGTATTCTTGATGGACAAGCACAAGCTTTCATTGACGCAGGTAAAGCATTTAACATCAATGAAGTGTACTTGATGTCGCATGCATTCCTTGAAACTGGTAACGGTATATCAACTCTTGCAAAAGGTGTTTGGGTCGATTCTAACGGAAACTTAAGTACATCAGACGCTACAAAGAAACATCTGGTCTACAACATGTTTGGAATTGGCGCAACTGATGCAAATCCATTGGCAGGCGGAGCGAAGCATGCCTTCACTAATGGATGGTTCACTCCGGCACAAGCCATTTACGGAGGCGGACAATGGATCAGTGAGAGATACATCAATAACTCACGTCAACAGAACACTCTTTATAAGATGCGCTTTAATCCAGCAAAACCTGGAACGTATCAATACGCGACAGACATTGGATGGGCGTTTAAACAAACGTATAAGATTCACGAGATTTACAAATTGCTTGATTCTTATACAGCAGAATTCGATATCCCACGTTTCATCTATTGATTTATTTGACGAATCCGGTCACATCATGTGATCAGATTCGTCTTTTTGTGTTCTAACCGATAAGGAATTCAATCAATACTGTTTAGACAATCTGTTCAAGTCAAAAAAATACCTCCATGGATATCGACTTCTCATCGCCGACATCCATGGAGGTATGTTTATATATTATGCTTCCACCTTCATCTGTTCCGTCTCATTCTGCAAACTCTCCGCGACCCGAACGAGCTCTGTCATCGCCCCGTTTACTTCTCCAAGACTTGCCGCTTGCTGGCTTGCCGCTGACGTTACTTCATTCGCATAGCGCGACGCTTCTTCGACCATGCCAACGATGCCTGCCGAGTTCGTCACGACCGAGTCAATCTGACCGCGTGACTCATCCAAGAGTGAATCGACCGAATGGACATGGCTGTACACTTCGTTTGCCGAATTGTGGATCGATGCGAACGCACCACCCGCTTTTTCAACCAAGCCGACGCCTGTCTCGACTTCTGCTTTCACGTTCGCCATCGAAGACGATGTATCGCCAACGAGACGCTTCACGTCTACGATGAGATCTGTGATTTCTTGAGTCGAGTTCGCCGTTTGTTCCGCGAGCTTTTTGACTTCTGCCGCCACGACAGCGAATCCACGACCATGCTCCCCGGCACGTGCCGCTTCAATCGACGCGTTCAAGGCAAGCAAGTTCGTCTGTGCCGAGATGTCACTGATGACATCTGTGATACGTGAGATCTCGCCTGTCATCTCTGTCAATTGGCTGTTGAGTGTCGACGATTGCTCCACTTTTCCAGCAATCGCATGCATCGCGTTGACGGAAGACGACGCGAGGCCTTTCCCGCTCTCCGCTTCCTGTTGCATCTCGCTCGCCGAATCAAGCGCCGATGACATCTCTTGACGGATGCTCTCCATCGTCCGCGCGACCGCTCCGAGTAAGTCCATCGAGTTGTATGTCGCACTGACGTTGTCTTCTAACATTTTGTTGAGGGAATCCATCGCGACACGAATACTTTCGCCCGCCACGTTTCCTTCTTGAACCGCTGCCGCGATTTCTTGCGCCGAACCTGTCAATTGGTCCGCCGTGTAACGCATGTTCGATCCTTGTTCGCGAAGGTGTTCGACCATGTTGTCCATCGACAAGAGCAAACGTCCCATCTCCGAACGGTCTGATGTCTTCTCGTCCGCGAAGTGGACTGTCAAATCACCGTTCCCGACCTCGACGGCTTTCTCAGAAGCCATCTCGACCGCTTTGAGTGGACGACGGGCAATCAAGTAAATGACGATGCCGCCGAGTGACGAGATGAGTAACGCCACGACAGTACCGACGAGCATGACTTGACCTTGTTCCATCTCGAGTTCCGTCAAGAGTAATAGGGTGATGTAGCCGACCGCTCCGCCCGTGATAAAGGACGTGACCAAGATCCACGCGAGCAATTGCGTCGTAAAGTTTTTAAATACTTTCACTGTTTGTTCCTCCTCAATGTGTTCATCACTCCCTATATCGTCCGATTTCCAATGAATGTATAGCGTTTTCAGTTGAACGTTTGGTCAATGAAAAAACGTACCCCGTAAAGGAGTACGTTTCATCAAAATGCTTCATCGTCACGTTCGACGCGCGTCACCCGTCGCGGAGTCGTCGCAGCGTCGATCGCGAGCGTGATCGCTGCCGCCCAGTGGAGCATCATCCCGACGATTGGAATGAACCCGAGGACAGAGGCCGTGATCCCGACGGCCGCGCCGTATGAGAATCGGTTCAGTCGACTGAACGAGAGAATCAACACGATGACGTGATAGACGAACATGAATCCGAGGGGCGAATACCCCATCCCGATGATGAAAAGACCACCGAGAATCGGGATCCCGAGAAATGCTTCAAACGCTGCACCGAGCCATTTCAGATTTTTCACCATGTGGGTCACCTCATAATTCGATCATGTAAAACTCGTAGCCGCCATTCTCTGCGAAGCCGGCGCGCTTATAGATCTCAAGCGCTGCCTTGTTTTCCGTCTCGACATCGAGCTCGACTTTTGTCCGGCCCATGCGGAACAGTTGTTGCACCATCTGTTTCAACATTTTCGTGCCGTAACCTTTGCCTTGCTCTCCTGCTTTGACGCCGAACGCGTGAATGCTTGCCGCGTCGTCACCGACGAGAAGGGCACGGATGACGCCGACCGGCTTGCCGTCGACTTCGCCGATATACGTCACACGGTCCGGCGTGTCGATTTGTTGATAAATGTTTTCCGTCACATCGACCGGGTCACCGAACGCCTCGCTGAGTGTCGCGATGATGAGCGGGCGGTCGTCTGCCGTCGCCTCACGGAGCGATACCTCGTCCGGTTTCAAGAACAATTCCGCCTTCTTCAAGACGAGATTGTATTCCGAGAACTGATACGCTGCCTGAAGATGTTCAAGTACCGCCTTCCCAGACGCTGAGTTTCGGTCGATGACGAACGTGAACGCCTCACAGCCGTTCAGTTTCGCATCCTGTTTCGCCGTCTCGAGCAGTGCCGTGAAGACGCCTTGCTTCCGGTATTCCGGATGGACGAGCGCGTTCACCTCATACTCGTTCGGGAGATATGGGAAGAGCATGAGATACCCGACGAGCGTCTCGCCGTCATATACCGCATAGTCGTTCTGTCCGACCGACTCATGACCGACTTTGACGTCGATCTTCTCACTCATGTTTACCGCCTGTTCTAACGTTTTCACATCATCCGCTTGTTTGACTTCTTCTACTGTCCAATTCATATACATCACCTCATTTGTATTGTAGCACAAAGAAAAAAGCCCGCCGTAGCGAGCCCACTTACAAGATTATAACGTCCGAAACTCCAACTCAGGGAGCGTCTCGATCAATTCAGCGATTTCATCCGTATGCGCCTCCGCGCCTGGGACGGCCTCTGTCGGTTCGACCCAGAAGAACGTCTTATCGTTCGTGCCGAGATAGTTACCGTAACCGACCTCTGTCGCGAACGCCTCTTCCGTCAACTCACGGTCGATCAAGTCCAAGTGGAACAAGAGCTGGTCGTCCCCGTCCTCGACGTTATAGTACAAATCGAACGTGCTGTAGCTCTTCGTGTCGCCGATGTCGACGACGTCTTGTGCCTTCTCGATATAGACGTCACCGCGCTCGATCGCCGCAACAATCTTTGACGGCAAGATGATCTCGTACCCGAGCTCTCGGTCACGAATCGTCTGCGTCGTATCCTCTGTCCGTCCCCGGGACGAGACGACACCGACCGTTGCCACCAATGCACCTGTCACACCGAGCGCGAGCGCCCATTTCATCGATTTGTTCACAAGAACCACTCCCTAGTTGTTGATGTCTTCACTTGATTATCCCACAAGTTGATGACTTTTCATCAAATATTCTGAAAAAATGTTTCCCCTTACATTGACGACCGTCCGCCAATCCCATACGATGGTAATAACGTACTAGAGAAAAGAGGAACTGACATGTCTAACGAAACTACTTTGACGCGCGCTCAGCTCGACGCGCTCTTGAAAAACGTCTTCGCCCTTCAAATCCCGGTCATCGAGAAATTCATGACGGATTTGTTTAAACAATACGTCTCGACGGCTTCCACGTTCAAACAAGATATGGACACGATGAAAGCGACAGACTGGCACAAACACTTCTTCGGTCAAAAGGTCATGCCGCACCTCTTCATCGAGAACCTCGGCTTCGGCGCATCGTTCCGCCACCAAGGTCAAGAGAAGGTCGTCAGCATCCCGGAGAACATGACGGTCGTCAAACCGGACTCGGACGCACAGATCAAAGAGATTTTAGAGAACCTCGACAAGACGCTCGCGTCGATGGACGGAATCAAAAACAAAGGACTCGTCAAGAAGTTCTATAAAGAAACGCTCGAACTCATCTGCCAGCTCGGTAGCCGTACTGGTATGATGGATGACTTCTATGACAAAGTCAAAGGCAGTTTGACGACAAGTTCATGACAATGCCTCGCTCGAAGGAGCGAGGTATTTTTTATGCCTCCTTTTCGATTGCCATCGGGAGTTCGATGAATTGGCTCCGACTATGGAAGACGACGCCAATCATGACGAGCGTGATTCCGACTAAGGCGATTGGGGACGGCATGACCGCATGGAGGAAGAGGAGCTCGCCAATCAAGGCGAACAACACCTCGAGCGCCTGCGTCGCCTCGACGGACGCCAGTTTTCCCATGTCGTGCTTGACGAGGTCCGTCGCCTTGAAAAATAGGACGGTCGCGACAATCCCTGACAACAAGGCGACGAGGAACGTCTGCCCGAGCTGGCTCGATGAGGGACGACCCGTCGTCAACCCGTACCCGAACAGTAAGAACCAGACCGGGAGCGACCCGAGACACATGCCAAGAATGCGCTCGAGCACGTCGAGGTCTGTCTGTTGCATCATCTTGCGGTTGCCGAGTGGATACGCGAAGGCCGCAATCACGACTGGGACGACACCGAACCAAAGGAAGCGCGGCTCGAACGACTCGAAAAACTCGACTTGCATCAAGACGACCCCGATCAAAATCAGACTCGAGAACCGAAGCCCTCGCCACGGGATCTGTTCGCGTGACCCATCCGCTTTCTTGAAGAGTGGTGACAAGAGCGCACCGGCGACGATCGTCACTTGCCACGTACCTGCGATGAGCCACGGAGGTGCGACCTCGGCCGCGAGACAGATGGGAACGTAAAAGAACCCGAACCCGACCGTCCCCCAGACGATCCACGGACGCGGATTGTCTTTAAGCGCCGAGATGACCCGTTTGAGTCCACCCCGTAAGGCGACGAGGAGCATCAACAGTGGGATCATCCATAAAAAGCGGAGCGAGGCACTATAGGCGAAGCTACCTCCCCCGACTTGCATCACTTCGTTCAACACAAACGTGCTCGCAAAAAACAAGGCTGCAAAGACACCGAGTATGAGTGGACGCATACGTTCCCTCCTTTCCGAATCCTGTCTTGTTCTCGGTATCCATCTCTTTCTCCTGCAAAAAAGACGGACGACACGTGGTCATCCGCCTGTTGATTCGATGATTCCGTCACGTCCGCAGTTCGAGCGCGGCGATCCGCTCCATCCGCTCGAGGATGGGCTTCGCCTGATCGATATACGCCCTCACTTCAGCAAGCGACAACGACGCCGCATGCGCATCCTCACTCCGCCACACTTCATAGACGAACACCGTGTCCGCCTCGTCGAGCGATACGTGGACCCGATACGATTCACAGTCCGCCGTCGCCTCCATCTCCCGTGCCGCTTCCGATAAAATCGCCACGAGTCGGTCCCGTTGTCCCGCTTTTGTGACGAGCTTCCCGATCAGTGCATACATGCTCCATCCTCCCCTTTCCCTTGCATCGTCTCATTCCACTTGTTGCGTCCGATTTCCTGCCTTACGGGTTCACACGTATGGAATGTTTTCACGCCACATATATAAAAAACGGACGGCACGTGGCCATCCGTCAGTGAATATCGCGTTTTTGGAAATTCCCGCCTTTGACCTCTGTCACCTCGTATACGACAACGAACGCCTTCGGGTCGACTTGATCGATGATGTCCTTGATCTTTCGTTCTTCGAGCCGGTTGATGACACATGTGATTTCGTAATAGCTCTCTTTTGAATACGCACCTTGGATCTGATTCAACGTGGCGCTCCGCCCGAGACGGTCCCGAATCGTCTCGACCATCTCATGCGGTTCACTCGTGATGATTTTGAACGTCTTCGCACCGCTCAATCCCTCTTCGACGATATGAATCACTTTCGAGGCGATGAAATAGGCGATCGCCGACAAGACGGCTCCTTGAAGCCCGAACACTGTCGAGACGACGATGAAGACGAACGTATTCAAAAATAGAATCAAGTCACTCGTCCCGAACGGCAGTTTACGGGACAAGAGGACGGCCAGCATATCAATCCCGTCAAGCGCACCCCCGTTACGGAGGGAAATCCCCATCCCGAACCCGAGGATGATTCCGCCGACTACGGTAATGAGGAGCGCGTCGCCCTCGATGATGGTCGGGACATGGTGCATGATCACCGTACCGACAGACAACGATGCGATCCCCGTGACGGAAAGGATGGCGAAGCTTTTCCCGATCTGTTTATACCCGAGATAGATGAACGGGATATTGAGAATCCCGATAAAGATCCCGAGCGGTAATCCCGTGAGCTGCGACCCGACGATACTGATGCCTGTGACGCCCCCATCCGACACGTTGTTCGGGATGAGGACGGACTCCAACCCATACGCCGCGATGAGTCCGCCGATGATGTTCATGAAAATCTGAAACCCCATCAACCAGGTTCTATTCTCTCGTTTCATGTTGCATGGACCTCCTTCTCATGTTCAACAACCTTCTTAGCCTACCACAAAATAATACTGAAATAATTTACAAGGAATCATCAATCTATTCTGAATATTCATGTCAGATTCTCTGTCGCAAAGGATTTTGTATCGGCTCGTTTTGGTATACTTAAGAAAATGGAAAGGGGGCACCACGTATGCAGCGTACACCCATGCCTTCCCCGACACCGGAGGAAGTGCAGCGCTTAAGGCGCGAACATAATCCGATCAAGGCGTCCGAACTGTTTGCGAAAGTCGTCCTCTTGCTACTCGGTTCCCTCGTCTTCGCGGTCGGCCTGGAGGCGTTCCTCGTTCCGAATCAGATCATCGACGGTGGGATCGTCGGGGTCTCGATCATCGTCTCGTATTTGACGGAGACGAAACTCGCCATCTGGCTCGTCCTGTTCAATTTGCCGTTCATCTACTTCGGCTATCGGCAAATCGGGAAGACGTTCGCCGTCGTCACGTTGACGGCGATCCTCCTCATGTCGGCGTTCACAATCGTCCTGCATGACATCAAACCGTTCACGGACGATTTGCTGTTGTCGACCGTCTTCGGGGGCTTCTTGCTCGGTGCCGGGATCGGGCTCGTCATCCGCGCCGGTGGGTCGCTCGACGGGACCGAGATTCTCGCCGTCGCTTTCACGAACCGATTACCGTTCTCAGTCGGAGAGATCGTCATGTTCTTCAACATCTTCATCCTCGGGACGGCCGGTTTCGTCTTCAGCTGGGACCGGGCGATGTACTCGCTCCTCACGTATTTCATCGCGTTCAAGACGATCGATGTCGTCTTGGAGGGGATCGATCAGTCGAAGGCGGCGTGGATCATCACGAACGCACCGGAAGAAATCGGTCAGGCGATCATGGACCGGCTCGGTCGGGGCGTGACATATCTCCACGGGGAAGGCGCGTATACAGGGGACGGGAAGAAAGTCGTCTTCACGGTCATCAGCCGACTCGAGGAGACGAAATTAAAAGACATCCTCGACGACTATGACGAGAAGGCGTTCCTCGCCATCGGCAACATTCACGACGTCCGGGGCGGACAGTTCAAGAAGAAAAACATTCACTAAACGTGAAATCCCCTATAACCGCTGGACACCATTCGCCAACGGTTATAGGGGATTTTTTTAGGCGAAGCGGACCTGGTCCCGTCCATTCCGTTTCGCATCATATAAAGCCTCGTCCGCTCGTTCGAACACGACCATGCTCGGTTCGTGCCCGGCGACCGCGGCACCGATCGAGACGGTCATGGGGATGACCTCGCCCTGACATTCGAACGTCGTGTGGCGCACCGTCTCAACTAATGATTCAGCCACTTCTTTCGTCTGTTCACACCCTTCGATCACGAGCAAGAACTCCTCCCCGCCGTAACGACCGACGAACCCGCCTGGCGGACAGTGCCGTTCAAGCGTCTGACCGATATGTCGGAGCGCGGCGTCTCCTGCCAGATGACCATATGTATCGTTCAACTGCTTGAAGTGGTCGACATCGATGACGAGTAACGTCCATGGCTTCCCGGACATCTCCAAGTCGTTCATCTGTTCGAGCGTCCGGTAACGGTTCGGGAGTCCCGTCAATTCATCGACGGTCGCCCGATGCGTATGCAGGAGGAACATCCATAGATGCGTCTCGAGCTTCTTCGCCCCCCAATAACAGAGCCACGCCCCGAGCGACAGCATGAGGAAGTACGGGATGAAGACGTTCACGAACACCATCGTATCCACACTGCCGGTCACACGAATCAAGACGAGGAGCGCACCGAATCCGACATAGACGGCATATCCTCGTGAGCGATGCATGGGGACACGCGAAAGGAGAAGCGAAAAGATGTAAAAAACGACGAACATGAGAATCGAATCGACGAACGGGGCACTCATCCCATGCAGCGTCATGCGCCCGATAAAGATGAGTGCGAGCGTGACGACTGCACCGAACGGTCCGGCGTACGTCGCCGACAAGGCAATCGGGATGAGACGGAGGTCGATCCTCGCATCGCCAAGCTCGATGGCGTTTAAGGTCAGCAAAATCGCCGTCAATCCGTTCGACACCCCAAACCAAAAACGGACGAACAGCGGGGAGGACGGTTGAATCGGCAAGACCGTCCGCATCACATAGAACGTGAGCGACATGAGTAAAAAAATGATACTGATATTAATAAAAAACTGGTTGATGACCGTTCCCATCGATTCCCCTCCTTCCCTTTCCGTTTCCATCCTATCCCAACCAGGTGAAAAATGTCACCCTTACATTCTAGATTTACAAAAAAAGTCGAAAGCTCACGCTTCCGACTGCTTTTTGATCATCTGCTTCATCAAGTTGGCACTGTCTCGTGCCGACTCATTCTCTTCTTGCATCTGAATGTACACTTCATGTCGATGGATATCGATATGGCGCGGGGCATCGATGCCAAGTTTCACCTGGTCGCCCTCGATGGCGAGCACCGTGAGCGTCACGTCGTCCCCGATATGGATTGCCTCGCCTTGTTTTCGTTTCAATACGAGCATCAGCGCACCTCCGCTTTCGTGCCGCCAAGCGGATAACGGGCCGGATACGCATCGTCTAAGATGACTTGCTTCCCGCGACGTTCCTTCGTCTCGATGACGATCGGCGCCTTCAAGTTGAGCGTAGATGCATCAAACGGCTCACGGAGCGTGACGATCGAGTAGACAGAGACGTGTTCCGCTTCTGCGATCCCGAGCTGATCCTTCGCCCCGTCCGACAGTTCGAACGAATAGTCCGACTTGTGCCAGAACGGATTCGTCACGACGAACGCGCACGCCTTCTCTTCGATCGACTGGAGCGACCAGAACGGCAGCTCTTCCCCGTATGGAATCAACACGAACGTCTTCGAGTCCGGGAATCCTGGAATCTCACTGACGAACGAAATTGTCTCCGCTTCATTTATTTCAATCTTGCCAAAGTAGTCTGTTTCAATGAACATGGATTGTCCTCACTTTCAACGCGTTTCATCATACATCCCACCGACCGGCCACATCTCGAGCGATGCCTGTTGACGGAGAGAAATGTCCGTCGTCCATGGCGTGAACGAGATGTCTGCCGGTGTGAGCGATACATCAATCTGTGGCGGTGTGATATTCCATTCGATTTTCACATCCGCCGGCGTATACGTCAACTTGACACGGTCGATTGATTTCGGCATATAGCCCATCTCGACGATCGGATACGGGTCGTTCACTTTCTCTGCCGCCATCGAGGCAATCGGGTTGCCGTTCTCGATGCGCATCATGCGATCCCCTTCACGGGCGATGTTCATCATCGCCTCGCGGGCCCCTTGTTCCCCCATCTGTCCGAACGACTTACCGAGTTCGAGCGCCCCTTTCAGGTTACTCTCACTCCGTGCCACCGACGAGTCGATCTCAAGTTTCCCTTGAGTCGTCTGTTGCCTCATCTCGGCTTTCCCTTGCTGCATCGACATGTCCGCCCGACCTTGACGCATCTCGAGCACCGGTCGGTTCGAGGTCATCTGGATGGCAGCAAACGTTTGCCGCATTTCAAGTCTCGCGAGATTCATGAGCGATTACCGGAGGAAGTCAAGGAGCGTCGGTTGGATGATCCGAGCACCTGCCGAGAGTGCGGCGCGGTGTACCGTCTCATGCGACTTCAACTCCATGATGACTTTCTCAACGTCGATGTCTTCGTTGTCGGACATGATCGTCTTCGCGATGATCTCGTGGTCTTGTAGACGATTGTCGACGAGCTCCAAACGGTTCGCACGGGCACCGAGCTCAGACCGCTCCGTGATCAAGTTCTGCCCGATTGTATCGAGCGTCTCAAGTTGGGCCGATAAGTCGGCTCCTCCCGTAGTCTCATCGGCGAGCAAACCGCTCAGCTGCTTCAATCCTTCGAAGAGCTCTCGTCCGAAGACGGTCTCCGGCTGCATGTTCACTTGCATCGTGATCCCTTTTGAGACTTCGAACTCGATTTTCCCGGTCGCCGTCGGAGGACCGTCCGTTCCATAAATCGACTCGAGCGTCGCCCCTGGTTTTTCATTCAAATAGTCTTTCAGCGCCTGCATGTCAATGAGCGGTTGATCTGTTTTCGTCCCGTTATAAATATACTTCTCGCCCGCTTTCGAGTTGGCGAGTGAGCCGATATGTTCGATCAACTGGTCGATCTCACTCTTGATGATCGCGCGTTGCGACGACTCGTACGTGTCGTTCGCGGCTTGCGTCGTCAATTCCCGAATCCGTTTGACGGCTTCGGTGACCTCGTTCAAGGTCGAGTCCGTCATGTCCATCCAGCTCGTCGCCTCGCTGACGTTGCGGCGGAACTGGTCGACTTCCCGCACCTCGGTCCGGTACCGGATTCCTTGCATCGCGACGACCGGGTCCTCCGATGCCTTTTGGATCCGCTTCCCGCTGATCAATTGTTCCTGGACGCGGGCGAGCGTGTTATAGCTACTCGATAAGTGTTTCAAGTTCGTCTGTGTGAGCATCGTCTGTGTGACACGCATCAGTCATTACCTCCCAACGACACCCATGCCGTTAATGATTTTGTCGAGCATCTCGTCGACGACCGTGATGTTCCGTGCCGCCGCATTATATGCATGTTGATATTGGATCATCATCGTCATCTCTTCATCGAGCGAGACCGCGCTCACCGACTGACGGCGCTGGTCCGAGCTACTCAAAAGAGCGAACGTGCTCTTCGCGAGGTTCGCGTTCTGGCTCGCCTCGACCGCCATGTTCCCGATGACGTTCTGATAGTACTTCCCGATCGATGTCGTCGTCTTGGCCGACCCGGCAAAGCTGAGTGCTTTCTCTTTTAGTCGTGCGAGTTCGAGCGCCCCGCTCCCGTCCCCGATATTGCCGTCTTTTGAAGCCGCAATCAGATCGAGGTTACTCATGAACGTCTCGTTCACTTCGATGTTCGACGCTTTGATGTCGGTGTTCGTGTTCGTTCCTGCGTTCACGAAGAAATTGTCTTGTCCTTCTGTACCTAGCCCATCTTTGTTCGTTTTGTGCGTATCGTTGAACGCCGTCGCGAACACGCTCGCCATCTCGTCTAAGTCTTTGAGCATCTTCGTATACGCCCCATCCGCCGCTTCAGGACCCGATTGGCTTCCGTACATCTCAACGAGTGCTCGTAATTTGCCGTTCGGCATGTCTTGGAGCGTCATCGTCTCAGCTGTCGCAGCATCTGCCGCGCGATACGACGACTCGGTCACTTCCCCGACACCACCCGTGATGCCATCGACCAATTTCACTTTGACCGGTTCTGGCAACACGTCCGGGTTTGCAGGATCGATGACACCTGGCACGGTGATTTGGATGTCGATTCGTCCTTCTGCGACACGTTGCGAGTTCCCGCGCGTCTCCCCGTTCAAGTAATCGACCGGCACACGCTCGAACTTGATATATTGCGAGAGCTCGTCCATGTAACGGTCGCGCTCGTCATACAGTTCGTTCGGCAAGACGCCAAGTGGTTCCGCGTCCCCGATTTGACGGTTCACGTTATTGATTTTCGTCAACAGGTCGTTAATTTTTTTCGATACGACGCCCGCTTCCGCTTTTAAGTCCTCTTTCACTTTCGTCAGGGATGAAGACATGTAGTTGAACGTCTCGGCGAGCGTCATCGCCCGCTGACGGACAACGCTTCGTGCACCCGTATCATCCGGATTGACCGACAAGTCCTGAAGTGACGCCCAGAACAAGTCGAGCGACTTGGCAAGGCCGTTCTCGGATGGTTCGTTGATGATGTCCTCCATCCGCCCGAACGCCGCTTCTTTCGTCGCATAGAACGCGTTCTTCACCGACTCATCGCGATACTGTTGGTCAATCATGAGATCGCGAATCCGAGCGAGCGTTTCCCCGCGTACCCCGGTCCCGAATTGTCCGGCTTTCGTTCCGCCGAAGTTGACCGAGAGCTGTTCCGTCATCCCGAGGGTGAGACGTTGGCGTGAATAGCCAGGGTTTGAGGCGTTCGCCACGTTGTTCCCTGTCGCCTGTAACGCCCATTGGTGTGTCGTCAGGCTGCGGCGCGCCGTCTCTAATCCCATAAATGTTGAACCCATTCTGTACTTCCTCCTTAAACGTCACGGCTGAACGAGCGCGTTTCAAACGCTTGTTGTCCGTATGTGAAATCATCTGCATCTGGCAAGAGCATGTCCAAGTGCCAGGTAATATAACGAAGGGACTGTTCGAGAAGCGATGCGTTCAATTCGTTCTGACGCTTCAACTCGAACAAGACCGGTCTCAGTTCCTCTATCTCTTCATCGTCCAATTCATACGTCCCTTGAAGTCGTTCCGCTTCTTTTTGTGAGATTTGTCGGACGAGTTTCGCCTCTTCTTTGACGAGTGCGCTAAAAGCGGCCATGTCATTTTGGACGAGCAGCTGTTCTTTCGTATAGGCCAATTCGAGTAAACGTTTATGTAATGTGAGCATGAGTCTCTCCTTTTTCCAAAAAAAGAGCCGACTAAAGAAAGGGGTACCCCTTATTTAGTCAGCTTCCGTGCCGTGTTATTCAGTGCGAAGGCCTCAAACGGACCTCGCTTCCATTCATCCTTGTAGAAAGCGTTTGGCGATTTCACGCGCGTCCCGTGAATACGTGCCCGCATCAATCTCTGCTTTCAAAGCGTCGATTTTTGCGAGACGGTCCGGATGTTTCACCGGTTCTTCAAACCGGGCGCGGGCTTCCGCCGAGATTGACAATTGGTCCGTTTGGCGTGATGGCGCGGGCTTCGGCTCGACTTGCGTTTTCTTTTCATAAGTGTTCGGTAAATGTACCCACTTGGCTGAATCGATGCGCATGCGTCTTCCCCCTCTTCATGATGTTAATCCAAACGATAAGCGCGAGCACTTGACGACTTCGTCAAGCTCTCTTGTAGACTAGACAGTTCCTTCTGCATATCTCTCTGGCAGTTCGAACAGACTTTCCCTTCGTTCGTCGGTTGACCACAACGTACGCAGCCGACGAGGAGTTCCGGGTTGTCCTTGATGATCAGGCGTCCTTCATGGATATATCGCGTGATATCAAGTTCCGACACACCCGTCGCTTCGACGAGGGCGCCGATGTTCGTTGATTTGTTTTCTGGTTCACGAATGAAGTCACGGACTTTCAAGAAGTTTTGGAAGTCGACTTCGCTACATGATGGGCAATAAGGCGAGCGACCTTGTTTCATAAACAAGCGTCCGCACATTTGGCAAGATGCTGCATCCATTGGTTTCACCTCTGCCTTTTATATCGGACGGGTTTTTGATTTGTTTAGCGCCCGAAATAAGCAAATCGCAGAAACTTCTGTCGCACCTGCCTGCCGCAGTGAAAATGCCGCCTGATGGAGCGTCGTCCCCGTCGTATAAACGTCGTCTACAAGAATGATTTTCCCACATTTCACTGAAGTTGGTACAGTGAAAGGATTCGTTCGGTGTCGTCTTTCTTCTTTCCCGAGTTCGCGTTGACTCGAAACCTCGGTTTTCTCGATCAGTTGCCGGGTCGGACCAACCTTTCGTGCGAGCACCTCCGCTTGATTGAAGCGACGCGACCTGTGTCGTTCGTCACTGAGCGGGACGGGCACATATGTCGCGCCAGGTTCTCGCAGTGCCCGAAGTTTTGGTGCGACCGATGCGGCGATGACGACGTCGCCACTGAATTTGAAGCGATGTAGCCACTCGATTCCCGCCTCGTCATAGGCGTACAGACAACGGACGGTCAAATCAGAGCCGAGCGCGAGCCAGCGGACGCAATCTGAGCACGTCTCCCCCGTTTCATTCGGTTGACCACAGCGCGGACAGCCTGTCCCGATCGGCGTCAGTCGGTCCTCACATGACGGGCACACCCAGTCGCGTCGCCATAACGTGGCCGGTGTCCACGGGACGGTCATCGGTTGGTGACAGAGAAGACATTTCATCGACTGTTCGCCTTCACGATCGCCCGGATGGCGAGATCTTGCCGAAACGTCCGTTCATGATAAAAGAAACAGACCTCCCCTGTCGGCGCATCGGGTTTTCGTCCGGCCCGTCCTGCCATTTGGATGAGCCCCCGTGTTGTGAAGAGTCGATGTTCGCTCTCTAGCACCCCTACCTGCACGTCCCGGACCGTCATCCCCCGCTCCCAAATCGATGTCGCGAGGACAATCCCCCTCGTCTCTTGAAGCCAGTGCAGCGCGTCGGTCCGCTCCTCGGTCTCGGCCGATACCGTCCGACATGTAAACCCCGCGTCTTCTAGCGTCTTACGATATCGCTCGAGGTGAGGCTTTGTCGGCACGAACAGGAGACGCGGTTTTGCGGCGTGACGTCGACAGAAGTCAAAAATCCGTTCGTCCGACTGTTTGACGAGTGTCGGCACCGGCAAATCAAATCCGTGATAACGGCGGGACAGATGCACCGTCGACACCATCTGTTGCCAAACGGTCGGGGTCGCCGTGATGAAGAGAAACACCCCTTTCCCGACCCGATAGATAGTACGCCATAACGTCATGTCAAAGGCGAATGGAAAAGCATCAGACTCATCGACGAGCACATAATCAAATACGTCTCGTAGATTCAACAATAACG
This sequence comes from Exiguobacterium sp. s189, assembly GCF_018617615.1. Taxonomy (NCBI): domain Bacteria; kingdom Bacillati; phylum Bacillota; class Bacilli; order Caryophanales; genus Exiguobacterium; species Exiguobacterium sp. s189. The sequence continues at coordinate 75,043 of NZ_JACSKM010000003.1, read as the reverse complement.
GTGCGGTCGCCACCGTGATCATCCCGATGGAATCTTTCTCGCCACCCCCGTACCGTCTCGTGACGGGCACGGTGAATGCTTGTTCGAGCCGTTCCACCCATTCGATGGCGACATCTTTCCTCGGGGACACAATCAATACCCGCTTCCCTTCATTGACGACCTGCTCGATCACCGGGAACGTCATCTCTGTCTTCCCGGCTCCACACACCGCATGGACGAGACCGGTCTTCCGTTCGTCCCACCACGTGAGTAACTGACTTGCGACCATCATTTGAGCTGGTGCGAGCTCGAACGGCATCGTCAATTCGGTCTTCTTGAATGGTGTCGTGATGTCCCGCTCTTGTAGAAAATCACATCGGCAGACACGTCCAAGATAAAGACAGTTCCGACAGTAGGCACATGATCCGTGATGACAGGTGAACGTTCGGACGTCCGTGCTGAGACAGCGTTGGCAGATGCCAAAACGGATGGCGCGCGTCCCATTTGATGCGACGATGAGTTCCCCCATATCCCTTTTCTCCTTTTTTCCTTTCACGCTAACAGAGTGGACGTCTGATTACGACTCGGCTTACGAAAGACAACCGAACGACTAAACACAAATAGGACCCGACGAAAAAGTCGGGTCCTACCTGCTTATTTCTGTTTGTAGAACATGATCGCCTCATACGGACGAAGGGACAACGTCGTCCCGTCGAGCTCAGGCACGTCGTAGTTGTGGCTGACGACGCTCACCCGCTCGAAACCTTCTGGGATGGTGTACGTCGTTTCCGTTCCATAGAAGTTGGCGACGACGAGGAGCTCCTCGCGGTCCGTCTTCCGTGTATATGCCCAAACGTCTAACGAATCAGGCGTGAGGAGCGTATAGTCCCCGTCCGTCAAGACGTCAAGTTCTTTTCGTAATGCAATCAAGTTCTTGTAGTGGTAGAACACCGAGTTCGGGTCATCGAGCGCCGCTTCGACGTTCACGTCCTGGTAGTTCGGTGCCACGTTGATCCACGGTGTGCCGTTCGTGAAGCCGGCATGTGTCGTCGCATCCCACTGCATCGGCGTCCGTGAGTTGTCGCGTGACTTTTGCTTGATGGCTGCCATCATGTCTTCATGCGACACACCTTCTTCGCGCTTCAACTTATAAATGTTGAGCGTCTCGATGTCACGATACTCGTTCAAATCATCAAAGCCAGGATTCGTCATCCCGATTTCTTCTCCTTGATAGATGTACGGTGTCCCTTGGAGTCCGTGGAGCACGGTCGCAAGCATCTTCGCACTCTCGACGCGATGGTTCGTGTCGTTCCCGAAACGACTGACGACGCGCGGTTGGTCATGGTTGCACCAGAAGATGGCGTTCCATCCCTTCCCGTGCATCCCTTGTTGCCACGTCGACATGATGTCTTTCAACTGGATGAAGTCGAACGGGGAGGCGACGAATTTCTCGCCGTTCGGGTAGTCGACTTTCAAGTGATGGAAGCTGAACGTCATGCTGAGCTCGTTCTCGTCCGGGTTCGAATAGCGCACGCAATGGTCGAGCGTCGTCGACGACATCTCCCCGACCGTGATGACGTCATGTCCGTCAAATACTTCTCGGTTCATCTCTTTCAGATATTCGTGGATGCGTGGGCCGTCCGTGTAGAACTTCCGACCGTCCGACTCATCTTCCGGGAAATCTTGTTCTTTTGAGATCAGGTTGATGACGTCGAGACGGAACCCTTTTATTCCTTTCTCGCGCCAGAAGCGCATCATCTCATAGACGTCTTCACGCATCTGTTCATTTTCCCAGTTCAAGTCGGCCTGGGTCACGTCGAACAAGTGGAGATAGTATTGCCCGCTCTTCTCGTCATATTCCCACGCGTTCCCACCGAACTTCGATTCCCAGTTCGTCGGCTCGTCGCGCCAGATGTAGTAGTCACGGTACCTCTCGTCTCCCGCCAATGATTTCTGGAACCATTCATGGTCTGTCGACGAGTGGTTGACGACGATGTCCATCATGAGGCCAATGCCCCGCGCCTCTGCTTCACGGATCAATTCGTCGAGGTCTTCCATCGTGCCGTAAGACGGGTCGATGGCATAGTAATCACTCACGTCATAGCCGTTGTCGTGTTGAGGTGACTGATAGACAGGCGTCATCCAAATGTATTCGATGCCGAGTTCTGCCAAGTAATCTAGCTTCGCCGTCACCCCTTTGATCGATCCGGTCGCGTTTCCTTCCGGACTGTAAAAGCTTTTCGGGTAAATTTGATAGACGACTGATTTGCGCCAATTTTTCTGTGTCATCAACGACATCTCCTTTTTTGTAAGAGTTTTCATTTCAATAAGAAAGAGGGAAGAACTGCCGTCCCTCCCTCCCGAGTCAATACTTATGCGACTTTATTTTCTTCGAATTCACCTTTCTTCATGTAGCGCTTCGACAAGATGAATGTGAGCGCGAACGGTACGATGATCGCGATGATCATTCCGACGATGAAGAGAAGGATTTTGTCTGTGAAGATTGAGAGGAATCCAGGGAGTCCTCCGACACCGATTGCGATTGCTTGAACATCATTCAATGTGATGAAGATGGCTGCAATCGCTGACCCGATCATTGCAGAGTAGAACGGGAATTTATTCGGCAAGTTGACCCCGAACATCGCCGGCTCCGTGATCCCGAAGTAAGCCGAGATCGCTGAAGTCGATGCCATGCTCTTTTGCTTCGCGTTGTGCTTGTAGACGAAGAACATCGCGAGTGCAGCAGAACCTTGTGCGATATTTGAGAGTGCGATCATCGGCCAGATGAACGTACCGCCTGTATCTGCAATCAACTGAAGGTCGATGGCGATGAACAAGTGGTGCATCCCTGTGACGACGAGTGGTGCATAGAACAATCCGAAGAGGAGTGCCCCAACGACCGGTACGGCTTCAAACGTGTTGACGAGTCCTGTCGCAATCACATTACCAATTCCACGTGTGATTGGTCCAACGATTGCGAGTGCGAGGAATCCAGTGACGACGATTGTCGTGATCGGAACGACCAAGAGTTGAATCGCGTTCGGTACACGTTTTTTCAAGAACATCTCAATTTGGCTCAAAATATAAGCCGCGGCGAGAACCGGCAAGATTTGGCCTTGATATCCAACTTTCTCAATCTCGAACAGTCCGAGAATATCGAACGTCGGTACTTCTCCTTCAAGTGCCGCTGTTCCGTAACCCCAAGCGTTCAAGAGGTCCGGGTGGACAAGCAAGAGACCCATGACGATCCCCAGTACTTCGCTTCCGCCGAAACGCTTCGTCGCCGACCATCCGACGAGTGCCGGTAAGAACACGAATGACGTGTTCGCCATCATGTTGATGAGGTCCCAAAGTCCTTGTAAGTTCGGATAAGCCTCGATAAGCGTTTGCCCTTCGATGAAGAGACCTTCAGAAGCAAGTAAGTTGTTGATCCCCATGAGGAGACCGGCCACGATGATGGCTGGAATGATTGGCATAAAGACGTCAGAGAAGACTTTGACGAGTTTTTGAAGCGGATTCATTTTTTTGCCGCCTGCGGATTTGACCTCGGCGACCGTTGCCGCTTCGAGTCCTGCGAGTTTGATGAACTCGGCATAGACGCGGTCGACATCACCGGCTCCGATGACGATTTGATACACGCCCGAGTTCTCGAACGCCCCTTTGACGAGATCGACTTCTTTCACACGTGCCTCATCGACTTTTGACTGGTCTTTGAGGGAGAGACGGAGACGTGTCACACAGTGTGCGGCTTTGTCCACGTTGTCTTTGCCACCGATCGCTTCAAGGATGTCTGCGGCAATTTGACGATAATCTGCCTTCATGTTTATTGTCCTCCTTTGTTTGAAAACTTCTAATGAAAACGGTTACTTATGAGTACAAACAAAGTATAACTTATCTATATAAGTTAAGTCAACAACTTATATAGATAAGTTTGAGTGAAGGTTCTGTGACCAGATTCATTGTAAAAAATTCCCTTAATCATTCTCTTTCAAACAAAAAACCTCTTCCTGTTCGAAAGAGGTTTAGCGCCGGGCGACGTCACTGAACTGGAACTTGTCCAAGCGGTGACGGGATTCCGTATATTCGAATTGCTGTCCTTCATATAAGAACGTATCGTTCGTGATGACGATGACATATTCATAGTCGTGCAAATCAAGACGCATCCGGTCGAGCTCGGTCACGTCCTCCGCCGCAATCTTTCGTTTGGCGTAGCTGATCTGTAAGCCGAGCTCTCCTTCGATATATCCATAAATCGAACGAGCAGCGATTTCTTCTGTCAATCCAGGAACGAGGTCTTTGACGAAATAGTTGATGTCGAGGATGACGTTCTCCCCGTCAAAGTTTCGGACGCGTTCGATGCGAAACACTTGCGTTCCCGGTTTCAAGTTCATCCGTTCGACGAGCCAAGGTGGGGCCTCCATCTCTTCGAACGCCGCAACGTGCGTCTGGATGGAGCGACCGAGCATGCTGGCGTACACTTCTGAGAAACTGACAATCCCATTGAATTGAAACTCAATCTGGTCGCGCTTCAACACGAAGACACCTTTTCCGTGGTGCTTCCGGACGTACCCGTTTTCCTGTAAGAGGTCAAGTGCCTTCCGGACTGTCCCCCGACTTGCCTCAAACTGATGCATCAACTCCGTCTCCGACGGGAGTTTCGAGTCTGCAGGTCTCGTGCCGTTCCGCATCTCTTCTGCCAACCGTTCAAATATTTGGCGATATTTCGCCATCGCATTCCCTCCTCCATTGAAAAAGACGACCAGAAACGGTCGTCTTGTGGTTTACCATTCGCGACGATACCAAGTGATGCCGATTGCACCAGGTCCGAGATGCGTTCCGATGACCGGACCGAAATGGCTTCCCGAGATGTGTGCTTTCGGGAACTTCTGTTTCATCGAAGCGATTTCTTCCGCCTGACGCTCCGGGCAGTTGGCGTGAATGATTCCGATACAGTATCCCTCACCGTCACCTGCAATTGACTCGTCCATCATTTCTTCGATTCGACGTACAGCCTTCTTATACGTGCGAATTTTCTCAAATGGGACAATCAACTTGTCTTGGAAGTGAAGGACTGGCTTGATTTGTAAGAACGAGCCGACGAGCGCTTGCGCGGCGCTCAATCGTCCACCACGTTGCAGATGATCGAGGTCATCGACGACGAAATAGGCACGAATCGAGTCACGGACCGTCTCAAGTCGGGCGATGATTTCTTCCGGCGCGGCGCCTTTGTCACGGAGGTTTAACGCCTCTTCTACCAAGAACGCTTGCGGCATACAAGAAATCTCAGAGTCAAACGCATGAACGGTCACGTCGACCATATCATTTAACGCGACCATCGACTGATACGTTCCGCTGATACCACTCGAGAGTGTGATGGCGATCACGTCCGTCACATCATCCGGTAAATTCTCAATCAACTCGACCGTCTCCCCGATGACCGGTTGTGACGTCGTCGGTAGTTTGCCTGCCTCGATTCGCTCATAAAACGCCTCCGTCGACATATCGATCGACTCGCGGTACGACGCGCCATCGAAGATGACACTGAGTGGAGCGACATGGACGTCATGTCGTGCCAAAAAATCATCCGACAGATAGGCGGTACTGTCGGTTAAAATCGCAATGTTTCCCATACTATATCCTCACTTTACGTCGTTTCATTTTCCAATTATGTTAGGATTCCATTCCATATTGTAACACAAAAACGAGGTAAAGCATCGGTGACGCTCAAATCTCGACCCATCCCCGGCGAATCGCATCGACGACCGCTTGCGTCCGGTCGTTCACATCCATCTTACGGAGGACAGAGGACACATGGTTTTTAACCGTTTTTTCACTGATGAACAACATATCACTGATGTCTCGGTTCGAGCGACCATCCGCGAGAAGGTGTAACACCTCGACCTCACGACGTGACAACAGTTGGTATACCGGATCATCCGTGCGACTTTCGACGCCACGACCCGCTTGTTCCCCTTTGAATTGTAAGAGACGACGGTACTCTTTCAAGACGTTCGTCGTTACTTTCGGGTGTAAGTATGCCCCATCGCGAGCGACGGCACGGACCGCCGAAATCAATTCGGTCGACGCCACTTCTTTTAAGAGAAAACCAGACGCGCCCGCTTCGAGCGCATGCGTGATATATGACTCATCATCGTGGATCGAGAGGATGAGGACGCGTGTCTCCGGTGACAGGAGCGACAGTTGCTTTGTCGCCTCGATCCCGTTCATGTCCGGCATGTTGATGTCTAAGATCATGATCTCCGGTTTTTGTTCGCCGGCGATGCGAATCGCCTCGCGACCCGTCCGTCCTTCTGCGACGACCGTAAATTCATCTTCTAAATCAAAAATCCGCTTCAATCCTTCGCGGAACAGTTCGTGATCATCCACGATTGCAATGCGTGTCTGTGTCATTTCCATGTATGTCTTCCCCCTTGTTCTCTCACGGAATCGGAATCGACATGCGGACGACCGTCCCCTTGCCGACTTCCGAGTCAATGGTGATACTTCCGTTCACCAACTCAATTCGCTCACGCATCCCGACAATCCCAAACGACTCTTCGCCAATCGAACTCGGTTCGAAACCGATGCCATAGTCGCGGATGTGAAGGTGAATCACATCGCTCGCCTGTTCGACATTGACGATAATCTCTGGCGTTTTGGCATGCTTGATCGCATTTTGCACCGCTTCCTGCACGAGACGGAACACGTTGATTTCTAACTTCTCCGGCAGACGGGCACGTGACCCGCGATAGTTGAGACGCGTCTTGATGGCCGTATACTCTTCCGTTTGGTGGAGATAGCGCTCGAGCGTCGGTAAAAAGCCTAAATCGTCAAGCGACATCGGACGCAAATCGTAAATCAGGCGACGTACGTCGACGAGTGCTCCACGAATCAACTTTTTCAATTCATGTAATTCGGCAAACGCTTCATCTTTCCCTCGTTTATCAAACGTCTTTTCAATCAAGTCGGCACGAATCAAAATGTGGGCAAGCGATTGCGCTGGTCCGTCGTGCATCTCACGAGCGAGGTGACGTCGTTCACGCTCGGCCGCTTCGAATACACCGATGGCCATCTCCTGCTTTTTCATCATGTCCGAATATTCTTGTTGCAGGTCGTCCCGTAAGAAGTTCAAGACGACGCTGACACGACCAATCAGTTTTTCGGCACGTTCGATCGTGTCCTCTAAAATAAGAAGACGTCGTTCTAAATCGTTACGACGCTGCTGGGCCGCCATCTCTTCTTTTTGAACGAGAAACCGCTCCAGTTGCATCTGATTCGCCCGTTCATAGGCGTCACGAATTTCTTGCTCACTATGTATATGAAACTTTTTACTGACTTGAACGAGCTTGCCTTTTGCGGCTTTCACGAGTCGGTCGAGTCGATCGGACTCCTCGATGTAGAACTCGATTTTATCCGTCAATTCTTTCAACTCGTTTTGAATCGCAGAATATTCAGTTGATGAACTTTCGGTTATACGGACAATCTCCTCTTTACTTTCCGTCACCGTATCAATCATATTTGTTATGATATGTTCTAAAGCTGTCCGATCGGTAATATGATTCACGATGCCATCCCCTAATAGTTCGGTAGTTAATCCTCATCTATCCTTATATATCGTCCACTTGAAACCAGGTTTACAGTGCACATGAGAGATTTTCTATAATTTGCATTCGCCAATTGAAGCGTGTGTGCCTACTTGAATTTTAAAAAAAATATTCAAAAATAGAAAGGAGAATTTTCAGAAATGTCTATTGAGTCAAATTATACTATAAAACAAAGTGGAACATACGAAGTCGTCATACAAAAGTCAAAATTTATCGCTCACTTCAAACGTGTCGAAACCGAGGAAGAGGCGCAGTCGTTTATCCAAGGCATCAAAAAAGAGCATTGGAACGCGAACCATAACTGCTCTGCCTACATCATTGGGGAACGAAACGAGCACCAGAAAGCGAACGATGACGGGGAGCCGAGTGGTACAGCGGGCATGCCGATGCTCGAGGTGTTGCGGAAACGTCATCTCAAAGACACGGTCGTCGTCGTGACACGTTATTTCGGAGGTATCAAATTAGGCGGAGGCGGGCTCATCCGGGCATACGGTGGGACCGTCAGCGAAGGACTCGATGCGATCGGGATTGTCGAACGCTTGCAAATGCAACAATTGACGCTTACCGTCGACTACACCTGGATCGGCAAAGTCGAGAATGAATTGCGACAGTCCACCTACTTGCTCGACGATATCTCTTACGCCGACCTCGTCACGTTTCACGTTTCAGTACCCGTGGAAGAGACAACTGTAGCGCTCGATTGGCTGACAGATATGACAAACGGTCAAGGCGCGCTACAAACCCACGATATCCGCATCATCGAACGTGATTTCAAACGCTGAAACGCCTATACTAAAAGAAACAACTGAAATGAGGAATCCACATGGAAACACCCCCACGCAAGAAAAAGTCACCTTGGAAAATCGTCCTCATCGTGTTGGGTGTCGTCTTGCTGATCGGCGGTTCTGCTTTCGGCTATTTTGTCTTCAAAGCGAACGAGACCGCCGAGAACGCGAACAAAGAGTTGGAGCGTGGCGACAAGTCAGAGCGTCGCGACGAGACCATCGATTTGACCAAAGACCACTTCTCCGTCCTGTTAGCAGGGGTCGATGGCGGCGCCTCGCTTGAAGAAGGTCGAAGTGATTCGTTGATGGTCGCGACGTTCAACAAGGAATCACGTCAAGTGACACTCGTCAGCATCCCGCGCGACTCGTATGTCGACATCATCCTCGACGACAACGACCCGTTCAAAGACAAGATTAACCACGCTTACGCCTATGGAGGCATCGATGCGACCATCTCGACCGTCGAGAATCTGCTCGACATCCCAATCGACTATTATGCGACCATCAACTTTGATGGAATCGAAGATTTAGTCGATGCGGTCGGCGGCGTCGAAGTCGATGTACTCATCCCCATCTCCGGAAAAGCGACGGGAAATGTCGAGCTTGAGCCTGGTGTTCAAGTCTTGAACGGAAAAGAAGCGCTCGCATACGCCCGCATGCGAAAAGAAGACCCTGCCGGCGACATTGGTCGGGCCGGTCGACAGCAACAAGTCATCGAGGCCATCATCAACGAGGCGACCACGATCAACTCGTTCACCAAGTTGAACAGGATCATGAACGCGGTCGGCGAGAACATTCGAACAAATATGTCCTTGTCGGAAGCCTCGCAGCTTCAACCGTATACGAAATCGCTCAAGTCTTTCAATCGCGAAACGCTTGAAGGAACCGATTTGACGTTGAACGGTGTCTATTACTATGAGCTCGACCCGGCTGACCTACGAGACGCGCAAGCCCTTCTCCAAACGGAGCTTGGAATGCCCGTCACAGCGGACGAACCGTCAACCGATGAAACAGATGACTCGATGACCGAGACAACGATTTACTAACACAAACGGCCGATATCGCTAGGCGATATCGGCCGTTTGTTTATGTTCGCGGTCGACCAAGTAGTCGCCGAGACGTTCGGATGATGGGTTTATAGTTCGGATGAATGAGTTCCGTCGATTCGACAATCAATTCGATGACGATCAGAACCACGATGAACGTGATGACGGCACCGAGCATTGTCGTCTTCGCAAACAAGATCGATGAGATGCCGAAGAATAGCGTCATCCCATACATGAGCAGAACGGCTTGGCGCGTCGTAAACCCCATGTCAATCAACTGGTGGTGCATATGCGATTTGTCCGGCGACATCGGCGGTCGACCTTGAACGAGCCGACGCACGATTGCGAAAATCGTATCCGAAATCGGCAACCCGAGCAAGAGGACCGGGACGACGAGTGAAAACAACGTCACATTCTTAAAACCAATCAGTGAGAAGACGGCGAGCATATAGCCGAGAAACAGCGCTCCCGTGTCCCCCATGAAAATTTTCGCCGGGTAGAAATTGTGGACGAGAAAGCCGAGCGTGCTCGCGAGCAACAACAAAGCCATCATCGTCAAATAGACGTTCCCTTGAATGATTGCCAGGACGGCAATCGTTCCGAGGGCGATACTTGAGACACCTGCGGCTAGACCGTCGAGTCCGTCAATCAAGTTGATCGCGTTCGTAATCCCGATCAACCAGAGAACCGTGACCGGGATGCTCCATGACCCGAGATACAGTTGCTGATCAAACGGGAGATTGACGAGCTCGATGCGCATCCCAGAGTTCAAAACGATGACCGTCGCAATCATCTGCCCCATCAACTTCACACGGGCAGAGAGCTGGAAACGATCATCGATCAGTCCGGTCAGGAGAATCACGACGGCCCCGATCAAGATGGCGTCATTATAACGACTCGTCGGAAGCAGTAGCGCATAGCCGATGAAGAAGGCGATGAAAATCGCCAGACCACCGATTCGTGGCATCGTCCGTAAATGTACTTTTCGTGCGTTCGGATGATCGACTGCACCGATAAAGAATGCGAATCGACGAACGAGCGGTGTAATCAAGATGGCCATTACAAAACTGACCAACATGGCAATCCATAGCATGGGCCGACAGTTCCTCTCTCAAAAAAATAGACTCTGGCGAATTATATCATATTTTGAATCGATGAGTTGTTATCAGTCCGTTTACAACAAAAAGCCGATGGGTGCTCTCCCCATCGACTCAAGATTATGAATGTGTCACTGCCTCTTTATCTGTTACTGGCTCGTATGTATAGAGGCCGCGGCCAATCTTTTTGATCTCTGGGTTGACCCCTTCGATTTTCACCATCAATTGGTAGATGTTACTGATGTGATGACGATATCGAAGTTCAAGTTCCATTTGGATATCACGTACACTCATGGTTTGTCGTTCTTTTAATAAGTCGGTCACTTGATGAACATACACATCTAACGGATAACGTTGATTGACACGTCGTGGGCGTAAGCGTTTCGACATTTCCGAGAATGCCGTTTCTCGATCTTCGTCTCGATTCAATTCAGAAACTAAATATTCTGCACGTTGTTGGAGTTGTCGATATGACTCTTCAATTTCTAACAATTCTCGATAAATATGCTCATTCTTATTAGTAAATTCCATGCACAAATCCCCTTCCATATACAATTCAAATCTATAATTCTATTTATATAAATTATTTACAAAAATATCTCTTTTAGAATTGTAACGGATTTGTAACGGATTTGTCATCTGTTTTTGGACAATATTGTCTATTCGGGACTTTTGATTCAATAGAAAAAGACGGCGACTGTTCGGGGCAGTCGCCGTCTCACGGAAGATGATTGTAGTCTATTACACGCGAGCGCGGTCGAGGATGCGGTCGAGTGAAAGTTCGTCGGTAGAAGCAACGATGAGGTCTGCATGACCAAGCATCGATTCTTCCCCGACGGCGACAGCAAACATGTTTGCCGCTTTGATTGCAGTTACGCCGGCAGCCGCGTCTTCAACGCCGATGGCGAGTTCGGGTTTCACGCCAAGGGCAGAAGCGGCTTTCAAAAACACTTCGGGGTGTGGTTTTGACTGGGCGACAGTTGCTGCATCGACAATATGGTCGAAGTAATGACGGACACCTAGTGCGTCAACAACCGCAAATGCGTTCTTTGAAGCAGACGCCATTCCGATTTTAAGTCCCGCCTCTTTGATTTCATCCAAGAATGAAACGATGCCAGGAAGAAGATCGTCAGATGAGATATGTTGAATGAGTTCAACGTAATGCTCGTTTTTCTTTTGAGCGAGTTCTTCTTTCTCTTCCGGCGTGAAGTCGTTCTGTTTTCCGCCGAGCGCAAGGATCCGCTCGAGCGATTCAGTCCGACTCACCCCTTTGAGCGTTTCGTTGAATTCGCGGTCAAATGGAATTCCGAGTTCTTCACCGAGCTGCTTCCAAGCGAGGTAATGGTACTCTGCCGTGTCAGTGATGACACCGTCCAAATCGAAAATCACTGCTTCAATCGTTAACATACATGCTTTCCGCCTTTCCTTCAAATGCTTGTGTCGTCAGACTACATTTAGGGAACTTGACAAGTACCCGTCGCACGTTTGGTCAATGATGCAAACGGTTGCACTTGTTCGATTTCTATTATAAATGAAAACGTTATCTTGATGCAACCGTTTTCGCAAAAATCAAAAAAAGAGAAGGGCTCTCTGCTCTCCCCTCTCATTTACAGTTGGATCCCTACGACTTTCACGTTCACCGAACGTGGTGTCATCGCAAGCATCGTATCCATATCTTGCGTGATTCGCTCTTGAACCGCCGTCACCGTTTTAATGATCGACTGCCCATATGCGATATAAAGTGACAAGTTGATCGTGATGCCTTCTTCTGACTCATCGACTTTCACATGCTTCATGAGCGCACGTTCTGACAATTTCGTGTCTTCTTGCGTGAACGATACGTGTTTCGTTTCTTTGACCGCGACTGCGGCAATCATTTCTACGACGTGACGTGAGACGTTCACGTCACCTTCTGTGCTGTGCATTCCATTTTCGTATGGCATAGGGTCACTTCCTTAACTCTAGTTTCGTTTCCTCTTTATAAAGTGTAGCGGAAATGAAGCGTTTAGAAAAGACTTTACCCTTTCACACCTTTCGTATTTTGTACGCGCCTCACGTCAATCTCGACGAGCGGACGTAAGAGACGAACCATCGGCGGACTGATAATCACGAGTACCATCACGAATGCGACACCGAACAAGACGAGCAATTGCATCCACGACGTCGGCATGAATCCAGCCGGCACGAACGCTTTCCAAGCGACCACGAAGAAGACGTGAACGAGATAGACATACAAACTATATCGTCCTGCCCTCGAGAAGATTGGTAGTTTTCGTCCCGGAATGATGAGCGCGAAACTGATCGACATGAGAAGTGACACCGTATAGACGATCAAGAAAGCGAACGGTCCGCTCCACATTGCCTCCGGCACCGCCGTATCATAAGCGAAGCGGAACTTGAACAAGTTTCCGATGTGATAGAACGCGTCGGCCTGTTGGACGCGCATGGAAACCAATAGGCCAATCGTCAACGTGACAAAGACAATCGCTCCCCCAATTCGGTAACGGTTCCGTTGTTCGGCCCGTTTCGGTAGCTCGAAGAAGTTGAGTGTGTTCCGTTCGGACATCCAGTTCCCGATCAAGAAGAACGGATAGAACATGATCACTTTTCGTAACGCGAAATAGCCGGTCGCCTCTGCCTGGAACCCGAACAAGAGCGCAAATAGGAGTGCGTATAGCACATACCCTTTCAGCTGCGTCACGTACGGGGTAATGATGTACCAGAAGATGATTGCCATCAAATACCAAAGTGCCCAATACGGTTTCAACAGATTCAGCCCCGGATTCTCCAGCGAGAAAATCGGGATGCCTTCTGTGAAAGCGAACCACGACCCGAGAATGACTTGCCAGATGACGTAGACAACGAACAACTGAATCACACGTAAATAACGGTTCTCCCGATAGAAGTAACCGCTTAGCATAATGAATAACGGCATATGGAAGGTGTACAGGAACAAATACACCCACTTCGGAAGAATGTCGTCATACACGCCGCGGACGTCCGTCAACAAGTGACCGAACACGACGAGTAAGACGAGTACTCCCTTAATATTGTCATACCAATAATTTCTCATAACATTCCCTCTAGTTCTTTATGATGATTGCGATGAAGCTGACCTTCATGTTTTCACGTTCAATTCGCACACGGACTGCATGGAAGGTCAGATGGAAAAATCCCTCACCTATCATAATCGATTCCCTCGCCAAGTGAAATTACGTTTCAACAAAATTTTCATGTCTTCACTGTCATCATTCCCATAATTCGCGTATTGCAAGCCGAAACGTCAAAAAATCCTCACGATTCAGCACGTTGTGGGCGTATTCAAATAGACGGGATTGGGTAGAGTATAGTATAGTAGTGTTACTAAATATTCAGAATATTCTAATAAAGGAGGTGGAGAGAATGGCTTCGATCATCCGGAATCGACATCATATGGTGCACGACCCGAAACGTTCATTCTCTAACTTCGGATTCTGGTGGTTAATCAGCAGCTTTTCCGTCGGGCTACTGATGGTGGCCTTTGAGTCGGTCCGTAACGGGTTCTCTGCCATTCATCCTGTGTTGTCTAGTATGGCCTTCCTCGGTCTCACGTTCGCGCTCGGTGTGTGCGCCAAATTGGTCCGTGACGTATGGTGGCTCAACTATCTGCTCGAGCGCACCCAAAACCGGTACTTATACATCGGTGGCGATACGCTTCAGAGCTGGCAGTATACGCTCGACTCGATCTGGTTGCTCACGCGAACCTCACAAAAAAAGCTCGGCCGATTGTATATCCAAATCGACCGAACCGTGCATGCTGAGGAAGCGAAACGCTTATTCGCCGCCTATTTGATTGACCGAGGTGTCCTCGTCGTCTATTCTCGTCCGAACAAACCGAAAAAAATGGCTTGAACGAATTAGTCGAGGTGAGCGGCGATCCATGTCCGTGCCGCCTCGACTTCTTCCATGCGCACTTCATGCCCACCCGTATGATAGAAGAGCTCGACGTCCGCTCCGGCATTCCGGAGTGTCGATGTCAGCTCTTCTGTTTCTGCTTTCGGGCAAATCGGATCGCGCTCACCTGCCGAGATGAATACGTTCGTACCTGACAAGTCAGGCAATGTGAGCGAACGGTCCGGGACCATCGGATGGAACAAGAGTGAAGCGGCGAATGCTGGTTGACGGTATAGTGCCGATCCGATCAAGTTCGCCCCGTTCGAATATCCGATTGGGATCATCTTGTCGCGTTTGATTCCATATTCCGCTGCCGCATCATCTAAAAACTGAAGGAAGCGTTCTGTCTGTTTCTTTAAATCTTCGAGGTCGAGCACGCCTTCCGCGTGACGACGGAAGAAGCGGGTCATCCCATTCTCAAGGACGTCCCCTCGTAGCGTCAGGACGTTCGATTCCGGTGATAACTCTTTTGCGAGCGGGATCAAGTCTTGCTCGCTCCCCCCTGTTCCGTGCAATAAGACGAGCGTCGTCTCTTTCGTTCCTTGAATGAATTGATGAATCATATCCGTTCTCCTTTCGGAATTGTAATCGTTGGTAGCGTGCGCACAATCTTGTCGCGGTCCGCTTCAAGCCATAATGGTAGGCGTAACGTCTCACCGAGCGTGTCGATGGACTCGTCCACGGTGAACCCAGGTACGTCTGTCGCGAGTTCGTGCAAGATCCGTCCGGCATCATGGAAATAAACCGAGCGGAAATAGTTCCGTTCTTTCACTTCGGTCGGTCTCAATCCAAGGTCAAAGATGGCGTCTTGCCACGTCGGATAGTGTTCACCGTCCGCGACCCGCCAAGCGATATGGTGGACCGTACCCGTTCCGGGCACACCGTTCGGAAGAATCGTCTTTTTGACGTCGATGACGTTCCCATAGTCAGCCGTCCCTTTCAGACGTACCCATTCCTCGTCTTCTCCGACTCGTTCAAATCCAAACAGTTCCGTCAACAAGCGTACGGTCTCGTCTGGTGCTTTTGATAATAATGTCGCGCCCGCGAATCCGACGATCGCCTCATCCTTCGTGACGCCTGGGATGACCCAGCGCGTCTGTTTCGTCGTCGGTCGCGCAACGAGTTCGACGACGAGTCCATCCGGGTCTTCAAACAGAAGTGACGGCTCCTCGAACCGTTCCGTGGCGACGGTCGCAATTCCATGCTGTTGTAATCTTTCTTCCCAAAACGGTAAACTTCCTGCCGGCACGAGATATGTCGTCACGCCGACTTGACCGCTCCCAACCTGTCCTTTACCTAACCCAGGGATTGGGAAGAAGGTAATCACGGTTCCCGGTGTCCCGACCTCGTCCCCGAAATAGAGATGATACGTGCCCGGGTCATCAAAATTGACGGTCTGCTTCACGAAGCGAAGACCGAGTACTTGTCCATAAAAATCAAGCGTACGTTGTGGGTCTTGTACCATCGATGAAATATGATGGATGCCTGTAGACTGCGTATTCATTGTCATCCTCCTTTATTATCTTGATTTCAAGATAAATCATTTGCCAGAAAAAGTGAAACTTTTTGCTCACGGTGGCGTACGATAAGAAGAGAGACATTCTAAGGAGGTATAAGAACATGGCATTACAGATTGAACGAGTCACCAAAGAATTCGGTGACTTCACCGCTGTCGACGACCTCACGTTCCGCGTGCCACAAGGAGAAATGTTTGGTCTTCTCGGAGCGAACGGTGCCGGCAAGACAACGACGTTCCGGATGATCCTCGACATTTTGAAACCGACCGATGGAAGCATCACGTGGAACGGCAAAGCGGTCGACCATCGGATTGTCGGATATTTACCCGAGGAACGAGGACTATACCCGAAGTCACAAGTACGCGAACAACTCGTCTTTTTAGCCAGTTTGAAAGGCATGCGTTCAAACGATGCCAAACGTGCGGTCAAATCATGGCTCGAACGGCTAGAGATTCCCCAGTATGAGACGATGCGCGTCGAGCAACTGTCAAAAGGGAATCAGCAGAAAATCCAACTCGTGGCCGCGCTGCTCCACAACCCCGAGCTCGTCATCTTAGATGAGCCGTTCAGTGGACTCGATCCAGTCAACGTCGAGATTCTGAAACGCGAGGTGCTCGCTTTGCGTGACGCCGGAACGACCATCGTCTTCTCGAGTCACCGGATGGAACATGTCGAAGAGCTCTGTCAACATGTCGGCATCTTGAAAGGTGGACGTGCCGTCGTCAGTGGTGACGTACCCTCCATCAAGTCGCGTTACGCCGAGCCAGCCCTCTTCATCGAGACGGACCAGATTCACGTGCTCGAATCACTCCCGGTCATCGAAACGATCGAGCCGTATAAGTCCGGTCATTTAGTACGTCTACATTCATTTGATGATAGCGACGTCGTCCTATCGACACTCGTTCGCCATCAGGCAAACGTGAAGACGTTCATGCGCCAACCGGTATCGCTCAATGACATCTTTATCAAGGAGGTCGGACAGCATGTTTCATAACTTTGAACCGCTCTATGCATTCACCCTCAAGTCGAGGATCCGTTCAAAAGCGTTCGTCATCTCGACAGCGTTGACGATTCTTTTCATCTTCGGATTCACGAACATCGACCGCATCATGTCCTCGTTCGAGGATTCGGAGCAAGCGAGCGCCCTCGTCGTAACGGAAAACACAGCGCTCGTCGATACGATGCAGTCGCTCGGCTATGAAGACGTTGCCACGAGTGACATCACCGAAGAAGAGGCACGCGCCGAAATCAATGACGGCGAATACGGAGTCGTTGCTTTTGTCGACGGTTACGACGCACGTGTCATCTCGGAACGCCCTGAGCAGGAATTCACGACCATCTTGCAAACGTCGCTTCAACAATTGCGTAATGCGGAGTTGATCGAATCAGCCGATGTCGACCCGGCCGTCATCACGGCTCTCAGTGAACCGATTCAACTCGATGAGTCGTATCTCGGGCGCGGAGGCGAGAACTCGGATGAGCTGCTTTCGTCTTCGGCACTCGTCTATGTCATGTTGATGCTCCTTTACATCTCGATCATTACGTACGGATCGATGATTTCGACAGAAGTGACGACCGAGAAGTCGTCGCGTGTTATGGAGCTGATCATCTCGACGACGCATCCGGTGACGCACATGCTCGCCAAGGTGTCCGCCATCGGGACACTCGCCCTCATCCAGATCGGGATTTTCCTCGGGTTTGGTTATGTCAGCGCGAGCGGCAGTGAGTTAGCGACGACCGTCATCGAAAACGCCGGGAATGCGCGAGCTGTCATCTACTTACTCGTCTTCTTCCTACTCGGCTACTTGTTGTACGCGTCACTCTTCGCCGTCCTCGGCTCACTCGTCAGCCGCGTCGAAGAATCCCAACAGATGGTCATGCCGGTCATCATGCTTCTCGTCGCAGCATTCTTAGTGGCGATGTTCGGCTTGAACAATCCAGATGCGACCATCGTGACGATTCTCTCCTTCGTCCCGTTCTTTGCCCCGATGCTCATGTTCCTTCGGGTCATGCTCGTCGATGTGGCTGTGTGGGAAGTCGCGCTCTCGATTGGCTTACTCATCGGAACGATCGGTGTGACGCTTTGGATCGGCTCGAAATTCTATCGTGGTGGTGTCTTATTCTATGGAACGAACGCCATTAAACAATGGCGACAAATATTACAAAACCGCCAATAACGTTTACAGCAAATTCGTTTTCGTTTACTCTAAAGAATGTGCAAAATGAGGAGGAAAACGAACTATGCGATCACGATTACTCGCGGCCTTAATCTTTACGTTTATGACGACGCTCACGACGTTCATCTGTTATACCGTCTTCTTAGACGCGGATGCGTTATGGCAAATCCTGCTTGCGTATGCAGGTAGTACGTTTATCGGAACGCTCGCGTTTTGGTATCCGGTCAGCAGACGTCCACAAACGTCTCGCTTCGGTGGCGCATGGATCGGCATCATGATTACTGCAACGACACTCATTGGCTTCACCGTCATCCGCTTTACATTCCGCGGCGACGCAGCAGCTCTGCTCGACTGGCAAACGGTGCTGGCGAGTCTCGCTTACACGTTCGGGTATGTCGGATGGGTGCTCACAATCTTGAATATCGTGCTCGGCTTTTTACTTGCCGGCACTCGTCCGAAAGTACGCTACGAAGCGCGTCCGATGCGCTGATGAATGGAAATGACCAGGAGAGTAATTCTCCTGGTCATTTTTTCGTTCACGATCATTGCAATTTATATGATTTGTCTACGACACCGTACTCTGCATATTGGAAGGAGTTGTCCGCGAACTGGTCGGGGACGAGTCGTTCCACATAGCGAGCGAACGGGACGATGTGTCGATTGGTGTCATGGGACCGACCGAGGTCAAGGACTGCGTCGACGAGTGCTTCGAGGGCGTGGTGCGACGTCGGCTCTTCGTCCTCTTCAAAGATTCGCTGCAATTCCTCTTCATGCATCAAGTCGAAGATGCGCATCCGCTCCTCGAGTTGTCGTTGCATCTCCTCGACGGACTTCCCGTGCATCGCCTCTTCATAGGCGAGTTTCATCTGTTCGATTTCGGGTACTTTCCCTCGCATCAACACTTTGAGCGACTCTCCCGTCCAAATGTGACGCGCCAAATAATTGGAATCGATGCGCAGAGCTTCTGCGAGCGCATCTATGTAAGGCATCGTCGGATAGACCTCACTCAGTTCCGTACGTCGAATAAAATATGGGGCGACGCCGATTTGTTCCGCAAGCGTCTCAATCGATAATCCAGCCCGCTCTCGCAAGATTCGAATCCGGTCCCCGTATCCCCGGTATGGTGCATTTTTACCATCCATCTCATTTCCCCCTTCCCTCTCTTCATTATAATTCCCGAATTCACAAAAAAATACTCGGAAGCATAGGCTCCCGAGTCATGATCGTTCTCTTATTTCTTCGTCAATTCGACGACTTCTGAAGATCCAGCTGTCACCGTGTCGCCTTCTGCGACAAGTTTGTTCACGCCGAAGCTGTCATGGTTCGTGATGATGATCGGAGTGATTGTCGATGGAGCGTTCGCTTTGATGAAGTCGAGGTCGAACGTGACGAGCGGGTCGCCTGCTTTGACAGACTGACCTTCTGTGACGTGTGTCTCGAAGCCTTCACCTTTAAGGTTTACCGTATCCAAACCGATGTGGATCAAGTACTCTGCACCGTTGTCCGCGTTGATACCGATCGCGTGTTTCGTCGGGAATACCGTTGCGATTGTTCCGCTAACTGGTGAAACGACTTTGCCTTCAGTCGGCTCGATCGCAATTCCGTCACCCATCATTTTTTGTGAGAATACTTGGTCCGGTACGTTCGTGATGTCGACGACCTTTCCTGTAAGCGGTGAAACCGCGTTGAGTTGTTCTTCTTTACCACCAAATAGTTTTTTAAAGAATCCCATAGCTTAATCCCTCCAACATGTTCTATTGAATCGAAGTCTTCACTTTTATACCCGAAAAGCTAAAACTTCAATCCCTACCTTATTAACGGTATAGTAGATATAAGGTAGTGCGAAATCGTTTTACACATCGTAAGAATACGAGTGTGCAATCGCTTTTGCAAGCCCTTTTTACACTTTATAAAAATTTCACACGATGGAGGCGCTTACAATGACGACTTTCACAAAATTGTCATATGAACGACCCGACTTGGATGCTTTGAACAGCAGATTGTCGGACTATTCTGCCGAATTACAGCAAGCGAGCACACTAGAGGAAGCGAATGAACTCATTCGTCAAATCAACAAGGAACGGAACGACTTTGAGACACAAAGTCAACTCGTCGCGATCCGACACTCGGTCGACACACGCGACGCTTTTTATGAAGAAGAACAATCTTTCTTCGACGATGCACTACCGGTCTATGAGAAAGAGATTCAAGCATACTACCGCGTCTTGACGAACCACGAGCTCCGTTCTGAACTCGAAGCGGAATGGGGTAGCCAGTTGTTCTCTCTCGCCGAGCGTGCACTCGAGACATTCGAGGAGTCGCTCATCCCGAAATTGCAGGAAGAGAACCGCCTCGCGACGGCTTATCAAAAGGTCATGTCAGCAGCACAGATTGAATTTGACGGCAAGACACTCAACTTGTCACAGTTCGGTCCATACCTTCAGTCACCTGACCGCGATGTCCGTAAAGCCGCATCCGTTGCCCGCTATACATACCTTTCTGACAACGGTGACGAGCTCGACCGGATTTACGGAGAACTCGTACGCGTGCGTACAGAAATCGCACACGCGCTCGGCTTCCCATCATTTGTTGAACTCGGTTATGCCCGTATGCAACGCGTCGGATATGACGAGTCGATGGTCGACAACTTCCGCAAACAAGTCCGCGACGTCATCGTCCCGCTCGCTTCTGCGTTAAAAGAGAAGCAGGCGAAACGCATCGGTGTCGACCATCTCTATTATTACGATGAGTCGTTCGTCTTCCCAGACGGTAACGCGACGCCTCAAGGGGATGAGTCGTTCATCATCGAAGGCGGCAACAAGATGTATCAGGAACTCTCGAACGAGACAGACGAGTTCTTCCAATACATGCAAGAACGCGGCGCCCTCGATTTGACGGCGAAACCAGGTAAAGCTGGCGGCGGATATTGCACGTACTTGCCTTCTGAAGGTCTCCCGTTCATCTTCTCGAACTTCAATGGGACAGCCGGAGACATCGACGTCCTCACACACGAAGTCGGTCACGCCTTCCAAGTGTACGAGAGCCGCCATTTGACGACTCCGGAATACGCTTTCCCGACATACGAGGCGTGCGAGATTCATTCGATGTCGATGGAATTCTTCTGTTGGCCATGGATGGAACTCTTCTTCGGCGACCAAGTCGATAAGTATAAGTTCAACCACTTGGCTGGTAGCATGACTTTCCTTCCGTACGGCGTGCTCGTTGACGAGTTCCAACACGTCGTCTATCGCAATCCGGACATGACAGCTGCCGAGCGTCGTCAGGCGTGGCGCGACTTGGAGAAGGTATACCTTCCGCACCGCGATTATGAGACGAACGACTATCTCGAATCAGGTGCATGGTGGCACCAACAAGGACATATCTTCCAAAGTCCGTTCTACTATATCGACTATACGCTCGCGCAAGTCTGTGCGTTCCAGTTCTGGGTGCGCATGCATGAAGACCGTGAAGCGGCATGGAACGATTACCTCACACTCTGTCAGGCAGGCGGAAGCCGCTCGTTCCTCGAACTCGTCGAACTGGCTGGTCTCAAATCGCCATTCGCAGACGGCGTGTTGAAAGAAACAATCGATCAAATCGAAGACTATCTCTTGAAACACCCACTCGCAAACTAACAAGTCAGACCATCGAAAAAATCGATGGTCTTTTAGTTTGGGTTTATTTCGTTCTGTAGTTCGAACGGCAAGTCCTCTAAATCAATTTGACGGCTGTCGAACAGATTGAACTGTTGGAGGCGACTTTCTAAATATTTTTGAAGCAATTCAGCTACCTTCTCTCCGGACAATCCGTTCAAGTCCGGGACTTGCGTCACCGAGAGTTCGATGGTACGAAGCCCGTAGTCCGGCAGACGCGATTCGATGTCGGCAAGTTCTTCTTCGGTCAACCGTTTCCCTGTCGTCGTCACGAGAAGCAAATCATCATCTTCCTGGTAGTCCTGACTGATAATAATGGCGTCTGAAAACTCTTCTTCGATGAAGTTATTGATTCCCGTCCGGACGATGCTATCTTGAACGAGCGTCGCGGCCGAAAAGATACTCGGAACGACGATGAGGACAGATAAGGCAATGAGAAGTCGATTGATTTTTTTATGGTTCGCATCCTGTTTCGTCAACACTTGAGAGATGCCCATGAACTTGACCCCGATGAATGTCGCGATGGCGATGAACGCACAGTTGATGACGAACAGGTAGCTCGACCCGATTAAGTAGTCGAGATTGCGTGTTGCAATCGAATAACCGACCGTACATAACGGTGGCATCAAGGCGGTCGCGATGGCGACACCCGGAACAATGTTGTTACTCATTTTCTTTTGCGCCCCGATAATCCCGGCGGTTCCCCCGGCGAAGGCGATGATGACATCCCAAATCGTCGGTTCGGTCCGCGCGATGATTTCATTACTCGCATAGGTGATTGGGGAGATGGCAAAATAGATGGTCGCAACGGTGAGACTGACCGCGACTTGGACGAGCAGTAAACGAACACCTGCTCGAAGGAGCTTCATATCGTAGAGCGACAAGGCGAGACCGATACTCAAGATTGGTGTCATGAGTGGCGAAATTAACATCGCCCCGATAATGATGGGAATGGAGTTCATATTGAGTCCAATGGATGCGATAAAGATGGAGCACATCAAAATGACGGAATCACTCGGCCTTACTTTCAAATTTGAATACATTTTGTCTTTGAATTCTTCGGCGGTATACGTCTGTTCCATTTGGTTTTCAGCTCCCTTGTCGTATCAGTCTCCTTTACACAAGCAAGTCCTTCCTTTATTTACCCGCAACACGAAACCGACAATCGATTTCGGCAAAAGAAAAACTGGACCTTTGATTGGTCCAGTTCACATCATTAAATGACATCTAGCGGTTGTTTTGTCGTCGGTGGTGGGAATGCTTCATCGAGCGCCGCAAAGTCTTCCTCACTCAAATCGAGCAAGAGGGCTGCCGCATTCTCCTCGACGTGCTCGGCCCGACCCGCTTTCGGGATGGCAATCACATGTCCGCTCCGAATCGTCCAGGCGAGTAAGATTTGGGCGACCGAGGCACTATACGCCTCCGCGATCCGATTGATCGTTTCGTTTTCGAAGACATCTTTTTTCACGTCACTTCCCTCGGCAAGCGGTGCGTACGCCATGACCGGGATCCTTTGTTCTTTTAGATATGGAAGCAGGTCATACTCGATCCCTCGACTGCCGAGATGATAGAGCACTTGGTTGACCGCACAGTTGTCTCCATTAGGCAGAGACAGCAACTCTTTCATATCCTCGACGTCGAAGTTTGAGACGCCCCACGCCCGAATCTTGCCTTCTGCCTTGAGCTGTTCCATCCCTTGAATCGTCTCCTCGAGCGGGGCATCCCCTCGCCAATGGAGTAAGTAAAGGTCAAGATAGTCAGTCCCGAGTCGTTCGAGTGACGCGTCGCACGCTTTGACGAGTTTGTCGCCGTACGCGTTGTATGGATACACTTTCGAGACGAGAAAGACGTCTTCGCGTCGATCTTGAATGGTTTCGCCGACCAACTTCTCCGACTCTCCTTCCCCGTACATCTCAGCCGTATCGATGACATGGAGTCCGCAGTCGAGTC
This sequence comes from Exiguobacterium sp. s189, assembly GCF_018617615.1. Lineage (NCBI taxonomy): Bacteria > Bacillati > Bacillota > Bacilli > Caryophanales > Exiguobacterium > Exiguobacterium sp. s189. The sequence goes on along the minus strand of NZ_JACSKM010000003.1, from coordinate 51,302 downwards.
CTGTCCGAAGCGCCTCCACCTCAGCGTCATGCTTCGACTTCTCTTCTCCCATACGCCACGTCCCTTGCCCGAGTGCACGCATCTCCCGTCCATCTTTCAATTCGACGACGTTTTGTTTCAATGCCGCGAGTAATAAAGAATGTGGTAGTCGTTGATTCATAACGTTTCCTCCTTTATCCATGCTTCATGTAACGGTCCCGTCGTCCCGAAGACAGGGTCGAACGTCGGTTTCTCGACTTGTTCGATTCGCTTTATATTGTCCGGTCGTTCTTCCGTCTTCCCAGTCAATGTGTCATAGTCACGACCGTCCGGGTATGCCCCGACGACTTGAAAGTCTTCGCTCGCCTCGATGCGCCGATGTCCTGTTCCCGCCGGCAAGACGAGGACATCACCTGCACTGACGCGTACGAGATCACCATTCGTTCCTCCGAGTTGAAGGGTCGCCTCACCATGTAATACGCCCAACACTTCATGCGTGTTGCTGTGATAGTGATGATAATCGAACACCCCGTTCACCCAACTGTTCGTCCATTCATTATGAGCGAACGTTTCCTGCATCCCGCTCGGGTCATCAAAGACACCACGATAGAGAAGCGCCGGATAATCGGGATGATTCGGGATTGAGCCGTCATCTGTAAACAAAAAAGTTTTCAAGTCCATTCTAAAAACCCTCCTTGTCTCTGTCCCTGTACCCGACTTCCCCACACAAAAAACGGTCGCCCTCTATGGACGACCGTGATTGTTATGAAATGACCTCTTCTCCAGACTGGTCGATATGGCACTCGCCCCAGGCGCACATGGCGTCTAAAATCGGTTTAAGTGACCATCCATACTCTGAGAGTGAGTAGATGACTTTCGGTGGAACTTGTTCGTACACCGTACGCACGACGACCCCGTCCGCTTCCAGCTCACGCAATTGTTGGGTGAGCATCTTCTGGGTGATGTTCGGCATGAGTTTACGCAGCTCACTCGTCCGACGCTCTCCTTTGATCAAGTGACACATGATGACGACTTTCCATTTACCACCGATGACGTCAAGTGTCGCTTCGACCGGAATATTATATGGCATATCATTTCCTCCATTTCTCCCATAGGCACTTTTTGGTGCCTACCGCACTTTAAAGTACGTACTTCTCAAACGGTTTTCATGCCCTTATGATAGCAACTATAGCAAATCAATACAAGTTCATTTCGCTCGTAGAACCCTCTTGAGACGGTAAGGTGCTTTTTCGACCGTACTGAACAAATAGAGGAAAGTGAGATGTCTTTGCTATCGGGAGACGAAGGGCCCTCGTCTTCCACACCATTTTTCATCAACTAGGAGGAACTACTCATGAATCAACCTATTTCACAACCTGTTGAAGAACAGGCACCTAAAAATGGAGGATTGGCGTTACTCGCCCTTGCCATTAGCGCTTTCGGCATCGGGACGACCGAGTTCGTCCCTGTCGGATTGCTCGCATCCATCGCAAGTGACTTAAACATTGGGATCACACTCGCGGGTCTCATTATTTCGGGATATGCCATTGGCGTCGCCGTCGGTGCACCGATTTTAACGGCACTGACGAACCGAATGAACCGCAAGACGTTACTCATGGCACTGATGGTCGTCTTTATCGGCGGAAACTTGGTCTCTGCCATGTCGACAAGTTTTGAACTCTTGATCGTCGCCCGATTTATCACTGCGTTCTCGCATGGTGTCTTCTTCTCAATCGGGGCAACGATTGCCGTACAGCTCGTACCCCCGCATAAAAAAGCGAGTGCCATCGCACTCATGTTCACAGGTTTAACTGTCGCGACCGTCACAGGGGTCCCACTCGGTACCTTCATCGGACAAGCGTTCGGATGGCGCGCCACATTCTTCGCCGTCGCAGCACTCGGTGTCGTTTCAATCATCGCAAGTTTCTTCTTGATTCCGAATGATTTGAAACAATCACCACCAGCGAAGTTCTCTGATATGAAGAAATTACTCACGAACGGTCGTCTCATGCTCGGATTCTTGATCACAGCACTCGGTTATGGCGGAACGTTCGTCGCCTTCACGTACTTGACACCCATCATGCAAGACGTGACAAAAATTAGCCCTAGCTTGATTAGTGTCGTCTTACTCGTTTACGGAATCGCGGTCGCTATCGGGAACTCGGTCGGTGGAAAACTCGCCAACGAAAACCCGGCGAAAGCATTGTTCTATATGTTCATCGTTCACGCTGCCGTCATGATTCTCATGTCGTTCATGATTCCGTTCAAAGTGGCAGGTCTCATTGCCATCGTCTTGATGGGTCTCCTTGCCTTCATGAACGTGCCTGGACTTCAACTGTATATCGTGCAATTGGCTGAAAAATATGTACCGGCTGCTGTCGATGTCGCATCCGCACTCAACATCGCGGCCTTCAACATCGGGATCGCCCTTGGTGCGACAATCGGCGGACTCGTCGCCGATTCAATCGGACTCGTCCACACACCGTGGGTCGGTGGGATCATGGTCATCATTGCCGTCATCTTGACAGCCATCTCTCGTCGTTTGGAAGCAAACTAAGGAGGAACCTATGTTCAACAACCATAAAAGCTACAACCGGATGTATCGGGAGGGCGAGCTCACGCTCGGCCTCCACATCCCTTTAGAAAATTTCAAAATGCGTACCCCGACACTCGAACGTCAAGTCGAGCTTTCTCAAAAGGCTGATGATTATGGCTTCACAGCGCTATGGTTACGTGATGTCTTACTCAAAGACCCGAACTTCTTAGACCCTGCCGTCGGTCAGATTTATGACATGTTGATCTACGGGACCCATTTACTCGGTCAAACGAAAAACATCGCGCTCGGTACGTCCGCGCTCGTCTTACCGCTCCGCCATCCCCTTCGTTCGGCAAAGGAAGTCGCGACGATTGAAGCGTTATTCCCCGAACGATTGATTCTCGGGATCTCGTCAGGCGACCGTCGTGCCGACTTCAAAGGACTCGGAGTCGATCATCCGACACGTGGCGACCAGTTCAAAGAATCACTTCGCGTCATGGAACAGGCGCTCTATAACAACTATCCAACCATCGACTCCCCTTACGGAGAAGTCGAACAGGCAACGCTCGTACCACGTCCGAAGAAACGGATCCCGACAATGATCACCGGCTTCGCGCAACAGGATATGGACTGGCTCGGGGCGAACGGGGATGGATGGATGTATTACCCGCAAGCGCCTTTCGCGCAGCAGCAAGTGCTCGACGCTTGGCGTGAAAGCGGTGAGGCACACGGTCGTGCCTTCCGTCCATTCTCGATGCCGATGCACCTTGATTTGACGCATGACCCAGACGAGCCACCGACGCCAATTCGCCTCGGTTTCCGTCTCGGTCGCAATCACTTGATCAAATTGCTCGAAGCGTATCGTGCCATCGGCGTGAATCACCTCTTCTTCGCCCTCTTCGACGGAGAACGTCCGGCTGAAGAAGTCATCGATGAATTAGGAGAATATGTGTTACCACATTTTCCACCACTCGATTAAAGAAAGGTGAGATTTCATGGATTATCAAGTCATTACAGACGCCGCATCAATCCGCTATATGCATCATGCGGACAAGATACTCCCCGTTTCCGGTGCACTCACTTGCTTTTTATACGAGAACGGAGAAAGACATTATTTCTTTGAAGAACGGTTACGAGCCGTAAAACGGAATGCTGTTTCACTTCCTGACCTTCGAGAACAACTTCATCGTATGTTTAGTAAGGCACGCCGTCTTAATCGTGGGATTCTCTATTTAACATCGAATGCTCACTATACAGTCAATTATCAAGAATCTCTTTTGATTTCAAAGGAGTATGATGTTCCGTTACAATTGATTGATACAAAGTCATTTTTGTACGGGCAGGCGTTCATTGTTGATCAGGCAATCGAGCTTCGCAAACAAGGTATCTCGTTACAAGACTCGGGTGCGAAACTTCGCGAAGTAGTGGAGAGACGCGAAGAATATCTATACACATCAGAGGACATTTTTCGTTTCTCAAATAATGTAATGACTTCTGTTAACGAACGACCAACACAATTGATGTGGACGACCGTTCCTGAACATTTACGTTTAGATTCTTCGGCAAGATTGCTTGCACCAGAAAGAAACTTTTCATACGGAATTAACATCTCACACCTTGGAGATGCTTGACCAAAAATCCTTCATTTCAAAAAAATGAAGGATTTTTTTATACCGAGGCGGGTAAACAAATAGTGACTTAGGAAAAGGAGCGGACTCTATGGCTACACAAAACAAAGAAGTCGATAAGATTGAACTTTTTTTTGATTTGGTATTCGTCTTCACATTCATTCAGTTGACTTTAAAGTTAGAACATCACTTAGATTTTCATACATTTTTAGAGGTCTTCGTGCTTTTAGCACTTATTTGGTACATCTTTGAAGGATATATTTGGTTGACCAATACGACAGAATTGACCGAGCGTAATCATCGGATCTTTTTAGCACTCGGTATGGTTGGTTTTATGTTGATTTCGGTCGCAATTCCTGAGGCATACGGGAAAAATGGTTTCATTTTTGGATTAGGCTTTTTAAGCATTGTCGCCACACATTCCCTTCTGTTCTTACTCCACAGTAACGATGAGACCAAGAAAGCAATGTCTGCGATTGTACCCTACAATTTAATCTTTGCAATCATCGTCCTTGTCTCCTCTTTATTTAGTGGTGACGTGCGACTAATTGTATGGGGAATCGTCGCAGCAGTCGCTGTTCTCGGACCACTCGTTCAAAAAAATAAAGGACAATTTGCTGTTTCCCCTTGGCACTTTTTAGAGCGACATTACCTGATTCTCGTTATCGCTCTTGGTGAAACGATTGCTTCGACTGGTCGAGCCGCCATTGATGAAGATTTAACTTCCGATGTCGTCTTGACAATGGTACTCGCTCTCGGTTTGACCGTGTTGTTATGGTACTCCTACGTTAAAGATGATACAGAGCGAGAAGAACAGTTTCACGAGATGGATATCAATCAACGAGACCAAGCTGCAAAAGCCGGATTCTATTGGTCCCACTTTGCGATGTTCCTCGGTATTATCTTGCTCGCTGTCGTCAAAATCACAATCGTACACGATCCGATGCAAACACTTGATTTAGCACACCGGATCACGTTGTATGTCGCGATTGTTTTGTTTGGATATGGTGTCATTTACTTCAATCGTCTGTTCTTCAAGGTGTCGTGGAAGCGACTCGCGGCTCTCGCGGTCCTACTCGTCATCCCACTCATCTCCCCATATTTACCCGCAATCATTTTATTACTCGTCATCACCTTTATTTACTACCTTGCAATGATTGCCCCACTTCCCTTTCTAAAAACAAAACGAGAGGAAATGTAAAACAAGCCAGAACCGGGATTCGGTTCTGGCTTGTTTGTTATCGGACTTCATTCTCCAGTTGTTTCAACTTTGACGAATAATACTCGATGATGTCACGGCGTCGGATGATGCCGATGAAGTATTTGCCGTCATCGACGACCGGCACGAAGTTTTGATCCGTGATCGCATCGACGAGTTCTTCGATTTGGGCCGTAATGGATACCGGCTTATAGCGAACGCGTTGCTTGATGTCTTTTAGACGTGTCCGAAGCACTTTTTCATAGTCTTCTTCCCCGCGAAGCTGTTCTGCGAGTGCCCAGAGTAAATCCCCCTCTGTCATCGTCCCGGCGTAAAATCCGTTCTCCGAAACGAGTGGGACAGACGTGAATCGATGATGTTTCATCTTTTCAAGTGCTTGTCGCACCGTTGATTCGGGGTCCAAATATTTGACGTCTTCTTTCGGATATAAAAAGAAAGCGATGTTCATTTAAATCTCTCCTCAATCTGTTAATCCACCCCGCTATTGTACCATGAATGGTAGGACAGGTTGAACTAAATCCATGTTCCTATTCTCTCTAATCATCCCCTTTCTCCTAAACGACACAAAAAAACATCGTGATTCTTGTCACAGCGATGTTTCGGTGCTTCAAAAGATTTGGAAGGGAACTCCAATTGATTTATACCCGTTTTAGTTGGAACTTATCCGTCCAGACACACAAAAGGCCCCCATGAGGAGGCCACAGATTATTGAACAAACTGCAACAGTGTATCGTTAAATTTCTCTCGTTCATCGAGTACCGTACCGTGCCCGCTCTCTTCAAAACGTTCAATCCGAGCATTTGAAATGCCCTGCTCCATCTGTTCAGCAAACTCAAACGGACAGATTTTATCATGTACGCCGTGAATGATTAACGTCTCTACGTCAATCTTCGGCAAGGCATCGCGCAAATCTTCGTCTCGGAGCGCTTTTGCCGAGGCAATCGTCCCGTGACTCGAGGCCACGAGTGCGAGATGGTGGAACCAATTTTGCATCGGTTTCGAATGTTCTTTCTCGAAGAAGATTTCCCCGAATCCTTCGAGCATCTTCGGCCGATCGGCTCGTGTATCGTCAATCAACGCGTTGACTTCATCCGTCGTCATCCCGTACGGATAGTCTGAACGTTGTGTGAAAATCGGTGCCGCTGCTCCCGCCAACACTAACTTTTTCAGACCATCCTCTTTATAGTCGGCCGCGTAACGAACAGCAATCGCGCCACCCATCGAGAATCCGACGAGTGTGAAGTCTTTCAAACCAAGGCCGTAGACGACCATATGCACGTCAGATGCCATCGTCTCATAGTCATACCCTGTCGCTGGCGCATCGGATTTGCCGTACCCTCTAAAGTCGATCCCGATATAGCGATAGCCTGCCTCAACGAGCGCATTTTTCTGATACTCGAACATATTGTTGTTCGCCGGCCAACCGTGTAAGAAGACAATCGGCTCCCCAGAACCGACATCCTCCACATATAAGTTTGTCCCGTCATGTGCTGTAATATATCCCATCATCCAACCTCCACATTTTTAATTGATTGTAAATACTCACAACCTACTTGTTCCCGTTTCCGATTCCTAAAAACCTTCTCATGTGTCACGCCAGAGCGATTCTCCTTTTAAGTAACCTTCAATGGCTTTCGCCCCTTCTCGTAACACCGCTTCCCGCCAAGACGAGTCGTCTGGATAAAACATTGCCATGAACTCGTTTTGAATCCCGTTACGCGCTTCGGGATCTTTCGTCCCTTCAAAGTACAGACGATTCTCTAAAATGATCGTCAAAAACTCGCGAATGGAGGCTTTCGTCGACGTTCCGAACGTCCCGAACTCAAAGAGAGCAGAGACGAGTCCTTTGTCCGGATACTCCGTGTCTCGTACATAGTAGAAGTGGTTCGTCGAGTCCCCGAGCACTTCATCTGGGTCATACACTTTCACGTTGTCGAGACCGTATGCCTGTTTCAACTCGTCTTCGGTGCGACCGTCTCGCTTACTGATGACCATCGTCACTTCGTTTGTCGGACCGAGTGCGGTATGCCAATCGAGATGGACCACTTTCTCGTAGCGTTCCAGCAGATCATGTTGAATGCCTTTCAAGAAGATGACTGACGGTTCGTCTTCTTCCCCCCCATAGTACACACCTTTCGGGAATTGGTACTGTCCCATCCCCTTCGCTCCACTCATCGCTTTGAAGCCATCGAGCTTAATGCCAGAGCCGAGGAACGAATAAATCTGTTCACGCGCCTCGTGGTAGTCGTCAATCACTCCGTCCGGTACGAAGAGATGGCGCATCAGCTCATATTCACGGTTCACGTTATATGGGACAGATTCACGGTCGATCACATAGTTTCGGTTCAAATCGACATTATGCTCGTTGACCCGGCGGAAGTGTTTCATTCCCCACGGATTGACGGCATGGATGAGACAAAGACCTGTCGTTTCATGTCGCAGTTGTGGCAATTGTGTGTGAACAAATTGATGCGTCACCGCGGCACCTGCATATCCTTCAATCCCATGTTCCCCGATGGTCATGAGAAGTATCGCTTTTCGATCTCGTTTCGGTTCACCTAAGATGATGTCGATGCTTTCGTCCCCAATCGAATGCGTCAACAACTCCGCTTTCGGATAATATCGTTTCACTTCTGGCAACAAATTGATGAATTTTTCCCGTGACTCTTCATAGGATGATGAAAAATACTGGCTCATCGCACTCTCCTCCAATCTTTTCTCTTTACTCCATTCCCATCCTACGGCAATCTAAAAACGCCTCCTGAAAGAGGAGACGTTTCGAGTCAAGGCGTTCGGATCCGTTTCGTATGTTGACGTCGGAACGCCATCACGTAGAAAATCGGACCAATCAAGACGGAACCGAATAACCAATAGAGACCCGCGTTCGCATACAATCCTTCAAACGAACGGAACACCCAGGCGAGGACTGTGAACGCGACGATCAGCTCGACGGTCCACAACAATCCACGGCGAACCGCTAGGAGAATCGTATTCGTTTTTTGGAAAAAGGCTGCGACGAAAGCAATCAAAAATGCTGGGAAACTCGAGAGCCACAACATGCGATTGAGTGAGGACTCGGCAAAGTATGAGTTTCCGAGAGAGACGGTGATGAGGAAGTGCACCAATATAACGAGCAAGACGACCATCCATCCGACGAAGACATCACGTTCCATTTTTCTCATCACAAACAGCTCCCTTTCTAAAGAGTTGAATACTATGTATTTACCCGCTTTTTCAGCCTTCTCTTCCGCTTCCACTAAAAAAACGCATCCTGATTCCAGAATGCGTTTCACGTATTATCCGACCAACTCTCGTGCCCATGCTTTCGCACGTTCGAGCTCGCCTTCCTTCAGCATCTCCGTCTTCCCATCAACCAAGAACGATTCTTTTTGAACGTTCGTCGCGCCTTTTTCAATCATTTCCCCTTCGACGCGATTGACCGCATGACCGAACCAGTCGATGATTTTACCAAGAATCGGATTCTGTTTTTCTTTGACGACACTCGTATCAAACGCAGCCGTCCGCTTCCCGCGAAGCGCATTGTCCGAGATTCCGTCTAGAAACACTTTAATGTCTTCCGTCTCATAACCCCCATGTGTCGGTGAACCGATGACGACAAGGTCGACATGCGCCAAGTCGCCGAGGCCGATGTTCAACACATGTTCCATGCGTGCCTCATGCTCTTTCGAAAGTTCTTCCTGCATCGCATGTGCAATCTTTTCTGTATGACCATACAACGAATCAAAGATAATCAAAATGTTCATGATGAATCCCCCTTTGCCGAACGTCTCTTTATCCCCTTCCCATTCCAACGTTCGTTCATGCTTCTTTTTTGTACAGTGAACTTCGCTTGAAGAGTGTCCAACTTACCATAACAATACCGAGTACGAGCAAGATATAGCCGAAGAACGTGACAAAGTCGCGCGTATGATAGGGTGCTTCAAATCGGTATTCCGCCCGCTTCCATTCCGAGCCGTCCTCGACCGCAATGACGTCTTCAACGGACTCCCCGACGACTTCACGATACACTGTCCCGATTGGATATCCGTTCGATGCATTCCCGTAGTAACGTCCCGTCTCATCGTTGACCGTTGTTTCTACTTCACCGATCACGTCACCGAGCGAATCCTCATCTATCGTCGTATCAAGCACTTCATATGCATTTCGGTCGAACACGACAAACGTATAGGCCCAGGAAAGAGCGGATACGGGAAGCGCAATCGATATAGCGAAAAGAGTCAGAATCATGAATCGCCTCATTTGAGACTCCAGACGAATGTCGCCGAATCACTGACATTGATGTCATCTGGTTCGAGTTCAGGCATCCGTGATTCAGAAAAGTCGATTTCATGACCATAGCGAATATCAGTTGCAGAGAAGAGATGAATTTCGCTCCATGTATAGTCAATTTGAATCAACTCTCCTAACGTTGCGCCCGCTCCTGTCGCGAGGAGTTCTGCTCGTTTTTTTGCATTTTCCGCAGCGTTCACTAACAGCTGATCTTCAATCGCGTTCGGATCTTTCATCGTGAAACGAATCGATAGTAGCGGATTCGCACGACATTGACTGATTTGTTCGATGGCATCAGACAGTTTGGTTGTATCGAGCGGGAACTCCACTTTCATTTTTTGCCTACAAGCATATCCAATTAACCGTGAACGGTAATTCTTATCTTTATCACGATACTGGTCGTATAATGTGTCAATCGAAAAATCACTCGTCTTCAGGTCCTTCTTTTCAAATCCTGCGCGCACGATGGCCTTTTGAAGCTGCGCCACGGCGTTCGCTGCCTCAGTCATCGTCTCTTCATATCGTGGTGCTTTTGTGACAAGGTCCATATGAATCACAATCAAATCTGGTCGAGACGAGACATTTCCTGTTCCTTTTACCGTAATCGTACGTTCCATATCGTTCACCCTCCTAATAATATGAGATGTAGATTATTCTGATGCATTAAATCGTGAGATCATCCAACGTTCTATTCCATCTAAAGAATGCATATCTTGCAATGATGGATAAGCATCCCGCTCAAACAACAGTCCATTCGGAGTATCTAAAAACAGATAACGCTCCCCGTCCGGAAAACCGTAATTCGCAATATCTTTCAGTCGAAGCGTGGCCCCGTTTTGTTCCCAGATGAATTCGTCATCATATGGAATCGGCATAAAGATGCCTTCCATTCCTTGACGTACGTGTGAGATGACGCTCGTATGCTCTGTCAGTTTCGTTCCTCCGATTGCATCGGCACGAACAACCAGTTCTTGCCCGACTTGCACATCCCCTCGATACACATCTGACACATGGATCGTGATGAGGGATTGATATTCGGTCTCCCCGTTGAAATCAATCTCAATGTGCTGGATGTTCGAGACCGTTCCTCTGATCACGACCGGACTCCACCGCGAAAAGAGTTCATCCTCTGTCATGTCCATCAAGTTTTCCTGGGAAGTACCTTGCCTTATTTCTGATTCACCGACGATATGAACCGAGTTTGCCGTCGAATCCGTGGATAACGGCATACGTTCATTCCAAATATTCGATGTGAAGAGCATGAATCCCGCAGCGGTGGCGAGTATCAGTCCCGCCCCCCATTTGAGTCGTTGATAAGGTCTTCGCTCTATCATCATGGATTCCTCTATAAAGCGGTCATCCACTTCCCCAAGTAATCGAAGCAACTGTTCATTCTTCATACGCGAATCCCTTCCGCTTCAAGCGCTCGCTGTAATGCATCACGCGTTCGCTTCAGCGTCATTTTGACATGACTCTCCCCGAGTTGATGATTTTTCGCAATTTCTTGAATCGAGTGAAGATAAAAATAACGTTGCATGAACATCATTCTCGTCTGTCGAGGAAGGTCTGCAAGAAATGCATTCAATAGGTCGACGATGTCTTCGTCTTTCATCGACACCGTGAGGACATGTTCTAGTTCTTCATAGACGAGCGGTACTTGTCCACCGCCCCGTTTTTTCGCATGATTCTTCTTATAGCGTTGCAGCGAGAGATTCCGAACAATCTTCGTCAAATACGCTCCGAGTCGAAGCGGGCGTGTTGGCGGGATCGACTCCCACGCTTTCATATATAAGTCGTTCAAACACTCTTCTGTGTCTTCGCGATTTTGTAGAATGTTATAGGATACACGATGACAATAGCTTCCGTATTTCTTCTTTGTCGCGACAATCGCATACTCCGATCGCTCCCAGTACCAATCGATGATGACCTGGTCATCCATCCAGTTACCCCCTTCGTATAACCCCTCTATAACTATAGATCCCAATCGACTATACTTCGTCACAACATGCTAAAAAAACCTCGTCGTTGAGACGAGGAATCGAAACGCTTATCCATCATTTTTTCCAAATCGATAAGGCAAGTCCTCCGATATAGCCAACCATCGCTCCGCTCGCGATGCCGTATGTCAGCTGTATATCGAAGAAAAACGAGAGGATTACACCGAGTGTTGTCCCCGCAATCAATCCAAAACAAATGATACAGTCCTTCCATTCTCGTGAATCCATCTTGCTCCTCCTTACCAATCCGTTCAATCTGACGACTTCATTTCCCCTATTGCTTTAAGACCTTTCAACGTTCTCATTTTCCGTGTGTGATGCTGGACGGCATAGGCCAACATGGCGACAACAACTATATTTAATAGAATTGTCCATTTTGCAACCGGATTCGAGAAGTTCGCTAAGACGACCACAAAGTTGGCGAGCAAAACGGTCCCATACAGTTGGATGATTCGATTTTCACGTTGAATCATCGAGTCAAAATCCGAATACAACTGGAACGGTCCGTCACTCGTTCGCTTTCTTAAAAAGACCCAGCGATAGGATGTGTCGACGACCTCAATCCCAACTTCATCCATGAAAGCCATGTAAGCTTTCGAATCAGGATGAGAGGGCAGTTCTCGTAACAATTCAATTCGATATGTATACATCCCTGGTTCGACTAAACGAAAGCGATATCGCATGAAGCGAAACGACTCGAGGGCCCATCCCTTTTCTGCCATCTCATTGAGCCATTTTTCTTCTTTTTCATAGTCGACAAATATACGGTATTTGGTCTTCGTCTTCATGTTTCCAACTCCTTCGTCCACTCATGGCCGTGCCGCACCAATTCTTCCAATCGTTTTAATTCGATCTGAAGTGCTTCTCGACCAGCATCGGTGATCTCGTACTCTTTTTTCCGTGCCGTTCCTTCAAGTGCTTGAATCCAACCTCTTTCAACTAAACTACTGAGAGCTCCATATAACGTACCGGGCGCGAGCTGAACTCGCCCATGACTCAATTCCTGGACAAACTGCATCATGCCGTACCCGTGCCTCGGAACTTGAAGGGACAATAATATATAATAAACTGCTTCGGTTAGTGCGCCTGTACTCGACTGTTGTGTCACGTATCCTACTCCTTTATATCGTGTTTCGTTATATCGTCATCCGATATATCAAAATTATCCTATTTTTGGTTATTAGGCAAGAGAAAATGCCAAAGAATCATTTCTTTGGCATCGCTTTATGATTCGTCGAGTTCAGTTGAAACAAGCCCATACTCGCGTTGACTGGGTAGCACTTCTTTTTTCTTCTTTGGAAACGTAGCGTCGAACACCTCTACCTCGGCTTCTTCCACTTCCAATCCCTCTGTAAATACGGCGACACCTTGAACCCCATCAAGCGCCCCTTCGTATAAAGGTAGTACAAGTAGTCCTTTATAATATTGTCCGTCCGGCATCGCAATGCCGTATCGTTTTCCACCTACAAAACCATATGGTTCATAATGATATGGATACCCGAGTGTCAGGATTACACGGTAACCAAGCGATTTCGCATGCTCAATCGAATGCGTAATGAGATGTCTGCCTACGCCTTGTCGATGATACTTCGGATCGATGAAAACTGGACCGAATGTGATGGTATCCACCGACTTCTCTCCGTCTACAATTTTCGACTTCGAGTAAAAGACTCCGCCAGCAAGTTCCCCGTCTACCTCGATGACCCATGACAATTCAGGCAAGTAATCTTCATGTTTTCGAAGTTGATGGATTGCATAATGCTCATGACATCCCGGGAAATATAAGTTCCAAAACGCTTCCCGCGCAATTTCTTCCACGCGACGCTCATCTTCCACTCTTTCTTTGCGAACATTCATCATGTTTCTCACCCTTTCTCAATTCAGTATACAAAAAAGGTCCAGCTCTCGCTGAACCTCATCGTTTATTCAGCAGCCAGTGCTGCCTCTTCTTCGTGATATTTCTCGACGAAGGCATCAAGCAACGCTCGTACCTCGTCCGTCGATTTCGTTTCCATCAAGTTATGACGGAGCTCGCTCGCCCCGCGGAATCCTTTGACATAAATCTTGAAGAAACGGTGCAAGTTCGAGATTGAACGTGGCACGTCTTCTTGGAATTTGTCTTGAAGGTCCAGTTGCAGACGCAATAGATCGAGATGTTCTTCCATCGAGTGTTCGCGCGGCTCTTTCTCGAATGCGAACGGGTTCTTGAAAATCCCACGACCAATCATGACACCATCGACCCCGTACTTCTCAACGAGTTCGAGTCCCATTTGACGGTCGAGGATATCTCCGTTGATGGTGATGAGCGTATCCGGTGCAATCTCGTCACGCAACTTCACGATATCCGGGATCATCTCCCAGTGCGCGTCAACTTTACTCATCTCGTTGCGCGTGCGCAAGTGAATCGACAAATTGGCGATGTCTTGTTTCAAGAGATGCGTCAACCAGTCGCGCCACTCGTCGAGCTTCGCGAAACCGAGACGCGTCTTGACACTGACCGGGATGCCGCCGGCTTTCGCCGCTTGAATGAGCTCAGCCGCGACTTCCGGACGGAGAATGAGTCCGCTCCCTTTCCCACGTTTTGCAACGTTTGGGACTGGGCAACCCATGTTGATGTCGAGTCCTTTATAGCCCATCTCGGCCATCCCGATACTCATTTGACGGAAATATTCCGGATTGTCTCCCCAGATGTGGGCGACCATCGGCTGCTCGTCTTCCGTGAATGTCAAACGACCACGAAGGCTACCTTTCCCTTCAGGATGGCAATAACTGTCCGAGTTCGCAAATTCTGTGAAGAAGACGTCCGGGCGTCCCGCATGAGCGACGACATGACGGAAGACGACATCGGTCACATCTTCCATCGGGGCAAGTATAAAGAATGGACGCGGAAGGTCGCGCCAAAAGTTTTCTTTCATCGTAAAATCAGTTCCTTTCATCCATACAGTCCAACAAAATCACTCATCTATTCTATTATGTCTGTCGGATTGTATCAACTGACATTACTCATGATTCGTTTCTTTCGAACGAATGAGCTGAAAAAAGTGTGGGAATCCTTCGGTCAACAAATAATGAAGCACACGATTCGTGTATTCCGGTTCAATCGTTCCCGTCCGGAGTAGCGTCTGGAGGACCATTCCATCAATTCCGGCCATCGTCCACGTGGCGACCGCCCGAGTCATCGGTCCTTGTTCGACATCATAGGCTCGTACAAAAATCGCCTCAATTCGTGTGATCCAGTCTTCATACTTCTCTTTGAATTTCTGTTGAATGTCCTCATTCCCAATCATCGCTTCATGGGCGAGATAAAACTGGAGTCGGCTCTCCGCATCTTTTTGAAGGCGCTCCTGCATGCCTTCGTAGATTTCTTGGATGATCACCGCCGCTTCTTTCTGATCGTCATGAGAGACACTCTCGATTCGTTTGACCTCTCCGAGTCCTTCGTCCATTACGTCATATAGAATCGCCTCTTTTGACGTATAGTAGTGATAAATCGCGCCCGTACTGAATCCGGCCCGCTCTGCGATTCCTCGAAGCGTCGTGCCTTTGATGCCTTGTTCGACGATGATTTCACGCGCGGCTTGTAAGATTTTTAACTTCCCTTCGTTCATCATCATCTAGCACCCTCCTCTGTTCTCATCGCTCATTATATCATAATGATGTGGCGAACTTTCGACACTTCTCTGTGAGCTACCAACTCACATTGACAGCGCTTTCAATATATTGTTACACTTTTCACATAAACATAACGAACGTTCGGTATGTTTAGTCATTGCATTTATTTCTAGTCATTTCATTTCTGAAAGGAGTGTCGTTTTATGTTTTTCTTCGAGTCGATTCCTTGGTATAACGTCGTCATGTGGTTCGTCGTACTTGGTCTTTTAATGGGTTTGAACGAGTTCGTCCGCTCTGGAAAACGGGCGAGTCAACTCATGTTCATGGCGTTACCGATTGCGTTGACCCCGATCTGGTTGTTTGTCGTCGATTCCGAAATTACATCATGGTTCCACTGGGTGAAGGTGTACTCTGCACTCGCCGGCGCACTCATCTACATGGTCATCCGCTTCACAAACTACCATAAGAAACATCCTTGGTATTTAGTACTCGTCCCGGCTATTCTTGCCATCAATATCATGGAGGCCGTCATTCGGGAGTTTCAAGTCGGCTTCATGGGATTTGATGGAGTCGTCGATGGAATGACTTACATCTCCGGTGGTTGGAACTATATCAACGCCTTCGCCGGGATTTTGAACATCCTCACGATTTGCGGATGGTTCGGTATCTTCGCGACGTCCGGTAAACGAGTCGATATGATTTGGCCGGACCAGACGAAACTGTGGATCATCGCCTATGGCATTTGGAACATCTCTTATGTCTACTCTTGTGCACCGGGCAATGCATTCTATTCCGGCTTCGCTTTGAACATTGCCGCAACGATTCCTGCTCTTCTTTGGGCGAAAGGGACATGGATGCAAAACCGTGCCCAGACACTATCGATTTGGATGATGTGGGTCATGACCTTCCCTTATTTCTTTGCGGTCGGCAGTACGTTCAACGTGAGTGTCTCGTATAATCCAGCAGCGAACTGGACACTCGCACTCATCAGTCTTGTCCTCAACGTCGTGCTCGCCGTCATGCAGGTGTCACGTATTGTTAAACGACGTCTCAACCCGTTGAAAGACGAGCTCTGGACCGATACCGAAGAATACAAGCGAGTCGATGCATTACGTGAAACAGAATCGCCTAATCCAAAGACAGCATGACGACACCCCATAGTAGATGGAATTCGAATTCCGTTACTATGGGGTGTTTTTTATAGGACTCCATTGTAATCGTAGAGAATATAAGCACGAAAGGATGATGACAATGATTTTGTGGATCAACGGCACTTTCGGTTCAGGCAAAACCACATGTGCTAATATACTTCAGAAACAACTGCCGAACGCATTTCTCTATGACCCGGAGCAGGCTGGATTTTTTATACGGAATCAATTACCGGAGAGCCTTCAGCAATCTGATTTTCAACATCACCCGGAATGGCGAAAGTTCAATTATCAAATGCTTTTGAAAATCGCAACGTCCTTTGATGGGGTCATCCTCGTTCCAATGACACTCGTTGACGCAACGTATGTAGATGAAATCATCGGACGACTTCAACGAGAATGCGTCGATGTACGACATATCATTCTCGAAGCGAATCGACGGACACTCGTGAAACGATTGAATAAACGATTCGAGTGGTTCAACTCTTGGGGGAAATCTCAAATCGACCGCTGCCAATCCGCATTCGAATCTGACATCCACGCAGAAAAGATTGTAACGGATTCTCAATCAAAACAAGATGTCGCGAGAGCAGTCGCTGAGCACGTAGGACTGACGCTTTCTTCAAAATGATTCAGATTCATACATCTCTTCTACAGGCTCGTCTTCCCATCGGATGACGAGCTCGCTTGCATGGGAGAGATTCAACTCCACCGTCTCACATGTCGTATCCGTCAACCACATGCAACGGAATAACAGCTGACGGTAACCATACAACTCATCGACAATCTCGAACCGCCCACTTTTGACGAACTGACCGAGTTGCTCGATTCGACACATCGAATAGGTCGTTTCACCAAATCGTGTAAGTGAAGAAGAGTCCCAATCGATGTTCGGAATCGTCACGGTGGCACGTCCTGTCCATACCGCTTCTTTCTTGAACAAATCTCGGATTCCATCCGCAAACACGAGACGGATCGTCGAACCCGTCACAGTCGCTTCTGTGATGACGGCATCATGTAAGGAAAGCGGGACGTTACGGTTTCGAATCGTATATTGTTTCATCAAATCCCTCCTTTGTGTATCTATCTTCTTCGTGAAAATTCACTTCTTACCTTTCTCATACATCTCCCATAATCAGCAATGAATTGAAAAAACAATAATCAATTGAAAACATACTTCATTCATTCCGTTTACAAAATGAAAAACTGGTAAAATAAATATAAATAAGTGGGTCGTATTGGATATCGCAGATGAAAGGAGGATATGGTATGGAAAATATTTTGTTAGTCGGGCTATTCCTAATAGTTTTACTTATTGTGACAACTTTTATTTTGAGCAATTACGTTCAGCAATCACGACTTTCCCCTCGCTTCTTCATCATTTTCTCAGTCCTCTCTTTCGTTCTTCTATTAGCATCTTGTAGTTTTGAAGAGTCGATTCCAGTTGAAGAGTACGAACAAGATTTATCGCTCGTAGAGGAGAAATTGAGTTCCGCCAATTCTGAGAAAGAAAAATTACAGAATCAATTGGATTCCTATTTGTCTGAAAACGAAGACTTACGTCAACAACTAACAGACGCTAAAGAATCTACGAATCAGAAATTAGCAGAAGCCGAAACAAAATTACGTGAAGAGTTCGAAAGTGAGTTGAAACGCGTAAAAGAAGAAGCTGCGCAACAATTAGAGGAAGAAGTTGCTTCGGTTCGAAAAGAAGAGCAAGAGAAGTCGGCAGCAGCCATCGCAGAAATAAAACAGGAACTTGAACAACAAGCACAAGCTTCGGAATCGACCAAATCGAATACTCAAACGTCACAACCCTCTGAGAATTTCCAAAACTGTACAGATTTACGCGGAACCTATCCAGGTGGCGTGTCTTCCGATCATCCAGCCTATCAACCTAAGATGGATCGTGACAACGACGGCTGGGCATGTGAATGATTACTTTTCGCAAAAGGAGTGGACCGACTCGGATTCACTCCTTTTACAATCGTTTCTGAAACACATAGTTCTCCACTTGTTTCGTATATTGGGGACCTTTCATCATCTTCTTCACTTCTGTGATATCGACGACTTTCCCTTTCGGCAATTGAAAATACTCGTCGAGCCCCGTCTGAACGAGTGCATTCGCACTTCCTATAACTCCAATCAATTCGAATGCCTCATCAAATCGTGCCAGCGTCGCGTCTCCATGACTATCATTGCAGAGCAAGATGCCGCCCAGCTTCAAATAGTCCTTCGTTGCCTGACCAACAAATCCAGCATATTGCGAGATGATCAAATCGACCGGTTCGATGTCGAGCGGTTGCGTATAGTCTTGACCAAAGAATTCAATGGTACACGGCTCATCATATTCTTTTCGTTCATCAATCAATTCCTGTACCTTTTCGAGGTGTTTGAAGAACCGAATCGTCCCTTTAAAACTGTCGACATAGACGACGTGAGGAATGACAAGAGACGGTGCGATATCGACGTGGCTTCCGGGATAAAGCGCTCGCTTCACGTCAAAGATGCTCGCAATCGTTTCGTACACTTGTTTCCGGTCACCAATTTTTTGTGAATATGCCTCATACAGGTCTGACACTTGTTCACGGTTCATCTGGACCCTCCTAGTATAAGTATCCGAGCAAGTCGAGCTTTCCATCGGTCCATCGTTTGTCTCCCACCTGACGAATCATCAATTCTTCAAATCGTGCTTCCCCGATTCCTCGTGTCGTTTGATTCTCGTCATTGATTTGAAGCCATGTGCATGTATTCGATACAGCGTGAAATCCAATTCGCTCGTAAAGGTCTGGTCGGTCTGCGAACAACAGGAGAAAATCGATTGGGTACTCTTCTCCGAGCGCAATGACTTTTTCCATTAGCGCCCGTCCGATCCCACGTCCCCGAACTTCTTCCCTCACGCATAAATCGATGATGCCGAGCACGTGTATCGGAGTTCCATCCATATTCATCACCCGAAAATCTAACCCGACTTGTCCGATGATTTGTTGATCCTCATACGCAATCAGCCGAAGATGGGGCAGTTGCTTGAAGTAGCGACGATTCGGATAGATGGAAGGAAACGCGTGTTGTAAGAGTTCAATCAGCTCCGTATCTATTGATTCTGAAAGAGTCATCTCGAGGTGCTGCTCGATTCTCATAGCGCCTCTCCATCTGTTTGAATACGTTCGTAGCGGACGATACTGACTCCGTTCGGCATCAACTGTTGCTCGACTACATCAAGTTGAAGTGGCAAGATGTTTCCATCTGGGAAAAGACGTTTTCCGGAACCAATGATAATCGGATACATGATCAATCGGTATTCATCAATGAGGTCGTTCGCGAGTAACGTGTGTACGAGTTCACTGCTGCCCCAGACGTGTAAATCGGGTCCCTCTTCTTGTTTGAGTCGTTTCAACGCTTCGACCGGTTCTGACAGAAACGTCGTTGATTTCCATTGTGAATCATGTGAATGCCTACTAACCACATACTTCACTGCACGGTTGGCTTCCGGCCAAATTTCATCATGTTTTGGCCAGTAACTCGCCCATTGATCATATGTTTTTCGACCAAGTAACAGATCAAACTCACTGTGCATCTGCGTTCGAATCCAAATGCCGAGCTCTTGACTCGAAAACGACTCTGTCCATCCTCCATGCATGAAATCCCCGCTCATGTCCTCTTCTTTTCCCCCTGGCGCTTGAATCACGCCATCCAATGACAGATGTTCCAGAACAATGATCTTTCTCATCTCCGACTCTCCTTTCGGCTGTTTGCAAAAAAAAGCCCGCTATTGAATCAATCGAAGGCACATGAAATCGACTTAATCCCTACTTTCTTCTTTCATGTCTGTAAACCCTTGAAATATCACTTTGACACTGCCTACTATCCATTCTTAACTTCGTTTCGTACACAGTCTTTCCATCTCTTAATATTCATCATGGCATTTGCCTTGCCGCCCACATAGATATCGCCGATTGTCAGCACCCAATCTTTTCGTTCCCGAACTCGATTTTGGCTTGAAACTGGATTTGTTATTTTACTAATTTTTTTTATGAGTTCACGATTTTTCTTTAATGTATAGGCAGCATCCCAATCTTGATCATATGCTTCTACAAACAGTTCAATTAAATGTCGATAGCCCTCTTCAGTAAAAACCGATGGATGTTGAATCATGTAGCAAGACACAAGCCAAAAATGTACTTCATACAATTCGGGATCATCATGCTCCCATGCTAATGGATACCCAAACTGTTCGTAGCAGGATAGCCCGTCATGCTGACTATTACCACATTCAATACACACTCCATCAACCATGATGGCTTCGTAATTATTCATTAGTTCATCACCACTTTTGTTAAAAAAAGCCCTCGATTGATTCAATCGAAGGCATCATACATTCATCTTATTCTACTTTCTCCATCCACGCCACCGTCTCCACATGCGCCGTATGCGGGAACATGTCGACCGGTGTCACTTCCATCAAGCGATAGCCACGGTCTGCGAGGTAACGCATATCACGTGCTTGTGTCGCGACGTTACATGAGACGTATACGATTCGCTTCGGTCCCATCTCGACCATCGTCTCGAGGAACGACTCGGCACATCCTTTACGTGGCGGGTCGACGACGATCACGTCCGGATTCACACCGTCTTTCTTCCACTGTGGGAGCACATCTTCGGCCGCTCCACATGCGTACGTCACGTTATCGATCTCATTGAAGAGCGCATTTTGTTTCGCATCCTCAATCGCTTCCGGTACGACTTCGACACCGTACACATGAGCCGCTTTCCGGGCGAGGAAGAGGCTGATTGTCCCGATGCCACA
This sequence comes from Exiguobacterium sp. s189, assembly GCF_018617615.1. NCBI lineage: Bacteria > Bacillati > Bacillota > Bacilli > Caryophanales > Exiguobacterium > Exiguobacterium sp. s189. Next base: position 30,086 of record NZ_JACSKM010000003.1, on the reverse strand, counting down.
ATACGCATCGACGACTTGCTCCGTACCTGACAGTTGTGCGTATTCTAACGCTTTCCCGTACAGCTTCTCCGTTTGGACCGGGTTGACTTGGAAGAACGAGTGCGGGGAAATCGTGAACGTGAGTCCTGCGATTTTGTCCTCAATCGTCTCATGACCATAAAGCAACTTGTTCGTCGCCCCGAGGATGACGTTCGTCTTGTCCGGGTTGACGTTTTGCATGATTGACGTCACGTCCGGGAGACGCTCGACGATGTCCGCGACAATCTCATTCACACCTTTTAATTTCGTCGTCTTCGTGATGAGGACGATCATGAGTTCACCCGAGTGGTACCCGTAACGGGCCATGACGTGACGGATAACCCCACGTCCTGTCTTCTCGTCATACGCTGGCACGCCCCGTGCGTCCAATACATCACGGACGACTTGGATCGCCTTGTCATTACGCTCATCTTGAATCAAACATTCGCTCATCTCGACGATGTCATGCGAACGAGGACGATAGAACCCTGAGACGAGACGGTCCCCTTCTTGTTTGAACGGGACTTGTGCCTTGTTGCGGTAGCGCCAAGGTTCCGGCATCGCAATCGTGTCATGGACCGGTACATCGAACTGGCCGAGACGCTTCAGCGCATCGACGACGCGTTCCCGTTTCTGGCGAAGTTGTCCTTCATAGCTGAAGTGTTGCAGCTGGCAGCCGCCACATTGATAAAAGATCGGGCACGGCGGCTCGACGCGGTCGGCACTCGCTTCTTTCACGTTCAACAATCGGGCGAACCCGTACTGCTTGTTCGTCTTCGTCACGACGATTTCGACCGTCTCTCCTGGCAATGCGTTCGGGACGAACAGCGTATAGCCATCGACACGTGCCACACCCGCTCCTTCATGGGTCAAGTCGTGGACATGGACATCGAGACGATCATTCTTTTTCACTGGTAGCATACGAATGCTCCTTCCATTGCAAATAGGAATGACTGATGTCGTCATTCCTATCTTTTCACTCTGCTTTATCGAGCGAAACATTGAACAATTGCTTGATCATCTGTTCGCGTTCATATTGTGCATTCAAATCTTCCATCTCGCGGATCCGGGCGTTCGGTGCAAGCACCGTCAAGTGACGGAATAAGTTCCGCATCTCACCTGTGCACTCCCCGCCATACTCCCCGTCGATGTTCAGACTCATCGGCTCGGTCGTCTTCATCTTGACGCGGCTCGTCTTCACATGTTCGACGAGTGGGCTCGACAAATGTTCCCCGCGGAGGAGAAGACGGACGACATGGATGAATTCAAACAAGTTACACTTCCGAAGGATGAACAAGTCGAACAACCCGTCATTCAACGACGCGTGCGGTGAGATTTTTTCAAAGCCACCGACTGAATTCGAGTTCGATGTGAGGAAGACCATGACTTCGCCTTGGAATGTCCCTTCATCGTGCTCGAGTTCGATGTACGTCGGCTTGATGAGTGGCAGTTTCTCCATTCCCTTCACGTAATACGCGAGCTGTCCGAGTGCCGTCTTCAATTTCGATGGCACCTCATACGAGAGCTCGGTCATGATTCCACCGCCGGCAATATTGATGAAGTAGTGGATATCACCTTTCTCGCCTTCGATCTCACCGAGGTCGACCGGCATCTCGAACCCGTCACAAATGACGTCGAGTGCGCCGACGACGCTCAGTGGAATCCGCATCGCCCGGGCAAAGTCGTTCGTCGTCCCGACCGGAATGAGACCGATCGTTGGACGATTCTCAAGCGGTGCGAGCCCTGAGATGACTTCATTCAATGTCCCGTCCCCACCTGCGGCGATGATGAGGTCGAACTCGGCCGCTGAGGCCCGTTTTGCTTCGAGCGTGGCATCACCAATCGCTTTCGTCGCATACGTCGACGTCTCATAACCCGCATCCTCGAGGCGGTTCAAAATGTACGGGAGTTCCCGTTTGATCACTTCTTTACCAGATGTCGGGTTATAAATGACCCGCGCACGTTTCCGTTGCATATTGATTCTCTCCCCTGTGCTCAACTCGAGCGAAAAGCGAGACACAAGTGTCTCGCCGCCTGCTTAGCGTTTTGCGATCTCTTCGTGGAACAAGCCATCGAGGAGTGCCGGGTTCGCCATCCCTTTCGTCTGTTTCATGATTTGCCCGATGATGAAGCCTTTCGCACGGTCTTTCCCGTTCTTGAAGTCTTCGATCATTTGCGGATGTGCCTCGAACAATTCGAGGATATAGCCGCGGAGCAAGTTCTCGTCCGAGATTTGGGCGAGTCCGTTCGCTTCGACATACGCTTTCGGCTCTGCGCCCTCTTCCATCATCGCTGTGAAGACACGCTTCGCAATCTTCGATGAAATCGTCCCTTCCGCAATCAAGCGGATGAGTTCTGCGAGTGCTTCTGGCGTCAACTTCATCGTTTCGACCGTTTCATTCGACTTGTTCAAGTGACCGAGTACTTCACCCATGAGCCAGTTCGCTGCTGCCTTCGGTTCAGCTCCAGCCGCTGTCGTCGCTTCGAAGAAGTCCGAGAACTCACGCGTCGACGTGAGAGCTTTCGCGTCGTATGCCGAGAGACCGTATTGGCTCATGTAGCGTTCACGACGTGCTGCCGGCATCTCTGGAATCGTCGCGCGAATGCGCTCTTTCCACGCCTCATCGATTTCGAGACGGACGAGGTCCGGCTCTGGGAAGTAGCGGTAGTCCGCTGCCCCTTCTTTGACACGCATGAGAATCGTCTTTTTCGCTGCTTCGTCGTAGCGGAGCGTCTCTTGACGCATGACGCCACCTGAGAGAAGCAATTTACGGTGACGCGTCTCTTCAAAGTCGAGTGCTTTCAAGACGTTCGAGAACGAGTTCAAGTTCTTGAGCTCTGTCTTCGTGCCGAACTTCTCTTGCCCGAATGGACGGACCGAGATGTTACAGTCACAGCGAAGCGATCCTTCTTCCATCTTGACGTCCGAGACGCCAGCGAACGAAAGGACCTCTTTCAAACGCTCGAGGTACGCGACCGCATCTTTCGGTGAACGCATATCGGCTTCACTGACAATTTCGATGAGCGGTGAGCCGGTCCGGTTGAAGTCGACGACCGAATGCTTCTCGCCCGTGTGGTTCATCTTCCCAGCATCTTCTTCCAAATGCACGCGCTCGATGCGGAATCGTTTCATCTCTCCATCGACTTCGACGTCGACGTGGCCGTTTGAACCGATCGGCTTGTCAAACTGCGAGATTTGGTACGCTTTTGGCGTGTCTGGGTAGAAGTAGTTCTTACGGTCAAATTTCGTATCTGTCGCAATCTCACAGTTGAGTGCCATCGCCGCTTTGATGGCGAGGTTGACCGCTTCTTCATTCAATTTAGGCAAGACGCCCGGGTGTCCGAGACAAATCGGACACGTCTGTGTATTCGTTTCGGCACCGTAAGTGCGTGAGCAGCCACACCAAATCTTCGACTTCGTGCTCAGCTCGGCGTGCACCTCGATCCCGATGATCGTTTCAAAGTTCATCGTACGTCCTCCTTAGAGCTGTGGCATCTTGAAACCGCCGTTTGCTTGTTCAAAAGCATGGGCCACGCGGTAAAGTGTTGATTCATCAAAGTAGTTCCCGATAATTTGAAGACCGACCGGAAGACCTTCTGAAAGACCTGCCGGGACCGAGATCGCCGGGATACCGACCAAGTTGACCGGAATCGTCATGATATCGTTCGCATACATCGTGAGCGGATCGTCGAGCTGTTCGCCGAGTTTGAACGCTGTCGTCGGTGCCGTTGGGCCAACGATCGCATCGTATTCTTCGAACACTTTCGCAAAGTCCTGCTTCATGAGTGTACGGACTTGTTGCGCCTTCTTATAGAACGCATCGTAATAACCAGAGCTGAGCGCATACGTCCCAAGCATGATCCGGCGTTTGACCTCGTCACCGAAACCTTGTTCACGCGAATACGTGAACACTTCGTCGAGTGTGTCCGCTTCAGCACGACGTCCGTAACGGATGCCGTCGAAACGAGCCAAGTTCGAAGAGGCTTCTGATGATGCGAGCAAGTAGTAAGCCGAGAGCGCGTACTTCACGGACGGAATCGAGACCGTCTCGATCGTTGCACCTAGAGACTTGAGCGTCTCAATCGCTTTTTCAATCTGTTCACGGACGCCTGGCGCGACACCTTCTGCCATGAACTCTTCCGGGAGGGCAAACTTCATCCCCGTCAAATCTTGGTTGAGTGCTGCCGTATAGTCCGGCACCTCGACCTCAGCTGACGTGGAGTCCATGTCGCAATGTCCCGCAATCGTATTCAATAAGTAAGCATTGTCTTCAACGGTACGCGTGAGCGGACCGATTTGGTCGAGTGAAGACGCAAAGGCGACGAGGCCGAAACGCGAGACGAGACCGTATGTCGGCTTCATTCCAACGACACCACAATACGCGGCCGGTTGACGAATCGAACCACCCGTATCCGAACCAAGGCTAAAGAGGACTTGTCCAGCTGCGACCGATGCCGCTGAGCCGCCTGAAGAACCTCCTGGTACACGTGTCGGGTCCCATGGATTACGGACCGGCTTGAACGCCGAGTTCTCGTTCGATGAACCCATCGCAAACTCATCCATGTTCAACTTCCCGATTGTGACAGCACCAGCATCATGAAGACGCTCGACGACTGTCGCATCGTGGGCCGGGACGAAGTTCTCGAGGAACGTCGAGGCACATGTCGTGCGCATCCCTTTTGTGACGATGTTGTCTTTCACACCGATTGGCATTCCGAAAAGCGGGTCGTCTGATGTTTTGGCGAGCTCATCCATGCGTTTCGCTTGCTCGAACGCATCTTCATTGAGCGTCAAAAACGCACCGATTTTGTCATCTGTCGCTTCAATCCGGTCGAACGACTCTTTGACGAGGTCCGTGACTGTGACTTCGCCTTCTTTTAATAGCGTATGCAGCTTCGCTACACCGTGGTCAAATAAACTCATGAAAGGCCTCCTTACTCAAAGACCGCAGGGACACAGACTTGACCGTTCTCCCAGTCAGGTGCCATCCGTTCGACTTCCTCACGTGGAAGCGATGGACGAACCTCGTCTTTGCGTAGTACGTTTTTCAAATCTAGGGCATGGGTCGTCGGTTCGACGCCCGTTGTATCCAGCTCATCGAGTTGCTCGGCGAACTCGAGAATTTTTGTCAATTGCTCCGTGAAGTGCGTCACTTCTTCATCTGTGATCGCAAGTCGGGCAAGTCCGGCGACGTGCCGAACTTCAGCTTCTGTAATACGAGCCAAAATTCCCACCTCCAACAGTTTTCAATACATCGTTCATTATCATACCACTTTTTCATAAGACAAAAAAGGAAATCTATCTCTTCCCGAATTGTCTCTTTTTTTAGAAACTAGGGGAATCCCATGCGGATATTGACCTGCTTTCGAAATCAGCTATACGGTCGGCGACTGATTCTGATTATGCTTATGTATAGAAACGATTCGTTAAGGAGGAATCATATGTCGATCCGAAATAAACTGATCACCGCCTTCAGCATCATGTTTGTCTTACTTCTTGGTGTAAGTGGTTATTCACTTTACGCGTTGAACTTGGAAAAAGAAGCGCAGCATGACATGACCATCTCCTGGGTACCGGGGATAGACCAAATCCATCAGGTCGATAAGCAATTACTTGAAATTCGTCGTCATTTGATTCGCCATGCCCTCGTGGATGAAGCGACGACGAAACAAAACATCGAACGGGAAATTCAAGCGTCCGTCGCGATTTTAGAACAGCGAATGGACGGGTATGAAGCGACGATCATCATGGAGGAAGACCAAAAACTCTTTGATCAGGCAAGTGCGAACTGGAGTAACTTCCAGACGGTCATGAATGAACTGATTCGTATTTCCAATGAGGAAGGAACAGAAGCGGCCGAAGCATACATTCGCGACACGGCAACCGCAAGTGCCGATACACTTTCGAACTCTCTCGGTCTTCTCGTCAACTTGAACCGTGAAGAGATCCAGACGGATACAACCGCTGCCGCAGAATTGTTCGAACAAGTCCGTCTAACGCTCTTCATCGTGCTTGGAGTTGCTGCTGTCATGACAATCCTCATGATGCTCTTCATCTTCCGCTCCATCTTTGAGCCACTCAAAGAGTTCAAGACGAAGATGCACGAACTCGCGACGAGCGAAGGGGATTTGACGACGTCGATTCCCGTGAAGCGCCGTGACGAGTTCGCCGGACTTGCCCGCGACTTCAATCAGTTCATCGCCAACTTACGTCAGTTGATTTTGCAAGTGAACGATGTGACAACAGGCGTGACGAAACAATCAACCCATATGTATGACGAATTGAAAGAACTCGATACGTATATGACGACGACTGCGGCAACGACCGAAGACTTGACCGCCGGCATGCAACAGACGGCGGCGAGCGCGCAAGAAATGAATGCGTCTGCGTCGGATATGGAACGGACGATTCATCATATCGTGACGCTGGCGGATGAACGAAAAGTCGAAGCCAAACAGATCGATGAACGCGCCCTCTCTCTGAAGTCACATGCGGTGGAAGCGAAAGAGAACGCCATTAGCGTTCTTCAATCAACGCGTACGAATTTGGAGAAAGCGATGCAAGATGCCAAAGCCGTCCGTGAGATTGCAACCCTCACGAATGATATACTCGACATCGCGGCCCAAACGAACCTGTTGTCACTCAACGCTTCCATCGAAGCAGCACGTGCCGGTGAAGCTGGTCGTGGCTTCGCCGTTGTCGCTGACGAGATTCGAAAGCTCGCCGAGACGAGCCGGGCGACCGTCGAACGCATCCAAGCCATCTCGACGACCGTCCTTCATTCGGTCGACCATTTGAATGAGAGCTCAGGACAGATGCTACACTTCCTCGATACGAACGTGTTGAAAGACTACGACCAACTCGAAGAAGCTGCCGGACAATATAGCGAAGACGCTGGTCGCTTCGAGACGACGGCGACCGAGTTTGCCGCTGCTGCGGGTGAGCTTGAACTATTGACGTCGAACATGATCGGTGTCATTCAAGACGTCGCGACGACCGTCAACAATGGAGCGCTCGGGACTCAGGAGATTGCTGAAAAAGTGACGATGTCCGTGGAACGCTTCGCCGAACTGAACCATGCGACAGAGCAGTCGCAACAAAAGATGGAAGAACTCGATTCGTTGATTCGACAATTCAAGGTATGACAAAAACCCGCCGACACGTGTTGTTCGGCGGGTTTTCTCATCAAGCAGCAGACTGAACCGCTTCTTTTTTTCGTTCGAGTTCGAATCGCTTCGTCTCGGCGACGACGACACCTGATAGGAACAAGAGTCCAATCAAGTTCGGAATCGCCATGAGACCGTTGAACACATCCGAGATGGACCAAATCAAATTCAAGTTCGTCGTCATCGCACCGAGTCCTGCGACTAAGATATAGAGGACACGATACGGGACGATCACTTTTTCCCCGAGTAAATAGTACGCGGAACGTTCCCCGTAATAACACCAGCCAAGGACGGTCGAATAGGCGAAGAAGACGAGTGAGACCGTCACGATGATTTCACCAATCGGTCCTAGGAAATAGGCGAATGACGCTTGCGTCAAGGCAATCCCTTCGAGCCCTTCCGTATATTGACCACCCATGACAATCGTGAGTCCGGTAATCGAACAGACGATGAGCGTATCAATCAACACCTGTGTCATCGAGACGAGTGCTTGTCGTCCCGGGAAGTCGGTTTTCGCTGCCGCGGCCGCAATCGGTGCAGATCCAAGTCCTGCCTCGTTAGAGAACACACCGCGTGCGACCCCGTAGCGAATCGCGGCACCTAACGCACCCCCACCGATGGCTTCGGCACTAAATGTGCTCGAGAACATCGTCGATAAGGCACCCGGTACCAATTCAAGGTTCATGATGAGAATCACGAGCCCGCTTCCGACATAAGCAAGGATCATGAACGGAACAAAGATTCCGACGACTTTCCCGATCGATTTGACACCACCTAAGATGACGAATGCCGTGACCGCCATCATGACGATCCCTGTCACAACCATTGGGACGTTGAACGAATTGTTCAAAGCGAGACTGATCGAGTTCGTCTGTACCCCGTTCCCAATCCCAAAGGCTGCGACCGATGCGAATAAGGCAAACAACATGCCGAGCCATTTTTTCTTTAGCCCGTGTTCTAAGTAATACATCGGTCCACCGGCAATTTCGCCTCGTTCATCGACAACGCGATATTTGACTGCCAGGATGGCCTCTGCATATTTCGTCGCCATTCCGACAAAACCGGATAACCACATCCAAACGACTGCGCCCGGTCCCCCGAGGACGATCGCCGTCGCGACACCGACCATGTTTCCGGTACCAACCGTGGCCGCCAAGGCCGTCATCAATGCTTGGAAATGCGAGATGTCCCCTCGTTGTTTCTTCTTCGGTTTTTCATTCTTTGGAATAAAGGCCTCTTTCAAGCCGACACCAAGCCTCGTCACTTGAATAAAGCCGAGACGGACGGTCAGGAAGATTCCTGTCCCGACGAGTAAGATTAATAAATGTGGCCCCCATACGAGATTTGATAAACTCGACAGCCAACTTTCAATTTGATTCACTGTGTTGCTCTCCTCCTACGTTCTTGATTTGAGCGCTCTCCCTATATTTTTCAGAACATTCACAATCGAGTCAAGGTACACCACCGAAAGAAAGCGTTTTCAATTCGTTATATAATTGTAATATTTTCCCTAAACCCTGTTCTTAAGAGCTTCTTTAAATTTATTTCGAAATATGATTGTAATATATCTCGCAATCCAGAAGCAGCGATTTCACAATCCATACGAATCGTTGATCGATAGATTGTACCTCAACGAGAAATCGATTCATCGCGAAAGAAAAAACCGCTCGTGGCGGCTTTAGAGCAATGACCAAGTACAGGTAGGCGAGACTCCTGAGGGAATAGCAAGCAAAGGGAGACCCAGCAGCGACCGAAAGTCGCGATGCGGCTCACTGCTTGCCCCTAGGAAAGCGAGCCGTGCCTGTACTTGGTCAAAAAAGACTGTAGACCTATGTTGTCTACAGTCTGATACCGCTTTTGCTCATTTTACGAACGAATGGCAGACACGACCTCTTCAACGTGTCCCTTCACTTTGACGCTACGCCACTCTTCTTGAATGTAGCCGTCCTCATTGATCAGGAACGTCGAACGGACGATGCCGTAGTACTCTTTCCCGTAATTCTTCTTCAGCTGCCAAACGCCGTACAATTCAGACACTTCATGATCCTCGTCGACGAGCAAGTCGAACGGCAACTCATTCTTCGCGATAAAGTTCTGGTGCTTCTTCTGACTGTCCGCTGAAATTCCGATGACGACCGCGCCTTCCATCTTCGGCATCGCATCACGGAAATCACACGCTTCCGTCGTGCAACCCGGTGTCGAGTCACGAGGATAAAAATACAAAACGACTTTCTTGCCTAAATAATCTTTCAGCGAGACCATTTCTCCATTTTGGTTTGGTAATGAAAATGTAGGTGCGAGCATCTGTTTTTCCTCCTTAACCGAACGACGGGTCGACGAGTTGTTCGTCGAAGCCATCGATCGCTTCCTCTAATTTTGTCTTTAATGGATCGAGTACTTCGATATACTCGATTGGATCTTCAGTGGCGGCCGCTTTTCGAAGCGTCTCTTCATTGTCGGTGTACCACGTCTCATACGCTTTAAAGTAATCGGCCATGATGACTTGGTTCTCTTCGACCGTCAACGTCTCTGCCATCAAGAGAAAAACGTTATTGTCCGCCTCGAGTGCCGTATAGTCGGTCTGGGCGTTGACTCGGTCATAGATCGGTCCTGCCTCATCTTCTGGAACCTCTGCAAGACGCGCGTTCGCTTCTGCGTTGACCCCATATTCGTTTGCCTGTATCCCGATGAGGAGCTCTCCGACTTCGGCGATGACGTCCTCTGGTAACGCAGTCGGCGTGATGACGAGCGACCAATCGTCACCTTCTTTCACAGCGACTTTACTGAGTCGGTTCGGGAGCGGATTGCCGTCTTGGTCGACCATTTCATGGACGAGAAACGCAACGTCTTCGTCCTCGTTGACCCAACTCTCATAGATGTCCCCCGGAGCGAGCTGACGCGTGACGGCACCGGTCGCCGGAATGTCAGTCAATCGACCCGCATAGTCGATGGCTGCGAGCGCCTCTGCATCGCCCGATTCGAGCGCGGTTTGATAATCCGCATACACTTCCGTGACGGCGTCAGGCAATGCGCGTTTCGTTTCTTCTACAACCGTCTCTTCATCGTTCCCACATGCGCCAAGCGTGAAGACGAGGAGGAGCGGAATGAACCATTTTTTCATGTTGTTCGTCCTTTCAAAAGCCGTGTTCTCCCCCATCCTACCATGTCTCGATTTTTCGCTCCAATGCCTTGTGTTTCTGGAAAATTGTTTCACTAGGATTTCTACGATAATTTCGATACAATACAGACGTAAGCGCTTTAACGCTCAACATCACTTTAAGGGGGAACGAGAATGATTCCATACAAACATGAACCATTCACAGACTTTACACAAAAAGAGAATGCCGATGCGATTCAGGCGGCAATCGAGAAAGTGAACGGTGAGCTCGGGAAAGACTATCCGCTCGTAATCGGTGGGGAGAAGGTTACAACGGAAGGGAAAATCACGTCTTATAACCCAGCTAACAAAGAAGAAGTGATCGGTCGCGTCTCAAAAGCGAACCAAGAGCTCGCAGAACGTGCGATGCAAGAAGCACTCACAGCATTTGACTCATGGCGCCACGTCGATCCAGCCGTCCGCGCAGACGTCTTGTTCAAAGCAGCGAACATCGTCCGTAAACGTAAACACGAGTTCTCAGCTTATCTCGTCAAAGAAGCAGGTAAGCCATGGAACGAAGCAGATGCGGATACAGCAGAAGCGATCGACTTCATGGAATACTACGCACGTCAGATGCTCGAACTCAAACCTGGTAAGAAAGTCGAGAGCCGTCCGGGCGAATACAACCGTTATGACTACATCCCACTCGGGGTCGGGATCGTCATCAGCCCATGGAACTTCCCGTTCGCAATCATGGCCGGTACAGCTGTTGCGGCAATCGTAGCCGGTAACACGATTCTCTTGAAGCCAGCTTCAACGACACCAATCGTTGCTGCGAAATTCGTCGAAGTGATGGAAGAGGCAGGTCTTCCAAAAGGTGTCCTCAACTTCATCCCAGGACCTGGTGCAGAAGTTGGAGACTACCTCGTCGACCATCCGAAAACTCGTTTCATCAGCTTCACAGGATCGCGTGATGTGGGACTCCGCATCAACGAACGAGCTTCTAAGTTGAACGAAGGTCAAATCTGGCTCAAACGCGTCATCGCAGAGATGGGCGGAAAAGATACAATCGTCGTTGACGAGTCAGCGGATCTCGAACTCGCAGCACAATCGATCGTCAAATCGGCATTCGGTTTCTCAGGTCAGAAATGTTCGGCTTGTTCACGTGCCGTCATCGTCGACAGTGTGTATGACACGGTACTTGACCGCGTCGTCGAACTCACGAACGAACTCTCTGTCGGCAACACAGAGAAGAACGAACACTTCATGGGACCTGTTATCGACGCAGCAGCCTTCAAGAAAATCACATCGTACTTCGATGTGGCAAAAGAAGAAGGACGCATCGTCGCAGGTGGAAACGCGGATGATTCAACAGGCTACTTCATCGAGCCGACGGTCGTCGCAGACGTCGACCCGAAAGCACGTCTCATGCAAGAAGAGATTTTCGGACCAGTCGTCGCTTTCACAAAAGCGAAAGACTTCAAAGAAGCGATTGACATCGCGAACAACACAGAATACGGCTTGACAGGTGCGGTACTCACACGTGACCGTATGAATCAAGAATACGCTCGTCAAAACTTCCACGTTGGGAACCTTTACTTCAACCGTGGATGCACAGGCGCAATCGTTGGCTATCAGCCGTTCGGTGGATTCAACATGTCAGGTACGGATTCAAAAGCAGGTGGACCGGACTACATCCAACTCCACATGCAAGCGAAAACAACATCTGAAACGTTCTAATCCAAAAGAGACGTTCCCTCGGGAGCGTCTCTTTGTTTAGTGTGCTTGAAATGTTTGATCGAACATGATGGCGATCTCTTCTTGATGGAGCAAGAACAGGTCAAATAGCGTCGGATCGAACGCCCCGTTCATATCTTTCATCGCGACAATCGTATCGTCATGAGAGAAAGCAGGTTTATACGGGCGAACCGTCCGTAACGCGTCATAGACGTCGATGATGGTGACGATTCGGGCCGCGAGTGGAATTTCCTCTCCCTTCAACCCTTTGATATATCCTGTCCCGTCCCAACGCTCATGATGATAGAGCGCGATCTGATAGGCCATTTGGATAAAGTAGTTTTGAGGGAACTGTATCTGGAGATCCTTCAACACTTCACCCCCGACGCGCACATGATCTTTCATGAAGACCCATTCTTGGTCGGATAACTTATTCGCCTTCAATAAGATCGAATCTGGTACAGAAATCTTCCCGATGTCATGAAGCGGTGCCGCAAGTCGAATCCCTTCGATGAAGAGTGGCGACACGTCCGGGTGATGATGGTCATATAAAATCGTCGCAAAGAGCGTCGACAAATCTTGTACCCGCTCGATATGGTTCCCCGTCTCATTGTTACGTAGTGCGGACAGTCGTAACAACGTCCGGACGAGCCCCTCTTGATAATCGATCATTTCTTTTTCCCGCTCTGCGAGGATACGCTGTGCTTCTTCCCGTCCCGCCTCGATTCGGTGCCGTTCGACCGCACCGAGAAGGGCATTACTGAAATCTTGCAGTGCCTGTTGCTCGTATTCCGTGTACGTTCGCTCCGAGACGACGGAATCAAATCCGACGAACCCTTGGCACGTCTTGCCTTGCATCATCGGGACCGCCAGCAAGCTTTGAATCGACTGCGGTTCGAGAATGCCGCGGACGACACTAGTTTCTGGTAAATCTGCCACGCGTGGAATGTACATCGTCTCGCCTGCCACGTGAGTGTTGACCCATTCAGGCAACACGTCGATTGGCACGTCTTGAAGATTGTCCATCTCGGCGGTGATGCCCTCGGCGCACCACTCGAACGTGTTGTGACAGACCTGGTTCGTGAAATCGTAATCGAAGACATAGACGCGGTCGACCGCGAAATAATGTCCGAGTTCGGCTAGCGACTGGTCAACCCGCTTTTTGAAATCCGCAATCTCTGTTGTTAAAAAACGATTGAGGAGTGACGAAAGCAGGTGATGGAGTCGCTCTTGTTGTTGTAACTGTAACGTCAATGATTCATGCGAAGTTGCCATGTGCCAAACCTCCCTTTTCTCTGGAATATATGCAATCGTTCCATGAGTTTATTTTACCCAATTTTCAGTCTTTTTACCCTGCTTATCCCAATTGAAAAACCGGGCGACGATGCACCCGGTTCTTCCTCACACTTGCTTTAACAAGTTCGCCATTTCAATGGCTGATGTTGCTGCTTCCCAGCCTTTATTCCCTGCTTTCGTACCAGCCCGTTCAATCGCCTGCTCGATCGTCTCCGTCGTCAATACGCCAAAGATGACCGGGACCTCCGATTGATAGCTCGCTTGTGCGATTCCTTTCGCCGCTTCGTTACACACGTAATCAAAGTGCGGCGTCGCGCCACGGATGACGGCCCCTAGTGTGATGACCGCATCATATTTTTGACTCATCGCCATTTTTTTCGCAACGAGTGGGAGCTCAAAGGCACCCGGGACGAAAGCGAGCGACACGTCCTCTTCTTTCACGCCATGACGCTTCAATGCATCTTTCGCACCGTCTAGAAGACGCATTGTAATCAAGTCGTTGAATCGACCGACGACGATTCCAATCTTTAAGCCTTCTCCAACTAAATTACCTTCAAATGTATATGTCATCTCATTCATCCTCCGATATGGTTCATTTTGAGTTGTTTCGTCATACGATATGATTCATTCGCTTCGTGCGCGCCGACGTGAAGCGGGACACGTTCAACAACGGTGATGCCACACGATTCCAAGGCATCGACTTTTTCAGGGTTGTTCGTCATGAGTCGGACACGGCTCACCCCGAGGTCGCGGAGCATCGCTGCACTGACACGATAGTCACGCATGTCGGGATGGAATCCGAGTGCCTCGTTCGCCTCGACCGTATCCAACCCTTCCTCTTGTAAGGCATAGGCTTTCAGTTTATTCACGAGTCCGATTCCTCGCCCTTCCTGACGCATATAAAGGACAATGCCCGACTCCTGTTCGATTCTCTCGATAGCCACATCAAGTTGCGGACCACAGTCACATCGGAACGACCCGAAGACGTCTCCCGTCAAACATTCCGAATGAATCCGAACGAGTGGGACGTCTGTAAGCGTCTCGGTCACGAGGGCCACATGCTCTTGTCGGTCGAATCGGTTCTCATATCCGATCATTCGAAACGTCCCTTTCGATGAAGGGAGTGACACGTCCGCTTCGCGCGTGACAAGACTCGTCTCCATGTACTGGACCAATGCTTCGATTGTGATGAACGCCAATTCGTGACGTTTTGCGACTTCGACCAAGTCCGGGACGCGGGCCATCTCCCCGTCTTCTCGAATGATTTCACAGATGACGGCTACCGGCTCACTACTAGCAAGGCGTGCCAAATCGACGGATGCTTCTGTGTGACCACGACGCACCGAGACTCCTCCTTTTTTGGCGATGAGCGGGAAGAGATGTCCCGGTCGTTGAAAGTCAGAAGGACGTGATGACGGGTTCGCTAATTCACGAACGGTGTGAGAGCGCTCGCTCGCCGATATGCCTGTCGTCGAATCGATATGATCGATACTAACCGTGAACGCCGTACCATGTGGGTCCGTGCTATTGGTCACCATTGGTGCAAGTTCAAGGCGCACCGCTACTTCTTCGGCGACGGCCGCACAAACAAGTCCTTTCCCTTCTGTGATTAAAAAGTTCATCGTCTCGGGTGTCATCTTATCACCGAGCACAACAAAATCACCTTCATTCTCACGATTCTCGTCATCGACGACGATGATGGGACGTCCGCGTCTTAATTCCTCAATGGCCCGTTCAATCGAATCAAACATTACCATCCCGCCTTTCCATAACCTTGTGACGCCAAAGATTCGAGTGTCATCTTCGACTGTCCGACTAGTTTTTCCATATATTTTGCCAACAAGTCACATTCCAAATTGACGGGGTCGCCGACGTGTTTCGACCCGAGAACGGTCTCACTATACGTGTGCGGGATCAACGACAACGTAAACCCACGTTCGGATACATCGAATACGGTCAGACTCGTTCCGTCCACCGAAATCGAGCCTTTCGGCACGATGTATGGGAGAAGCGAAGGGTCGCATTGAATGTCGACATATACGGCATTTGCGAGTGGACGCTTCTTGGTGATGCGTCCGACGCCGTCAACATGTCCGGACACGAAATGTCCGCCGAATCGTCCGTTCGCCGGCATCGCTCGTTCGAGATTGACGCGCGTTCCTGGCTTCACGCCATCTAGACTGGATGCTTTCAGTGTCTCTGGCATCACATCAACGGCGAATGTTGACGCATCAAACGTTGTGACCGTCAAACAAATCCCATTTACCGAAATGCTGTCGCCGATTTTTACGTCATCGAGCACCTTTGCTCCCGATAGGACGAGTCGTAAGGACGGACCGTTTCGCTTCACCGATTTGACCGAACCGATTTCTTCTACGATTCCTGTAAACATCAGAGCGCCCCCTTTCGAAGGACGACTTTCAAATCAGGTCCGATCGTCTCGACATGATGAATCTCAAAACGAGAAATCGCATCCAGCGAGCCTTCCTGCTGTGAACGGTAGACACCATTTTTTCCACCGAACACGCGCGGTGATTGATAGGCGACCCATTCATCCACGTACCCTCCATCAAGAAGGGACGTGACAAGTGTCGGTCCCGCCTCGATCAATAAGCGTCCAACCCCGTTCGCGTAAAGTGTCTCGAGCACGTTTCCGAGCGACGTATAATCGAATAACTCGATTCCCATGGCACGTGCCTGTTCCCGTTTCTCTCTGTCGTCTGACGAAGTGAACAGGAGCACCGGGACGTCTTCAGCCGTTCGGGCAAGCGCGCTCGCGAGTGGCAAGCGAAGGTCACGGTCGAGGACGACTCGCTTCGGTTGACGTGTCTCACGGTCTAATCGAATGGTCAGTGCAGGGTCATCCGCAAGCACCGTTCCGATCCCCGTTAAAATCGCATCGGTTTTGGCACGCAGTTCATGGACGTCACGACGGGCTTCCGGACTCGTCACCCATTGACTCTCACCGGAATCCAAGGAAACTTTTCCGTCGAGACTCGTCGCCGTCTTTAAGATGACGTACGGTCGTTTCGTCTCAAGCGCTCGTAAGAACGCTGGATTTAGTGCCCGCGCCTCCTCTTCAAGTAAACCGACTTCCACCTCGATGCCAGCCGACTTCAGACGCATGATTCCTTTTCCAGCAACGAGTGGGTTCGGGTCTTTCATGGCGATGACAACTCGTTTGACTCCGGATTCAACAATCAAGTCGGCACACGGTGGTGTCTTCCCATGATGCGAGCACGGCTCAAGCGTGACGTACAGTGTCGCCCCGTACGCTGCCGCACCTGCCATCTTGATGGCGTGAACCTCGGCATGCGGTTCGCCCGCCTTGAGATGGACACCTAGCCCGACGATGCGACCGTCTTTGACGAGAACGGCGCCGACAAGCGGGTTTACACCCGTCTGTCCGTCGGCAGATCTCGCCAATTGGATGGCTTGTTGCATGTACTGTTTCATCGTTCTCCCTCCTTTTTTCCGTACAAACAAAAGACCCTAAGGAACGGTCCTTAGGGTCTTGGTGGGAGGGTTTCGTCGTTTTTGGACAAGCCAAATAAACGTTTTCTTTACAGAAAAGCGTACGACGAAGCACAGGTCACACGGACCTGTTTTTTGTTCCTTCTCCCATCCAGACTATACTGTCGGCTCTAGAGTCTCACTAGATCCACCGTTCGCACACGTGCGCCCGGGTCACGGACTTAGGGCATGGCCCATCACCGCCGGTTGGGAATTTCACCCGACCCCGAAGGAATATTTGTTTGTACAGATTTACTGTATCCCAATTGTTTTTATTTCGCAAAACAAAAAGCGCTACCCGTGAGAGTAGCGCCTCGATTATGCGAGAAAGAGGACGACAAGAAGCCCGACAATCCAGCAATAGTATGAGAAATACTTTAATTCGCCTTTTGCCATGATGTGCTGGAACCACTTCAACGAAATCGCAGTCAACACATAAGAAGCGATGAACGCAAGGATGAGCGGACCAAACAAGTCACGCGTTTCTGGGTTCGTAAATAACGCTGGTCCGTCCAAAATCATCGTCCCGAGACTGATTGGAATGAACAAGAAGAACGAAAAACGAAGTGCTGATTCTTGCTTGATTCCGAGTAACATCGCCATGACGATGGTTGCTCCAGAGCGACTAATCCCTGGGATGAGCGCCACCGCTTGGGCGAGTCCAATCAATACAGCGTCACGTAACGTGATTCCGCCATCTCCTTTATTCCCGCGCATGTTTCGAATGAACCAAAGCGCGAGACCTGTGATGATGAGCGTGTAGCCGACCGTCGCGACGCCACCGAGTACTTCTCCAATCCAATCACCAAAAATGACACCGAGCACGCCGGCTGGAACCGTTGCGACGAGCAGCAATCCAATAAACTTCACATCGACCATCGTCTCATCTGACCGATCTTTTTTGAATAGGAACGTCCATAAGCTGACGATGAGGCGGATGACATCTTTACGATAGACCGTCAAGACTGCAAGGAGCGATGCAAAATTTACGAAAACTTCAAATGACAATCCCGGCAAGTCGATGTTAAATAATTCTTGGAAGATAACAAGATGCCCACTCGATGAAATCGGAATCGGCTCCGTAAATCCTTGGATCAATCCGAGCAACGTATAAAATAACCAAACTGTCATAATGGTAATCCTCTTTTCTGTTTTTCACTCAATGCGCCTATTTTAGCAGAATTGGACTTTCGTTGACCAGCTGTTAAAAATTTTTTGATGTAATTTCAATATTCGATTGATTAGTCTGAAAATTAAATTTATTATAGAAGGGTACTCATCTGGAGCGAAGGCGATGACCCCATTTCTCCAGTTGGGTACTTTTTTATAAAAATATGACATTTTTGGTTGATTAAAACTTTTTGTTTACATTTATCTCGAAATTCGATTTAATTTGTAATAGAAATGTTACCATTTTTTGAAATGTTTTTCTGTGACTTTAGACCTATCCAATTCTTAGGAATTGTTTAATAATTTTCAAAATCACGTTAATAAATCCGAAAAACCATCCGATAGTATGATTGTAGGAGCATTTTTTTCATCTTTGTCGGTTCAGAATTAAGTCCATGGAAGGAGGAACCATCATTGAGTCAAACGCTAACCACTAAATCCCATCACCTGTCCACCGAACAACAGAGGATGATCCATTGCATCCGCCTTCTCGGGGACTTGTTGAAGGAACGTCCACGCCGCTCTGTCTACCGTCGCTTTGCCATGGAACAGAATTGGCCATCTCCTGAATCCATCATCAGACAGTTCGGGTCATGGGCTGAGGCACTTGCCATCGCAGGCTATGAATGGCATGGAGAAGCAACTGTCGAATTGCCAGACAAAATGCCGAAGTACACACGCGAGGACATCATCGAGACGCTTGCACTTTATTCGCGAGACATGGGCTCGATCATCACCTTGAAGAAGTATCAGCAATGGCGAAAGCTCCATCCGAAGGCACCGAGCCATTATCATATCGTCAAGACGTTCGGTTCGTGGCATGATGCCTGTGCCGAGGCAGGACTTGAGGCGAGTGTGACCTATTCGAAAACAGAATTATCCAACGCGCTACGTGAAGCCATTCAGGAAATGGGCTTCTCCCTCTCATTCGAAGCATATCGGGAATGGGCGAAACGCAACAACAAGCCTTCGACAAAAGCGATCCTACATCGCTACGGCTCTTGGTCAGCCGCAGTTCATGCGGTGGAATCGGAACTTTATAATTCGAACTCATAATCTTTTCATACAAAAGGAGGTTCCGCCATATGGTGGATCCTCCTTTCATTTGACTTCTGTGGACAGTTCTTGATAGTGGGCGACCCGGTCACGACCATTGAACTTGGCCCCGACATACATGGCTCGGTCCGCATGCCGAAGTACCGTGTCAAGGTCTTCATATTCATAAATCGTCTCGATTCCAATACTCGCCGTCACCGCGATGCGCGTCCCTTCCGTACCAAAATCATGGCGTCTCAACGCTTCCCGTATCTTTTCACCGACCAGTTGGGCTGCCGCCTCATCCATTCGGGGGAACACGAATACAAATTCTTCCCCACCATACCGCGTCACCAAATCCGTCGCCCGAACGCTGCGCGTGAACAACTGTCCTGCCTCAATCAATACCTCATCCCCGAACGCATGTCCATACGTATCGTTAATCGACTTGAAATGATCCAAGTCAACTAGGAAGAGCGAGAGTGGATAAGAAGCCACGTCATTCAATCGTTCTTTCGTCCAACTACGTAACGCCCGCTGATTATGTAGACCCGTCAACGGGTCTGTCAAACTTTCATGCTGCAGGCGATCCCGCTCATCAATTCGCTCGATCGACCACGACAATGTTTTAAGGAGCCGGTTCACTTCGATGGCAATCGGTGTTTCATACGCGCCGTTGGCTGTCGTCGATACCATACAGCTGACGGCCGTCGCTGCTCCCCAAACGGGCTGGATGACGAGCGCCGCATGATGCAGCTCTTGTTGCTGTTGCTGTAGCTCGGGATGCCATTCATGTAACGAGTCATAGACGAAACATGGCTCATCTTCGTCATGATAACGCTCGATTGTATAGGCGTCCGGCACACTCGGGATGATGCGTCCTGTCATGTCGTAAAACGTTCGCTCCCCTTTTCGGTTAACCTGCAGCCATCCACGTTCGACTTCCACGATATCACGCAGTCCGTTCCAAAACTTTTCAATCAACAGTTGCTCGCTATCGACACGGTATAGCTGTTCTTTCAATCGCTCGACCTGATCGACTTTTGTTTTCGTCTCTTCTGTCTCCGTTGCTTTTGACATCGTCATTTTTAAGACAGATAGCACGAAGAACGTGACGATGAGCCCGACGTACCCAAAGACAAGATACGATTCGATGGCGATCATCGTGAACAACAACTCGAGTGACACGACAAGCCAATCGAATCGGATCAATCGCCACATGATCGGGAACGGGATCCGCTCCCCGACCATGAAGTAAGACAAGGCAAAACTCATCGTCAGGACGAGGAAAAGTGTTCCTAAGAACGCCAACATCGCTACTCCCTCTTGCATCAAATGAACAGGCTCCCCGATGCGTCCACCGAGCCCGATATAGGCCAGTCCCGGCAACAAGACGAGGAGGCACTCGATCACCGTATTCAGCGGATAGAAATGTAAGAAACGCCGCCGCCCGACCCGACGATTGAACGTCCTCGCTTGAAAGGTGAACAAGAGGAGTTGACCCATCAGAAGGGCCGGGGCAAGTCCGTAGAGGAAGAACGTGATAAAGACGAACATCTCATGGAACGTAAAATGGAGATGTCTACGCTTGAGCGGGTTCATGACGAATAAAGCGCCTAGCGTATAGATAAACCAAAACAACGGCCAGTCGAACGATTCCAGGTGGTGTAAGGTCAAGTACGTCACACCTGTGAAGACGATTGCCCAGGCGAGCCAGCTCCGAACTAGATACTTCCGAAATCGCATCGTCTTCTCCCCTTTTCTCGTTCATTTTTTCTAGTATGACCCGTAATGCAAAAACATTCCAGCAATTGTTTGAAAGTTGAGACAATGAAATATTGAAAAAATTCCCAATAAGAAGTTTTGTAAGCATGAATGTCGGCAACAGTCAATGAAAGGAAGCTATAACGATGGACCTTTCCATGTTTCTAATCACGTTCCTACTTATTTATTCGCTGACAATCACATTTCTATTTTTACGAAAGCAAAAACAACATTGAAGCATACAAAAGGCGATTCTCTCACGAGAACCGCCTTCACGTCTTATTTCGCTTTCAAATACGAGATTCCAATCGACCCAGATCCCGTATGCGCCCCGAGGAGCGGTGCGAGTGTGTCGACCCGAATCGGAATCTTGTCACCGAGTCGCTCTTTCCACTCTTGTGCGAGTTCAGGAACGTTGCCGTGGAAAATCGAGACGTTTTTACACTCACCAGACTCGATCGCTGCACGCAACACTTCGAACAAGTGAGCCTGTGCTTTCTTATACGTGCGGACCGTCTGATAGGGGACAATCAACCCTTCCTCGAATCGGAGCACCGGTTTCAATTGAAGCATGTTCCCGATTAACGCTTTCGATTTTGAGATGCGTCCGCCTTTTTGCATCTGTGTCAAATTTTGCAGGGTCAGCTCAATCCGTACGTCTTCAACGCGTTCCTTCATGTAGGCTTCCACGTCTTCAAGCGCATCGCCTCGTTCGACTCGTTCAATCAACTCTTCTAGCATGAGCCCCATCGTATAGATTCCCGCTCGTGAATCAATGGCGAGTAACTTAAATTCTGCGATCTCAGCACCTTGTACAGACGCCGAGTACGTTCCACTCAAGTCAGACGACAAATGAATCGCGATTCCCATGTCGTACTCTTCCTTCAACTTCTCATACAGTGTGACAAAATCTCCGATGGCTGGCTGGCTCGTTGAAACGCGCTCCCCGGCATCAATCCATTCATAGACGGTCGTGGCATCGACTTCAATCCCATCTTTATACGGTTGCTCCCCTTTGACGACATAGAGCGGGACGATATGAATGTCTGGGTGATTCACTAAAGCATCTGGAAGGACGATTGTGCTGTCCGTGATGTATGCAATCTTCATAAAAAGTTCTCCCTTAAAAAAGTTTTTAGTACCTGGTTATATTATTTTATCATAGGTGAAGCGGTTTCACTATTTTTTCAAAACATCCTATGTGCAACTTGTCCAATCTGACTTCGAAAAGGGTACATGATACATAACGAACAAAGGAGGCGAACGAGAGATGATTCAGCTCGAGAACGTCAATAAAATCTATAAGACCGGTGACGTGGAAACGGCCGCGTTGAAAGAGATTAATCTAAGCATTCGTGACGGCGCGTTCGTCGTCATCCTCGGACCGAGCGGAAGCGGGAAAAGTACGCTACTCAACGTCATCAGCGGACTCGATACCGTGACGAGCGGCAAAATTACATTCGGAGACACGGTGCTCACCGACTTGTCCCCCGAACAGATGACGGCGTTTCGGCGCGACCACCTCGGATTCATTTTTCAACAATACAATCTCCTTCAAAACTTGACCGTCTATGAAAACGTACAAATCGGGTCCGATTTGACGAAAGACCCGCTTCCCATCGATGAATTGCTCGACCAAGTCGGGCTCGCGGCAGCGCGTGATAAATATCCTTATCAACTATCTGGGGGCGAACAGCAACGGGTCTCTGTCGCCCGAAGTCTCGCTAAAAATCCAGCAATCGTCTTCTGTGACGAACCGACGGGCTCGCTCGACGAGGAGAATTCGAAGAAGGTGCTCGAGCTGTTGGAGCGACTGAACGAGACGTATCAGAAAACGATCGTCGTCATCACGCACAATAACGGAATCAGTGACATGGCGGACGATGTCATCAAGATGAACTCCGGTCGAATCGTCGAAGTGACCCATCACGACACCCGCGTCGCGGCACGTGACATTCGTTGGGGATAAGGAGGTGGCGACATGCTGTACAAAAATGTGTGGAAGACGCTCAGTAAGAAATGGATGCAACTGCTCGCCATCGCCATCATCATCGTCATGAGTTCACTCACGTACACGATGATGTTCTATGGAATTAGTGGAATCGAAGTTCCAACCGAAGAATACTTGGAAGAATCGAACCAGGAAGACTTCGCCGTTGAGATGCTGAACCGGGTGACGGAAGAAGAATTACGTGACCCCGATGTTGCCGCACTCGCTGAATCCGGAACGTTCACACTAGCCGACATCAAGCAGGCAGACGAGGAAGTCTTTAATCGTTTGATTGCGTCACGCATCGATGCGGTCGAACAAGAGATGCCAGAAGCGACGATTGAACTTCGTGACTTAAAAGCAATCACGTACACACTCGGTGACGCGGAACATCGCGGTCTCTTGCTAAAAGAATCCGATTCAATCAACCGTTCCTATGTAGAGGCGGGAGCAAGACCGAGCACGAACGACGAGGTCGCCCTGAACAAAAAGTATGCTGAAGAGAATGGAATTGAAATCGGGGACACGATCGACCTTGGCAGACCGTTCACCGTCAGCGGGTTCGTCCTCTTCCCGGACTATACACTCCCCCTCTTCGACGACAATTTTTTCAATCTAGATCCCGGCTCCCAAACGCTCTTACTCATGACAGACGAATCGTTCGAATCGACCGTCGGACAAGAATCGTTCCGCCTCTCCGGTGTGACGGACCAGACCGTCATGACCGATCTCGACCTACCGTTTGTCGTGTCTGTCATGGAGACGGAAAATATTATCCGTAGCGGTGCGATTTACAGTGAAATCTCATCTGGGAAAGCGATGGCGCTCGGGCTCAGCCTCTTTATCGTCTCCATCGCCGTTATCATCGTCGCCATCCTGATCTCGAATATGCTCGAGGCGGAACGCGGTCAAATCGGACTGTTGAAGGCGATTGGGTACAGTCGTCGACAAATCGCAGCACCTTATCTCGTCCTCATCTTAATCTTCGCTTTCTTCATGCTGATCATCGGCTATTTCCTTGGTCTTTATTTCGCAGACCCGTTGAAAGAACTGTATCTCGATTTTTATCTCTTACCGTCCATCACTATCGCTCAGAGTCCGCTCGTCTTTTTGACGGCCGTATTTGCGCCACTGCTTTTCTTTGCACTCGTCGCAGGAGCCGTCATCTACAAGATCATGGGAGAAAGCGCCCTCGCCCTCCTATCGCCTCGGGACAACGTTTCCTTGAATCGCCTGAGTCGGCTCGTCAGTCGACTATTGAAACGTGCGAGCGGCAAGACGAAGTTCAAATACTTGTATGCGGTCAAGAGCACGGGAAGCTTCCTCATTTTCTTCCTCGGCATCTTGTTCTCGACCATCCTCATCGTCTTCGCCCTCATGATGAACGGGGCTGTCGATCGAATGACCGTGGGTGGTTTGAATGAAGCAGTGTATGAATACGAAGCCTATACGGACGGTTCACCGCCAATCGAAGACGGACAAGAGCCGTTCCTCACTTACCCGTTCGCATTTGTCGAAGAGAAATTGATTACGTTGAAAGGTTTAGAGATTGACAATACCTTGTTCCCGCTACGTAACGAAGATGGTGACACATTGACACTTGAACCCGACGGATTAATCGTCTCCTCGTCACTCGCCCTCAAACTCGGACTTGAAGTCGGTCAGGACATCGATGTCGAACTGAACGAAGAGACGCTGACCTATCCGATTGTCGGGATTGCCGATGAATTCTCTGGAGACTTCGCCTATTTGCCTCGGGCGACGCTAAGTGAACTGCTTACCGACGGCGCGACAGACGAGTTGTTCAATGGCATTTATGCGACGGAGCGTCCGAACGACTCAGACTATCCGACCATCCTGTCCCGTCAAGGGTTGATTGAACAATCCGAGTCCATCAATCAATATATGAACTTCATGATGAATGTCTTGATTGGTGGTGCGTCTCTCATCGCCTTCAGCATTCTATTCGTCCTGACGGCGCTGACGGTCGAGAAGAACTACTACGTCATTTCGTTATTAAAGGTCATGGGATACCAAAAACGGGAAGTTCGTTCGATGATTTTAAACAGCTACTTCATCTATGCGCTCGTCTCGGCCCTCTTGAGTATTCCGATCGCCTTGTTGACGCTTCGGGTCATCATCGTCGTATTCGCAGAAGATTATGGGCTCGTCCTCCCGCTTGAATTCGAATGGATCTATATCGTCTATACGCTCGGTGCGGTCGTTCTCCTCTTCTTCTTGAGCACATTCGTCAGCCGACGGAAGATCGATCAAATCCCACTTCAGGAAGTATTGAAGACATATCAAGAATAATTTATGCCAAAATAGGGCATAATAAGAGATAGACCAGGCCTCTCCCGAGGAGGGGCCTGATTTTTGCAGAAAAGGATGATTGACATGAATCGTACACAAGTTATGCTCGCCATTCCCGGGAACTGGTCTTCCGCGGAAAGCGTGAACGAACAAATCAGTTTACATAGTGAAGGCTACACGATGGCCGGCTTATTGTTGCTCGAAGATGAGACGGGCAAAGCGTTCACCGTAGAAGTCGTGGAACGTGACCCGGCTCTTGCCGAGGCCATGATCCACGCAAGTTCTGGTGGATTCACACCGAAAGTCGCAAAAGGAATCGCCCGTCACACGCATGTCGTCTACTTGATTGTCGACGTCAACGATTTGACAGACGTCGCCGCCGCGCGTCGTGCCGCAAACGCTGTCTTGAATGCCGGTGGGGTCGGCGTCATGGTCGAGTCGGCTGGTGTTTCCTTCTCGAAAGAGGAGTGGCAAGAGTCTAAAGAAGAAGACCTTGCGCTTGACTACTCGCTATTGACGGCAATCACGGAAGAAGAGAACGCTTATATGTCTTGGGGAATGAAAGCGTTTGGACATGCTGACGTGGCCGTACCGATGACACTCGAGATCGAAGATGCCATCCATGTGATTCACTCGTTCAACTTCCACCTCATCTCAGGCGGGGCGATGTTCGGTGATGGCGACCATTTCGCATTCGAAGACGGACGTGCTTTCACGGTCGAGATGGGTGAAGACGAGCGGACGACAATCGACAACTTGTTGCATAACCCGTTCGGATTAATCTACCTCGTCCCGCAAGCAGCAGAATAACTCGAAAATGGAGCGCCTCGTGGCGCTCCATTTTTATGTGGTCGTGAGTTTGGCGTAGACGGCAAAGAATATGGCAAGTTCGATCATGATGACTAAAGGTGAAACGAGTACAATCAGATGGATGCCGGTGAACAGAAGAATAAGCGCGACGAAAAACACGAAATAGCCCCAGTGCAATCGACTCTCCGGGAAACGATGATTATGAAACACGAGCGTTGTCGACAAAAAGTAGACGAGCACCGCACCAAACGTCACAATCACTTCGAACCGTTCGTTTAATTCACCTAAATACATGAGTTTCATCATACTCGCAAGTACACTGAGTGACATCCAAATGAACAAATGACCGTAGAGAATGATTTGACCGGTACCGACTGCTTCCTTGTCTACTTTCTTTTCGATGTTGTCAAAGTATTGCCACCAGATGGCGATGAGGACGATGAATGCCAAAATTGAAAAGCTGATGGACCGGATGTCCCCATCTTGTGGTTCGAGCACAGCGAGAATACTAATGATGGATTCGCCCAAGACAATGATGGTCAAAAGACCGAAACGTTCGAGCAAGTATCCTAAGTGAATCGGTGTCATCGCAAGGCGCTTTCGACCTATGATGGGTACGACCAAATCGATGATGATGCCCAGATACAACACGACATAGCGGAAACTCCCGTCAAAGAACAGGGATAATGCCGATACTCCAATCCCGATCCACAAATACGTCCCTAAAAAACGTGCCGCCGGGTCTTGAATGCGTCGATTCACCATCGTATATTGCAAGACCGTCATCACACGTAGTCCCAGATAGCCAATCAAAAATGAATAATAATAGTCATCAAAATCAACGTTCAGGCTTGCCGTCATGATGAGGACAAATACCATTTGTCCAATGACAAAGAGACGCTGGTGGACAGCGTCTTCAAAAAATCGATTGATAAACATCGTCTGCCCCACCCATGCCCACCAAATCGGGATAAACATGAGCACGAACTTCGAGGCGTATTCGAAAGGGATGACACCGTGGTGAGTGTGAAGTAAGACATGGGTCGCTGTCGCAATCGCTGCGACGTAAACCAAGTCATAGAAGAGTTCTAACCACGTGGCTCGTTTTTCTTCCATTTAGCCCACCTCGGTTCACGTCGCCAACACGTCGTGATACTCCTCATGACGGTCGAACTGATTTTTTGTGAACGGACAGAGCGGGATGATCGTCTTCCCTTGCTCCCGTGCATATTCGACGACGGCGAGGACGAGCTTCTCCCCGATCCCTTGTCCTCTCAGGTCGTCACTCACATACGTATGGTCGACAATGAGTTTGTCGGGACCCGTCGGTACGTAATGCAGTTCTGCCGATGGCTCAGCCTCGTTTCCTACATAAAACGTGTTTTCTTTTTGTTTAATATCCATTCACTCAGCACTCTCCTCGTCTAGTTTTAGGGGGATGAAGAAATGATCACGTGTCGTCCAGTCCATCTCACGCATCAAGATATCAAACGAGGTGGACAAAAAGTCTTGGACGTGACCACTCGTCGCTTCATCAAACGGTAAGAAAAATTCGCTCTTCTCCGCATCATAATAAGCCGCTTCCGGTTTCAACGTATCCGTCGGTAACGGTCTGAACAAAAACGGATACGGCAACACGAAATAACTCGGACGATCCGTCACGTCGTCTCCGAGCCAAAATCCAAATTCAATCAACTGTTCATCAAAGGCGACACGTTCGATTATCTTATCTTCCGGAAATGGATGTTCAATCGGATAGATGACAAGTGACGAGACATCAAACGTTCCCCAAAAGAGAGCCGGTTTGATTTTCCGACATCGCAATTTCGATAAATATGTTAGTTGTTCGTGCGCCGCCCGCTGAAACAGTCTCAATCCTTTCCGAGCATACGTCGCGTCATAGGCGAGCGGGGTCTCATCCGTATCGAGTAACCCTTTGAAGGCCATCTCTTGTGGTTTCGGATTGATGTTCACGTGTACCCCGTGTTCACGAAGGCGCGCGAACAAATCATCATGATAAGACTTAATCGTTTTGCCCGCTTCAATCGGAATGGCGTCCGTCTGCTCCTCGACATGGACGACGAGGCAAGACGTCAACAGGTCCACATCAATCTGTAGCGCCCGCTCTCCTTCAAATAACAACCCTGTCGTGAAACCTTGCACCGTGAGCGGCAACGAGACGTGCCCCCATTGCGGTTCCGGCGGTGCCAGTTTGAGCTTAATCTTTCCGAGAAGTTGTGAAATCAAATGTAAGGTCAATTTCGTATCGTGCCATTCAGAATGCAGTGGAATGTGCATCCCCCATCATCCTCTCATCCTTTACACGCACCACTATGGTCACAAATCGGACGTTTCCCAGATTGCCCGCATCCACATAGTGTCGCTCGGTAAGTCGAAATGACCTCATCGCCTTGATTGATGTGAAGGTCGCCTCTCACTTCGATTTGTTGCCAGTCATTCAATTTTACGGACGTTGGTACATCCGGTGTCTCCGCATCCCCTCCGTCTTTTCGGACGAATTGGAGGGCACCGCTCGGACAACGTTCAATCACCGTCGCGACATCTGGCGCCTCGGCACCATCCGGTAAAATCCACGGTTTTCGTTTCGTATCAAACACTTCCGGTAGCCCACGGACACATTCTGCCGCATGTACGCAGAGCGACACGTCGTAGTACACATCAATCGATTCTCCCACGTATTGTTTGCCTCGCATCGAATCACTCCTTATGTGTTTGCGGGTCTTTACCCGTTCACCTACGAAAAAAACCCATCATCCTCTAATTCGGATGATGGGTTGATTTTAGGCTTGTCTCATTTCTTGCATGCGTTCGAGTTGATGCGTCAGTTCACCGATCGGGACGAATCGCGCCCGGCGTAGCATCTCTTTCCCATTGATGAAAAAGAGGACGACCGGTACCGTGAAAATGGAGAAGGATCCCGCAACTTCCGGGACTTCGTCCGAATCCACCGCGACCGCCTCGATGTCAGGGAATTGATGAAGCATCTCTTCGATTTGAGGTTTCAGCGCATGACAGACACTGCATCCCGGATGTGACACGTAGACGAGCAGTTGTTCCGTGCTCGCAATCCGTTCATTCAATCCAGTCAAGGTTGTCATTGCTTCCATCTTACATTCCTCCTATTGATTAAGCGTCGAGCCACAAAACACCGACCGTCTCAAACCCGGCATGTACCGCAATCGATGGACAGAATCGTGTCCGTACCACTTCAAGACCTGGCAATTTCGACTCGATGAGCGCGACAAGGTCGTCTTGCATCTTCGGTGCGAGTGCCGTCTGGACGAACACCCGGTTATCCTTCACACCGTTCTCCGCGTGGCGACGTTCGAGTTCACCGACCATCTCCGCATAGGCTTTCTTCAACGAGCGTGCTTTTTTGAACGGGATGACTTTCCCTGTCTCATCGAGCGTGATGATCGGTTTGATGTTCAAGATGTTCGCAAGGAACAGCTCACCCGAAGAAACGCGACCGCCGCGGCGCATCGTTTCCATGTTTCCGATAATCATGAAGAAGTTTTTCTTATCGCGCCATGCCTCGAGCAAAGCGACAATCTCTTCGACGGATTTGCCTTCTTGTTCAGCAGCTTTTCCGATTCGAACGAGCTCTTGTTGCGCTTCGAGCGCGGCGTGCGAGTCGATCGTATACACTTTGAAGTCAGCCGCCTCTGCCGCTGCTTTTGAGTTTTTCGCCGTGCTACTCAATCCGTTTGAGCAGTGGACGGCGATGGCGCAGTCATATCCTTCTTCTTTCAAGCGCTCGTAGCGGCCGATGAAATCTCCGAAAATCGGTTGTGACGTCTTCGCTTCTTTCTTTTGGTCAATCATATACCGATGCAAGTCTTCAAGCGAGAGATTTGTTTCACTGTAGCCGTTGCCATCCACAATCAATTGAATCGGGACGATATCTACACCGAGACGTGATGCCTCTTCTTGTGAGAAGTTGGCCATACTGTCGGTAATCCATGCGATTTTTGTCATAACTAAAAAGCCTCCAATGGTCGTTCATTTTAACTAAATCAGGCGAGAATTCTCCCTCCTCTAAGCGTCTCGGGGCGTAGCCCGGCGGAGGTGGGGGATGAATCGCCCGGTCCAAAACTCTTTTTCTCTGTGACAGATATGACGAACAAAAGTTCGTCATTCCGTCAGATTCTCCCT